>NZ_CBFHHX010000002.1:0-274288 GCF_965655845.1 Candidatus Salinivivens marinus
AGCCCCCCTCAAAACAAGGTATCCCTGAGGGCCGTGGAAGACCACCACGTCGATAGGCCGGAGATGTAAGCATGGTAACATGTTCAGTTGACCGGTACTAATTGCCCGATAGGCTTGATTTGATTCAGAAATAGTCAGATTAAAATTTGTATCTCTCAATCACGTACAATTGGTGTACGTTGCATTTTATTCGGTTTGGTGGCTATAGCACAAGTGAAACACCCGGTCCCTTCCCGAACCCGGCCGTTAAGCACTGTCGCGCTGATGGTACTGCATCTTAAGGTGTGGGAGAGTAAGTCACCGCCAAACCTAATAAAATGCAATATACACAACCTCTGTCGCGGGGTGGAGCAGCCAGGTAGCTCGTCAGGCTCATAACCTGAAGGTCAGAGGTTCAAATCCTCTCCCCGCAACCAAAATTAAGCGAACAAATACAATAACCTAAGAACGTAACGGCTTCGTATCTCATCGAGCGCCTCAGAAATATTGCCGCGTTCGTTGCTACGTTAGAATACTGTAAAACATGCCTGTAACTTCTTTTTCGCGTTATATAGAAATCTGGGCGTATTGAGATGATACTCAATCAACACCAGATAATATACGTTAGTAAACTGTTGGAGATCTAGCTTGCTCAAATGGGTATAACTCATTCCCCAACGATTGAAATGACAAAGTCCCCGTTATCGGAAGTATGAGGGGGTTTTGACGCATACATTGATAGGACGGTGGATAAGGTAAACTTTGTCAATTGATAAGAGTGAAGCTGCCCAAGTAGTGGCAGTACAGGAATAATAAATAGGTTCTTGAGCATAGGTGCGTGTCATAAAATTTTTGATTGGCTGTGAGAAAATTGTTTCATTCTCATATTATAACTGCTTAATAATTAAAATGTTGAGTAACTGATGTCTTGTGGAGATAATTTTATCAATGCTTCTTAGGAAGCGCATAATAACCAAGAAATACCAGACCAGCTAGATAGAATGATTGACGAAAAGGCGGTTTGGATTTCATTAACGAAATCAGGTCTTAAAACGCATGCTCGGAATAAAGTTCAATGGTTTGATCTCATTCGAAACTCCCGAGGCGGGGTGACTTTTAAGTCGCTATATCAAAGTATTAGTGCATTGGTCTTAACCGGACTTACAATGGAAGAAAATGGTGAGAATATCTTTATGATTTTCGCTGAATTGTCGTATGGTAAATTAACTTCACTTCAGCATGTTCGAAGGTTGAAGGGTTAACCTACTTTGCTGCCAACTGTTGGAACGTTATTTTGAAAGACGCATTTTTGAAGAATTTTATTTCACAAAGCTTAACAATTACTAATTCTAAAGCACGATTTGTGGAGTTCTTATATGCCCATGAAACGAGCATGTACAGTAGGGTGCCATTGATTGCATGAGGTTTAATTTTGATTATCTTCCTGCTATTGGCCTGGGTATCACGCAAATCATGGGCTACGGTACACTCATGTACGCCTACGCTGTGCTTTTGCCGCATATGGCGATAGAACTTGGGCTGAGTCTGAGCCAGATCTTTGGTGTACTTTCGGCAGGTCTGTTGTTTGGCGGGCTTTTCTCGCCTCTTTCAGGGAGCCTGACGGACCGTTTTGGCGGCCGTTGGATAATGGTAGGCGGTTCGCTCGTTGCGGGGCTGGCTTTAATCTCCATGGGTCAAGTCACCAATTGGCAGCAGCTTCTTGTCACGATCATTGTTGCTGAAGGCGCGGGCATGTTCGTACTGTATAACGTTGCCTTTGCCGCAGTGGTGCGCCTTGATCTGAGCGTTCCCGCGCAGCGCTCAATCTCAATCATCACTCTTTTTGGTGGCGTTGCCTCGACAGTTTTCTGGCCGCTGACACTTTTTCTATTCAATGAACATGGCTGGCAGACTACCTGGGTCATCCTCGGGGTGGCTTATCTTATTGTGTGCCTACCGATTCATGGGTTTGCTCTACGTGGTCCAGCACATCTCACAGTATTGGAAAATCAGGAAAAAGGAAGCGATTGGCCTGAGCTGCAAGGCGCTGCCCGTAAGCGTGGGATGCTTTGGATGGTAATTTCCTTTATCTTCTCTGGTTACCTGATGGGTGCTGTAATGGCTCTTTGGGTTACTAATGTACAAGACCTTGGGCATACTGTGGCTATGGCTGCCCTAGCCGGAGCCGTCATAGGACCCTTTAAGACGGTTGGGCGGTTTTTTGAAATGCTTATCGCTAAAAACATGCACCCGCTGGGTACTTACCTTCTCGCATTATCGCTCCAGTTTATTGGTTTTGCTGTACTTTTGTTTATTGGCTTTACATTGCCTGGACTCATGATAGCAGCCGCAATCTATGGAATGGGCGATGGCATTAAAACGATTGTTCGCGGAACGCTTCCACTCGCACTTTTTGGTAATAAAGGATACGGGGTGCGCTTGGGATGGATTGCGTCCGTGTCAATGGCAGTCAACGCAACCGCTCCATTTGTCTTTGCCTGGTTAACGCAAACTTATGGTGGATGGTGGAGTTTCGCAGTCATGGCGCTTTGCGTATTTGTTTCATTCCTCGCCTATATGAAAATTGAAGATCCAAGAAGGAACCTTGCTTATGACTCCGCTTAAAATTGGCGCTTGCCTTGCTCCGCGTGAAATTGAAGATCACCGCAACTGGCTTTTTGACTCTGATCGCGACATTGAGTTGCAGGGGTTCAGTCTGCATAAAGATCTGACGACCGAATTCTAAGATTGCATTAGCGCTGCAAGAAAAGCATTAGCTGGGTTTCAGGGGCGTCTTGGAGTACATGGGCGGTGTGGCAAGTTGATGACGAACTGATGCAATTTATGTTAAATTAATATTATTTCATCTTGTTTCAACTCCTGAGGAGTTTGCAGTAAGCTCGTCACATGGAAAATTGTTTTCGTAATTCGTTTTTCTGAACTTTGCCCATTGAATTTCTTGGCAGAGATTTTAATACAAAGTATTCCTTGGGTTGCTTATAGCGAGCTAATTTGTGATTAACAAAAATCTCAGTTTCGCTTTTATCGAAACTTTCATTTTCTGCCATCACAACAGCAGCAACCACTCGTTCTCCAAAATCGGTGTCCGAAATACCAAACACTGCTGTTTCATCAATTTTCTCTAGTTCGTTCAGCACATCCTCAATCTCTTTGGGGTACACGTTGTAACCCCCAGTTATTATCAAGTCCTTTTCTCTACCCACAATCGATAAGTATCCATCAGAACTCAATTTCCCTAAATCACCTGTAATAAAAAATCCATTTTCCTTTAACTCAAGAGCAGTTTTGTCAGGCATATTCCAGTAACCCTTAAAAACATTTGGTCCACGTACTTCTATCATGCCAATCTCGCCGTCGGCATTTTCCCTTCCCGTTTGTGAATCATTTATTTGGATTTCAACATCAGGTAAGGGTTTGCCAACCGTGCCAGGTCTTCTTTCACCATTGTATGGATTAGAAGTGATCATATTTGTTTCGGTCATTCCATATCTTTCTAGAATGTAGTGGCCTGTCCGCCTGGTAAATTCTTCATGAGTTTCGGCTAAAAGTGGTGCACTTCCTGAGATAAATAATCTCATATTTTTTGCAAGGTGCGCTGTAAGTCGTTCATCTGCTAACAGCCGGGTATAAAAAGTTGGGACACCCATTATAAGTGTTGAAGCGCGTATTGCCTCAATAATTTCGGTGATTTCAAATTTCTGTAAAAAGGTTACCTCAGCCCCGGCCAGTAACGCCGTATTTAAAGCCACAAATAAGCCATGGGTGTGGAAGATTGGTAATGCATGAATAAGAATATCATCTTCATTGACTTCCCATAAATTTTTCAAAGTTTTTGCATTCGAGAGCAAGTTATTCTGCGTTAGCATCGCCCCTTTGGACCGTCCTGTAGTGCCGGAAGTATATAGAAGGGCGACTAAATCATCAGGTCCCCTATCTATAGTGTTGAATGTTTTCGACAACATATTGGCTTGAGATTGCAGGCTGCCTTGCCCATCTTTGTCCAAAGTTAAGACTTGCGAAGCAACTTGGTCTGCGATGTCCTCTAGCTCTATTCGTTTCTGCGGGTCACATACAAAGATTTTTGGAGAAGCATCTTTGATGAAGTACGAGATTTCATCTTTCTTATAATCTGTGTTTAATGAAAGAAAAACACCTCCTGCTTGAATGGTCGCTCCGTACAAGATGACCATTTCTATAGTTTTAGATGCCTGTACTGCAACTCGGTCTCCAGGCTTAAGGCCATGTTTCAAAAGTAGATTTGCAACCTGGCTTGTTCGTTCAGAAAATTGACGGAAACTAACAGTTGGCTTTCCAGGTTGCCTCAAAAAGCATGCGTCATTAGTTGCATGCTTACCTATCAGATTGTCATACAAAGGATTAGCCATTTATCAAAATTTTAATCTTCTTACTCAGTTAATTTATTTAGGAATTCACATGATCACAATTTAGCATAACCTTCGGGTTTTTAATATTATTGTTGTTTAATGAAAAGTTTTAAATTTAGGGTTTTGTTTCCTGATTTTACAAAATTGTAAAGAAGATCAGTATTATACCAGAAAAATTACTTTACGTTATTTTCGAGACATGTAGAAAGTTAGTTCTTGGCTTGCTAAACTTACGTTAGCCATAGGAGGGACTAAAATGGATCAAACTTTAAGAGCATCTATTCAAACAAGTACATTCTATTATTTTATGATAGTGATGGTGCTTACGACAATTTCTCAATTATCCACAATGATGGTTATTGTATTTGCGGATATTGAGGGAAAAGAAAGTGTGGTTGCGGCTTCAGTCATTGGGCCGTGTTTAATTGGTTCTTTTGGGATAATAAGACTACTTACAAATATGACACTTTTAGTCAGTGATATGGATGATAAGATGAAGAGCTCAAACTATGGGAATGCTATGCAGTCAATACCGTTTCCCATATTAAAAATACTTTTTGCGATCATCTTTGTGGTAATCGCCCTAATCCAATTGAGCGCTATATATTTGACATAAAATTTTATTTAATAATATTTGAGAGCGATGTTACTTGAAATAACAGGTTTGTGAAAATGCTTCGTGATTACAGTTTATTGGGGCCTTCTGCTAAAGATGCTGAAAAAAAGGGACTGGCTGCTGCAAAGTGGTATCATAGTGATATCTCAAGAGAAGACATGAAAGACCTTATGCAGCGCAGAGATTTACCTGCGATTAGGGATATTTTGATATATTATCTCTTACTTTTATCAACGGCGATCCTGGGTGTTTTGCTATGGGGCACTCTTTATTGTATACCATTTTGGCTGGTTTATTCCCTGCTTTATACAGCGGGTGCCGACAGTAGGTGGCATGAAGCAGGCCACAGAACGGCATTTAAAACCCAATGGATGAATAACTTTGTTTATCAAATAGCTTGCTTTATGCTTTTTCGGAATCCAGTTTTATGGCGGTGGAGTCATTCAAGACATCATACAGATACAATCATTGTTGGTCGCGATGCCGAGATAGTAACCATGCGGCCGCCAGATTTAATCAAAGTTGCAATGCTGTTTTTTGGTCTACACACCTTTGAGGGTTTGAAAGCAACTTTTCGTCACGCAGTGCAAGGATTGAGTGAAGAAGAGCGGGAGTTCACGCCTCCTCAATATGTGGATGAGGCGCAGAAAATAGCAAGAGTATGGGTTTTAATTGTGATTTGTGTGGTGCTTTTAGCATTGATTAAAAAATCTATTTTGCCACTGATGCTTGTCGGCGTTGGTCCAGCTATTTTAGGCTCATGGCATTTAATTATGACAGGTTTGCTCCAGCATACTGGTCTGGCTGATAATGTACTTGACCACAGATTAAATACTCGGACAGTCTATATGAATTTCTTTAGTAGATTTATATATTGGAACATGAATTATCACGTGGAGCATCATATGTTTCCCATGGTTCCATATCATAATCTTCCGCGATTACACCGGCTAATTAAGCATGATTTACCTGAACCAAACCATGGTTTTGTAGATGGATTGAAAGAGGTGTTTTATGCTTTAAGACGGCAGCTAAGTGATCCTGAGTATCGGATTAATAGGGAGCTCCCATCGACTGCAAAACCCTACAATCATCATTTATCTGATGCGGTATAATTTTTAAAAGTTTCCCATCTATGACAGGAAACTACGTTATGTGAGTAGTGTGTCTATTTCATTTCTATCTGGCATTGATGGTGCTGTGCCTGGTCGTGTTACTGAAATGCTAGCTGTGGCACATGCAAAACGAAGTGCTTTATCAATTGGCATTTCCTCTGCTAATGCTACAGCAAGTCCTCCATTAAAGGCGTCTCCAGCACCAGTAGTCTCAACAATTGGCCCAACCTGAAATGATGGTTGATGGACTATTTGTTTACTATCTTTAAACAGTGCACCTTGTTCCCCAAGCGTAATTACCGCAGCGCTGGCACCTTTTTCAAGTAACTTATCTGCTGCAACCTCTGCATCACTAATAGTTTTAACAGGTATCCCGGTAATCTGTTCTGCCTCTATTTCGTTTGGAGTAACAAAATCGCATAGTCTTAGAATATTTTCACCCAACGGTTGGGCAGGAGCGGGATTTAAGATAGTGATTGACCCCCCTTCTTTAGCATAAGCGAGAGCTGTATTCGCAGCATCAAGTGACTGCTCAAGTTGTGTCATAAATACGCGTGATCGTTGAATTAATTCCCTATTAGCCAATATATCATCGTCGTTTATATCTGCAGCGGCTCCAGGGCTGACGATTATTGCATTATTTCCACTGCTGTTTTCTATAAAAATATACGCTGCACCAGTGTAGCTATCCGAATGCTGAGTCACATGTGGTTCGATGCCAGATTGTTCCCAAAGTCTTATGGCCATGTTGGCAAAATCGTCTTTTCCAAGGCGTGATATAAAATGTACATTTCCCCCTGCCAACGCCGCAGCGACTGCTTGGTTAGATCCCTTGCCTCCCGGTCCTAGAGAGAACTCATTTCCGATTATTGTTTCGCCCATTTCTGGTTGGCGCGATGCACGGTATGCTGTATCCGCAACAAAGACCCCAAGAATTACTATATTTTTATTAGACATTTTTATCACTCTTCTGGTGGTATGACACCTTTTCTAAGCATAAAGCATCCATAAAACCGTCGTTCTCCAGTCTGTATGACGGCATAACTGGTTTTTGCAAAATCATAAAAAGCAAAGCGCTCGATTGAAATCATAGGTCTTTTTCTCTCATCATTCTTTATAATTAATTTTTGCACTTCCTCTTGGACAGGTGGTAGTGTGTCTGGTTCTCCCACGATCTCCATTCTACCTGCGAAATCATCAACAAATGTATCCAAAGGCATAACGGAAAGAATCGCATCTATGGTTTCAGCAGCACTTAAATTCTCCATCCTTAAAAGTTTTCCATAAACTGTGGATCTTGATATAGAGTCTGACGGAAAATTTGTATCTGCGACTATTAAAACGTCTCCGTGACCCATCAATCGCAAAGCATGAAGTACTTCTGCGTTTAATCTATTATCTATTCCTTTTAGCATTAGTGGCCTCCTAAAATAAATGGTTCAAGTTATACTATTTCCGTTTTCTGAATCGAATATGTGCATATTGTTTGGCTTCACGGTTAAATGGAGCTTTTCTCCAACCTCGAAGTTCCGTCGTTCCCTTGAAACTAATGTTATTTCTGATCCTTCTATATCGCGAAGGACAACATGTGTTTCGGGTCCAGTGGGCTCTATTACAGAAGCTGTTGCGGATATCCCTGAGTCAGTGATTATTAAGTTCTCTGGACGAATACCTATTTTTATTTTCTGGCCAGCAGAAATATGTTTGGTTTCATTTAATGGAAGAGTACCGCTATTAAGACGTGCAACTAACTTATTCTCATGAACTTCAACATCCCCAGTAAAGAAATTCATCGCGGGGGATCCAATAAAGCCTGCCACGAATTGATTTGCAGGATTATCGTAAAGGTCCAAGGGAGAGCCAATTTGTTCGATAACGCCGTTTTGTAATACAACAATTTTATCAGCCATTGTCATCGCTTCAATTTGATCATGCGTTACATAAATAGTTGTCGTTTTTAAGCGTTGGTGTAGTTCTCTAATTTCTGTTCGCATTTGTACGCGAAGTTTTGCATCTAGATTAGAAAGTGGTTCATCAAAAAGAAAAACTTGTGGATCCCGCACAATTGCTCTTCCCATCGCCACCCGTTGTCTTTGGCCGCCAGATAATGCTCTTGGATAGCGGTCTAAGTATGGGAGCAGGCCTAGAATTTCTGCTGCTTTTTGCACCCTATCCTCAATATCATTTTTAGATAAACCCTTCATTCGCAGAGAAAAAGAAATATTTCCTCGCACAGTTTTATGGGGATAGAGAGCGTAGTTCTGAAAAACCATTGCAATGTCTCGTTCGGCTGGGGGGAGGTTGTTAACCAAACGTTCATTAATATGAATTGATCCACCGCTTATGCTCTCTAAACCTGCAATCATTCTGAGTAATGTGGATTTACCACAGCCAGAAGGCCCCACTAAAACTACAAATTCACCGTCATGTATGTCGATGTCTAGGCCATGTAGAACTTGCAGGTCATCATAGGATTTTTTTAAATCTCGGATTGTTACCTCTGCCATACTACGTAAACCTTCTGATGTTTTTCTTTTCACAACTAATATTAAAATTTTCGTCTGTCCATTACTTTAGCATACTAACATGTTAGTTCTTGACTTGTTAAGCGGTCACTGAGAGACTGATATTATCAGTATTCAAGAGAATCTCTTTGAGATGATTTTGAGTTTATTGTTAAGTAATTTAGTAGAGCTAACTGGGAGGAAGATCTGTGAAAGTAGACTTATACAATGCTATAGTTTCTGCGCAAATGAGCCGACGTAAAATGTTGAAGGGTTCGGCGAGTTTAGGTGCAGTTGCTGCAATGGGTGGCTTAGGAGGAGCCGCCACTGCTGGTGCACATGGAGGTGTGCGAGCTGAAATTATGAAGATTCCTGGTGTCGGGATGGGATCACCTGGTGACCCTGAGTGGCAAAAGGTTGGTGAACTTTGCATGGGACCAGTAAAGGAGAGAGTTGCAGAGGGAGAATTCAAGGGCGTTGAGTTGACCTTTATGGGTTTGAACAACCAAAACTTGCATAACTTTCTTTTCAGAGGGTTTTTAAAGCCTTGGGAAGCGTACACAGGGGCAAAAATCAATTGGATTGATTTGGCTCAAGCTGATTATAACCCAAGGCTACAACAGTCAATTGCTACTAAGACTGTCGACTTTGACATTATAGAGATGGGTGCACCTTTCGAGGGTGATACCGCTGGTCAGGGTTTGTTGAATGAAATGCCTGAATGGGTGAAGGATCAAATTGAGTATGATGATTTGGTTGGATACCTGCAACCACCAGTAGGTACATGGGACGGAAAAGCCTACAGAATAAATATTGATGGTGATTGTCATACATTTTGTTATCGAAAAGACTACTTTGGCACAGGGTCGATTACTGGGCGAATGAACCCACCAAATACTTGGCAAGAAGTCAATCAGATATCTAAAGATGTTGTTGGCAAGACAGATCCACTCACTGGGCTTCCAGCGCATGGATTCTTGGATCCTCTTAAGGGATGGGGCGGTTTCGGAATGTATTTCTTGACCGATAGAGCCGGGCCTTATGTGAAACATCCTGATGATCCTGCTTTCTTATTTGATATTGATACTATGAAGCCTCGTATAAACAACCCGGGTTGGGTTCAGGCGATACAAGATGTTATGGATCTCATAAAAATAGAGGGTGCGTATCCAGCAGATCAAATAAATGCTGATCCTGGTACTACTGGATTCCAACAGTTCCTTGCGGGAACTGGGTCAATGCTCACTTGGTGGGGTGATATTGGATCTAATGCTCGCACATCTGATACGTCGGTAATCGGTGATGTGGTTGGATTTAGCGCTATTCCTGGCTCTGATCGAGTATATAACCATAGCAAGGGTGCTTGGGAAAATACCTATAATGAGGCACCAAATAATGCTTATCTCGGTTGGGGTGTATACGTAACTAATCGTGTAGAAGGTGATGCTAAAAAGAGGAAAGCAGCATGGTCAGCCGCAGCTCATATCGGCGGTAAAGATATTTCGCTTTGGACCTCAGCCTATCCTTCTGGTTTCCAACCATATAGAAATTCACATTTTAATTATGATGAGTGGGAAGCGGCTGGTTACGATAGAGCGTTCGTGGAAGATTATTTAGGTTCAAATCTCGATACTTATAATCATCCAAATTCGCTAAATGAGCCGAGAATCCCTGGTATCTTCCAATACTATTCTGTAGCAGAGGATGAACTTGCGAAAGGTTATGCAGGACAGTATGGATCTGCACAAGAAACTGCTGATGCTATAGCGGTCGCATGGGAAAAAATTACCGATCAAATCGGTCGTGAAAGTCAAATAAAGCTGTATAAAGCTGCATTGGGGCTTTAAAAGAAACTTGCGAGGCCGATACTTGAATATCGGCCTCAGCAACTACTGCTATTTTACAGGAAAATAGTTCATGAGCACAGAAGAAGGTGACAAGCTTCACGTTGTAACGGCTGATGATATTTCAAATAACAAAAAACGATTAGGAAAATTCCTCGTTTGGGGTTCGGCCATAATTCTGGCCTTTACGCTTTTTATACAGGCTTTAGATACGAACTCTTATCTTACTATTGATCTAGAAACGTGGCGACCATCATTATATGCATATGTTTTTTGGGCTTTTTGTTTGTGTGTTTCTCAGGTTTTAACTCGTGGAGAGCATGGAAAACGAGTTTTATTCGTATTGCCGGCCGCGCTCTTCGTCATTTCTATGGTGGTATTCCCACTTTTATTCGGATTAGTAATAGCATTTTCAGATTGGAACCTTTCGTCCCCAGATGGCCGAACTTTTAATGGTCTGGACAATGTAAGGCAAATGTGGGGTGATCCTTTTTATTGGAATGCCTTAAAGAATATGGTTTGGTATACGACTGTTATTATAATCGAATATGCCGTAGCATTTGGCCTTGCTATATTACTAAATAGTCAAATCCGAGCTCGTAAATTCTTTAGGGTAGCCTTTCTTTTACCATTAATGCTGTCTCCTGTGGCGGTTAGCTGGATGATTGGAAAGTCAATGTTGGAGATTAGATTTGGGCCAATATCTCGTTTTTTACGCTGGCTTGCTTCTGAGCCATCAGAAGATCTTCCAGCGCTTTTGTACTATCCTGGTATTTATATTGCTGATCTTGCACAGTGGTTTGGCTGGGCTAGCCCCTCATTTTTTGGCTCTGCTGGTATTGCTCGGACAATGATCATGGCCATGGATGCATGGACCTTTATACCATTTATGATGATCATGATTTTGGCTGGACTGCAAGCTATTCCCCGTGAACTTTATGAAGCGTCTGAAGTCGATGGCGCATCTCGCTGGCGTCAGTTCCTGGAAATTACATTTCCGCTAATGCTACCGGTGAGTATCACAGCAGTCCTGATAAGGATAATTTTTAAGTTAAAGCTTGCAGATATTATTATAAATATTACTTCAGGTGGGCCAGGAGGCGCCACAGATAGCGTTACAAGCTTTATTTTTCGTGAATATAGAGACCGATCGAATGTCGGGTATGGTACTTTGTTAGCGATAGTATATTTGGTCATTATTGTCATAGCTATGACAATTCTCATTAAGCTCGCTGATCGATGGATGAAGCCAAGGTATTAATATGAATAATCAAATTTTCAGAGATAGTGAAAGCGATCGGCAATTTTCAGCATCTTGGCTCACCGGTCGTGTATTTGTCTACTCGATCCTTTTGCTCTGGGCGTTTATATGTCTTTTCCCCATTTATTGGACCATTACAACATCATTTAAAATGGCTCCCGATGTAATGAAAGGTAATATAATTCCTTGGGTCGACTTTACTCCCAAATGGCTTGGATGGCGTTCTTTGGGTCTATCGCCAGAAACAATTGGAATTGAGTCAACTGTAAGAGAAGAGTTTCTCAAACGGTTTTGGAACTCCGCTATAGTTTCAGTTTGCTCTTCTATACTTGCAGTTGGCTTGGGGAGTTGTGCGGCCTATGGTCTGTCCCGCTTCAATTATCGCTTTGGTTTTATGAGGAATTCTGACATTTCATTTTTCTTTTTGAGTCAGCTTATACTGCCACCTGTGGTGCTAGCTTTGCCTTTTTTGGTTCTGTATAAATCGCTAGACCTATTGGACACCCGCATCGGGTTAATTCTACTATATACGCTGACAGTTTTACCCATAGTGATATGGATTATGCGAGACCAGTTCAGTTCGATACCTACTGAACTTGAAGAAGCGGCATTAGTTGACGGTTTGTCGATTTGGGGTGCTTTTACAACAATTATAATGCCAATAGCACTTCCGGGCATGGTTGCAGCATTTATATTATCATTAGTACTCACTTGGAACGAATATTTTTTTGCTGCATTATTAACATCCTCTCATGCAAAAACTTTGCCTGTTATGGTGGCTAGCCAGACTGGTTCACAGGGTATTTCATGGTGGTCTATGGCTGCATTATCCTTTGCAGCTATTCTTCCTTTAATTGTAATAGCCATTATACTTGAGCGCTATATTATTAAAGGTATGGCTGCAGGTGCGGTTAAGTAAACTCAAATTATTTATTTGTTATTAGGAACCAGCCACTGCGTGTGCGACAGCTTTGGAGTCTTTGTAAAGTTGCCTGAAAAGTTGATTTTTTTGTGTATGAAATGCTGAGTGCTGTGTTTTTATTGTAGATAGAGCAGGGTTCCATCTTGTTATATCGCTTTGCGAAACTGCACCTACTGCGATAGCAGCCAAAAACGCGTTCCCGTAGCTAGCTCCTGTACTTTTTTCAGATATCACTTGGTCAATCTTACTGAAATCAGAGGTTGCTTGCATCCAGATATTATTCTTAGTCCCGCCTCCAACAGCCATGACTTTTTTTGGTTTATGTCCAATGGCCTCATAGGTGTCAAATACATGTGCAGTACCCATTGCGATGCCTTCTAAGAAAGCTCTAAAAATATCTGCTCGATTATGAGTTAAATCTAAACCAAAAATTGTACCTCTCGCTTTTGGATCATGTATTGGCGTTCTCTCTCCTGAGAAGTACGGTAAGACAATCAGCCCCTTTGCACCAGGTGGCGCTTCAGCCGCTTCAGCTGCTAGTATTTCAAAAGCTTTGTCTTTCGGTATCTCTTTTGCAAAATTGTCTCTAAACCAGTGGGTTAGGGTACCTGATGTTGCTAGGCCTGCCATGGAACCGTGCAAGCCTTTGAAAAGCCAAGGTGCGTACCATAAACGCTCATCTATTATTTTTTTATTGGTTACTTGGATCATAAAAATTGTGGATCCATACATCATCATCATATCACCGGCGCCACAAACGCCGACACTCACGGCTTCTGCTGCCGCATCAATTGTACCGACAGTCACTGGCGTTCCTGGTGCTAGACCGGTTTCATCAGCTGCTAACTTTGATACATAGCCA
The DNA here is from genome assembly GCF_965655845.1 of Candidatus Salinivivens marinus. Classification (NCBI taxonomy): domain Bacteria; kingdom Pseudomonadati; phylum Pseudomonadota; class Alphaproteobacteria; order Rhodobacterales; family Paracoccaceae; genus Candidatus Salinivivens; species Candidatus Salinivivens marinus. The sequence goes on from NZ_CBFHHX010000002.1 coordinate 13,510, forward strand.
GCAATTTCAGTAGTCCACATAAGTTTTGGGAGTCGTTCAATCTCAATTATATTGCTAGTCAGTGCATCAGTCCATTTGAGGTTATTTATATCATACAACGGAGTAAAATTTGCTGCGGTGTAGTGGTCTATTACATTTTCGTTGGTCAGTTTTTGGACAAGATAGGAAGTCGAGGACAAGATTTTGCCAACTTTTTGGTAAATCTTAGGACAATTTTTTTTTAGCCAAAGAATTTTGGGGCCAACGGATTGTGAGGTTAAAGCATTACCACAGCTCTGCAGGATATTTTCTTTCCCTATTTCTTCATTTAACTCGTTAATTTCCTTTTCGGCTCTCGTATCGACGCCATACAGAACAGCATTCATTAATGGTTCACCCTGCGGTGAAACAGGTAGCATGCACGGACCAATTGCAGAAGTTGCTATACAGGAAATATTTTTAGGATTTATTTGTGAAGATTTAAGTATTGTTTTTGTTATTGTAACAAAATCGTTCCACCAATCTTCCTCAGGTCTATGTTCTGCCCATCCCGGCTCCGGAATTAACATTTTGTGAGGATGATTTGCGCTGGCGAGAACAAATCCGTCTTTATCAGTTAAAACGCCCTTTGACTCATATGTTCCTATATCAATCCCTAAAAAATATTGCATGGGTGGATATTAACTCCGTATCAATGAAAACTCGCTAGTTATATTGGACAAGGCAGTTTCTAATAAAACCTCTAATGAAACGAGATCATTTATATTACATATTTCTAAGCTTGAATGGCTATTACGCATAGGAAAGCCCATGTCTATTGATGCAACACCGTTTCCCAATTGCTGGATATATGATAAGTCTGTTAAAACTCCTACCTGAGCGCTACGCTGTAGCTTTATATTTTTTAGATCCGCACTTTGCTCCATCAGATCCACTAGACTTGGGTGAGGAATGACCCCATTCAGTGTTCCCCGTCCATGAAAAGAAAATAATGACATACCTGGACCCTTTCCTAGTTCCATTTCGCCATAGTCGTGCGTTTCTGGAGTATCGGTCGCCAGCATCAAATCAATTTGAATAGCAATATCTGGTTTGACCTGATGAGCTGCGCTCATTGCGCCCCTGAGGTTAAATTCTTCCTGTACTGAAAATACAATGTGAACTGTTGGACCATTTTTTCTTTTCTTAAGATGCCGCGCTAACTCTAAAAGAACAGCGCAGCCGGCTCGGTCATCGATCGATGTTCCAGCGATGCAGTCATTTTTCACTTCAAGGGATTGCGGTTTATATACTACAGGCGAACCAATTTTTATACCGTACTGTTCCACTTCAAGTTTGCTTCTTAAACCAGTATCAATACTAATCTCGGATGCTTTTGGAACAATATACTTTTCATTGGGCTCAGTAATGTGATGGCTTTTATTGTAGATTATACCCTCAAGGTAAGGCTTGTGTTTAGAGTAAAGAATGACTGATTGTGATAAAAGGGCTCGTTCTGGCACTCCTCCCATGCGAACAACTTTTATAATACCATCATCATTAATTTTGCGTACAACAAACCCTAGTTGATCCATATGTGCAAATACCATTACGGATGGACCTGCATCCCCTTTGAAGGTAGATATGAGATTTCCTAGGCGATCGGACGCGCATTGTATGTCTTCAGTCTTTAGCTTTTTTCTTATTTCAGCACGAATAAGATCTTCATGGCCAGACAGTCCCGGTACCATCATCAACTCCATCAAATCTGATTTTATACGTGCTTTCATCTTATTTTTTTAACCAATTCCATGAATGATTTGGCACGATCGGGGTCAACAGGGTTCCAGGTATTACCATCAACTTTCAAAGCCGATCCGATAATACATCCATCTGCAATATCGAAAACTTGTTCTACTGTTTCGTGGGTCACGCCTGTATTTGCCAATACGGGCGTTTCAGGTAAAACTTTTTTCACACTTTCTAGGTCTTCTAATTTAGCGGCCTCGCCCGTAATCGCACCTGATACCAATACAGCATCAGGTATAGATGAAAAGACTGCACTTCGTGCCCTATCTGGCAGAGGCCTGCGATCAAGACTATCGGCAAATTCAGCGGATACATTAAAAAGAGTCAGTACATCATCTATCCCAAGGCGTTTCTTATACCTAAGTGCTTGCCCTGCATTTGGAGCCCAGAACCCCATATCTGATGCATAGGTACCGGTGAATATTTCACGGACGAAGGCTGCTCCAGTTGCGGCAGCAAGAGCAATTGTTGCCATCGGATCCCACAAAACATTAACGCCAAATGGTATTTTAATCTCTCTTTTGAGGGATCCAATTACATATGCCATTGTCGCCGTTGATGCGGCATCTACCGTCAACTCATACGGCCGATCATTTTCATTGCCAAACATTACTGCATCAACACCAGCATTTTGTAATGCAGTAAGGTCTTTATGTGCATTTTTTACAATGCCCTCTAACCCGTCATCTTCTTCATAAAGTGGTGTGCCGGGTAAAGCTCCAAGATGGACCATTGCGATCACAGGCTTTTTGTTTCTGAGGATGCTTTCAAAATTTTTCAATTCAAACCTCTGGTTTTTTATATTTGGAACAGCTTACCGTTAATTAAATTTCTACCCAAGGATATTTTATGGAATTGGTTAATAAAATAGTTATTATTAAAAAAATTTTTTTACATTAAGTTAAAAAAGTTATGATTTAACGTGGGAGAGTAAATGAAAATTGATGCTCATCAACATTTTTGGAATCCAGCCAGGGGAGATTATGGCTGGATGCCTGAGGATAATAAAATTCTCTATAGAACTTATTTACAACATGATCTGGAGCCGTATTTAAAAAAACTTGGTATTGATAAGACAATATTGGTCCAGGCAGCACCCAGTATTGAAGAAACCGAGTATCTTTTAGGAATAGCAGACTCTTCGACGGTCGTTGCGGGTGTTGTGGGATGGGTAAATTTTGAAAAAGCTACCGATTATTCTCAATTAGAGCGTCTGTCAAAGCATCCAAAATTTGTGGGGGTACGTCCAATGGTTCAGGATATACCTGATGAGACTTGGGTTCTAAGGGATGATATTCAATGGGCGTTTGCTGCCATCAAAGAAATGGATCTAACGTTTGACGCTTTAGGATTTCCAAAGCATCTTGAGAATTTTAGAAAATGTTTGCTTAAGCACAAAGATATGAGAACTGTTATTGATCATTTTATGAAGCCAAGAATAGAAAATCATTCACAAGATAATTTTAATTTTTGGGCGGATGGTATTTCGGCATTAGCTGAAGATACACCTGCATATATAAAATTCTCAGGTTTAATTACTGAAGCATCTGAAGATTGGATCATCGATGATCTGCGACCATATGTTGAGCATATTTTAATGAAATTTGGAGCAAATAGAATTTTGTGGGGCTCAGATTGGCCAGTATGTCGATTGCGTGCGGAGTACGATGCGTGGCACGGTACAGCCTCTGAGCTTACAGCTCATCTCTCAAGTGATAACAAAGCTAATGTATTTGGGAAAAATGCTATCAAGGCATACAAGTTATTGGTTTAAGGAAAACATATATTCTATATCAGCTTGTAAAATTTTCTCACGCTGATCGATTGGTGTTTTTACGTGCAATGCTGATGAAGCTTGTGCGTATTGTGCAGCAACACTGATTGGCTCACCTTTGCAAATAAATGCTGCAAGTGTTCCTACAAAGCTATCTCCTGCTCCATGCGTTGATAGCACATCCACTTTTATTCCAGGTTCAGAAAAAATTTCTCCATTTTTAGATATACCCGTATAGCCGTCAGCGCCTAAAGTTATAATTACCTCTTTAGGACCTAAATTTTGTAACTTCTGAAGAGCATCGAAGTTGTTAAATATACTGGATTCCTCGTTTATAAGCATTTTTGCTTCCAATTGATTGACAATTAATAAGTCTATTCGCTCAAAAAAATCTTTGTTAGGGGTTAACGCCGGAGCGGCATTAAAGATAACGAATGTAGATTCTGGAACTTTTTTTACAATGTCAAAATTTGCATTAGTGTTTATTTCATTTTGCAAAACAAGGACGGATAAATCATCTGGGAGGGCGATCTCCGATAAATCAATTGTTTGATTTACACCTGATACTACTACTGCAGAATAGATACCATCATAACCAATCAATGCAACGCTCATGCCGGTAGCTTCATCCACCATTTTAAGTCCGTCTAAATTTATATTCTGGTTCGAGAGAGTATCGTAGATTTGTTTGCCAAAATTGTCGGTTCCAATCCGCCCTGCCATAAAAACCTGAACATCTATTTTGGCAGCAGCTAGTGCCTGATTGCCTCCTTTGCCTCCAAATCTATATGAAACTTTATCACCAAGTAACGTTTCCTCCGGTTTTGGAAGCCTTGAGGAGTGTACAATAACATCCAGGTGCAAAGATCCTAACACAAGTATTTTGCCAGCCATCTAATTTTTATTTCCGTATAGTTCTAGTGCTATTAATCTTTGAGAGATTGTGGCGTCTTGTCTTTCTATTGCGCGGTTTAATTCAGTGTTTTGGTATAAATTGTTCGCTATTTTTTTTAATCGATTAACAATTAAAATATTCGTATTTGATTCTTCTATTGGATTTAAGCCGGAATGATCTGGAAATGTATCGAAGTAAATAACACCCTCGTAATTTAGTTTTTTCAATTGAATAAAAAGTTCAACCGTGGCGATTGGGTTGATCGTTCCGGCCATCAAACCATCATCTCGCTTTCCATATCCATCATTCAAATGAATCCCAAATATTTTTGAATAACGATTTGCCAAAAATGCTGAGAAAGCAGGCATTTCACCTGCGTATAATATATGGGCAAAGTCTATAGTTACGCCAATATTATCTGCTCTTACCTCTCTGATTGCGAGTAAAGTTGTAGCCATATTAGGAAGAAGAGCATTAGCTCTGGGTTCATTTGGTTTATATTCAATAGCAACTTTGCAAGTTGGATCATGAGCACTGACTTGATCAAGTGCATCCAGTGTATTTTCCCACATCGAGGAGTAGTCAGCTTGCATTGGGTAGTCAAACCCGTCCTGACCCATCCACAAAGTCATTACATCGCCACTCATGCGTTTTACAGTATCAATTCCTCTTTTAGTTAAGTCTATAGCTTTTTGTCTTATTAATTTGTCGGGATTTGTAAACGCTCCAAGGGCAAAAGCAGGCTCAGAGTAATAGCGCATTGCCAAACCATTTAATTTTAGCCCGTTATCATTAAGTGCTTTTATAATGTCTTTTTCTTCGGTTGACGAAATATGGTCTGGAAAATTTAAGTCTGCTGCATCCATCCCATCAACGAGCCCGGCGGCTTCAATCATCCCCAGTATGCCTCGATTGTTCGCCAATGACTTAAAGGCGTTTAGTCTTGCAGCGTATTTGGGGGATGTTTTTGGATGGTTCACTAAAATGCCTCAGCTATTTTCAAAAAGATGCGGATGTTTTTTTTCAAGGGGTGTTAGCAACAAGATAAGTTGGTTTAAATGGGTTCGCATCTTTTCCCTAGCAAGTGCAACATCGTTTTTTTCTAAGGCTTTAATTACAGCTCTATGTTCTTGAAATGCTTTTTTTAGTCTACCGTGGACTGGTAACAATAGCTGACGTGCTCTATCGACTTGAACCCACCCAGTCTTTGTCACTTTTGCTAGATTTTTATACCCCGTAAAATCCATAATCATACTATGCATTTCGGCATCCAATTGATAAAAACCTTGATAATCATCGGTTTCAGCCAAGACTTTCTGCAATTTTAGGTTTCTATTTAGATCTATAAGTTGCTTCTCTGATATGTTGGAGGCAAGGATTTCAATACATGCTAATTCTATAGCTTCTCTCAAAAAGGCCCCTTCTTTTATATCCTGCAGTGAAAATTTTGAAACAAATGTTCCCGACTGCGGAACAACCTCAACCAAACCTTCGTTTCTAAGCTTTGCCAAAGCCTCTGAGACAGGGGAACGCGATACCCCTAAAGTATTGCAAATATCATGTTTGCGAATTATTTCGCCAGGCAAAAAATTGAGCTCCATTATTGCTTCGCGAATGGCTAGAAAGGTTCTGTCTGTAAGTGATCCTTGGAAATTATCCAAGGTACGTATTTTTAGTGTCAGTGTCATTAACTTTAATACTTAGCTATTGCAATCATCTAAGGATAGTAGATAATACTAACATGTTAGTATAACTACTATCTAACTGGCAACAGCTACTGTAGTTACAGCCGAAAGTATCCAAAGTGCATAAACCGCATTCAACAATTGTTTTAGGTGATAAAGACAACGTCGCAATTGCATTAACAGCGATCTTAAAGGATGATTTGATAGACGAGTTAGGTCTAACCGCTAAGACAGATATTCCAAAAGGACATAAAGTTGCAAAACGAGCAATAGCTCGTGGAGATGCTGTTTTTAAGTATGGCCAAATAATAGGTAGGTCAACAACAGCTATTTTAGCTGGAGAGCATGTGCATACACACAATATCGAATTTACTGATCATAAAACAGGATATCAATTTGCTACTGAGACTCAAAATAAATTCAATGTTGAGGTTAATGCTGAGTTTTTAGGCTATCACCGAGATGATGGCAAAGTAGGCACACGCAACTATATCGGGATTCTGACTTCTGTTAATTGTTCGGGAAGTGTAGCTAAATTTGTTGCAGAGGAAGCTGAAAAAAGTGGGTTACTAAAGCGCTATAAAAATATCGATGGGATTGTTCCAATTGTTCATGGTAGCGGGTGTGGGATGGCTAATTCTGGCGAAGGTTATGAATTATTATTTCGAACACTTTCAGGGTACGCAAGAAACCCCAACTTTGCAGCCATTTTACTCATTGGCCTGGGTTGTGAGGTTATGCAGATTGCCGATCTAGTTGGTAAAAGCAGGTTACAGAGCGAGGACAGTTTCCGCTACATGACAATTCAGAATGAGGGTGGGACTTCTAGGACAATTGAGCGGGGCATAAGCATTTTAACAGAATTATTAGAATGTGCGGACCAGTCCACCAGACAACCGACATCAGTTTCGAAACTCACAGTTGGCTTGCAATGTGGAGGATCTGACGGTTATTCGGGAATAACTGCCAATCCTGCATTAGGTGTAGCCTCTGATATTCTTGTTCAAAATGGCGGTATTTCTATATTGTCTGAAACTCCTGAAATTTATGGTGCTGAGCATCTTTTAACTCGTAGAGCATTAACGGAAGAAATTGGGAAAAAATTATTAGATAGGATTAGCTGGTGGGAAGACTACACAGCCAGAAATGGTGGTGAAATGAATAATAATCCATCTCCAGGCAACAAGCGGGGTGGTTTGACCACTATCCTTGAAAAGTCGCTTGGTGCGGTGGCCAAAGGCGGTGTTGCACCATTGGCGGGTGTTTTTGAATATGGAGAAAAAATTACTACTCAGGGGTTTGTGTATATGGATAGCCCTGGATATGATCCATGTTCAGTCACAGGGCAAATAGCGTCGGGGGCAAATATAATTGTCTTCACAACGGGACGAGGATCAGTTTCAGGTTACAAGCCGTCTCCTTGCATAAAACTATCAACCAATACAAGTATGTATCGTCGAATGTCCGGTGATATAGATTTAGATTGTGGAGACATAATCGAAGGTGGAGTTACCCTTGAAGAAAAAGGCAAACAAATATTTGATCAAATAGTTAGCGTTGCGTCCGGTCATAGAACTAAAAGTGAAAAGCTTGGGTTTGGTGGTTCGGAATTCGTACCGTGGCAAATTGGTGCGGTTATGTAATGTTTTATAATTCGGGAGCAATTTATGAGGCTTAAGGGAAAGACAGCTGTGATAACTGCGGCTGGAGCTGGTATCGGAAGGGCAACTGCAGTTGCTTTTGCAGAACAAGGGGCTCGCGTCATCGCTACTGATATAAATACTAATTCATTTGCAGAATTACAGAAGCTAGGAATAGAAACTTCACAGTTAGATGTTTTAGATAGTAGCACTTTAAACAGCTTTGCCGAAAGATATGCTAGCGTTGATATTTTGTTTAACTGTGCCGGCTATGTTCATCACGGGTCTATACTAGATTGTGATGAGGCGGCCTATGATTTTTCGATGAACTTAAATGTTAAAGGAAACTATCAAGTTACAAAGGCATTTTTGCCAAATATGCTGAAACGTGAAAACACCAGCATAATATTTGTCGCCTCAGCCGTTTCTTCACTGATCGCAGCACCAAATCGTTTTATTTATGGCGCATCAAAAGCAGCAGTGATTGGAATGATGAAATCAATTGCGGCTGATTTTATAACTCAGGGCTTAAGGGCTAATGCGATATGTCCAGGTACAGTAGAATCTCCTAGCTGGCATGAAAGGGTAAGATCTCGAGCAACTAATGAAAAAGAGATAGAAGATGTGAGAAAAGCTTTTGTTGATCGGCAGCCTATGGGTAGAATAGGTCAGCCAAATGAAATTGCAGAGTTGGCAATTTATCTTGCATCGAATGAGAGTTCTTTTGTGACCGGGCAAGCGATTTCGATTGATGGCGGATGGACAAATACTTAACATTTTGGAAATTTTAACGGATTAATGATACAAAATATTCCCAAAAGAAATATTGGTCAGACAAATGTTCAAATAAGTGAATTGGGTCTTGGCTGTGCTCCATTAGGTGGGAATTTGGTCGATCTCAGCCGGGAAGAAGCTGCCGCCCTCATTCATGCCGCTATGGAAAATGGTATAGAATATTTTGATACGGCTCCTTGGTATGGTTTTGGTAGATCAGAACGTGTTGTTGGTGACTGTATTAGGGGCTTTAATTATATTTTATCTGACAAAGTTGGAAGATTACTTGCGCCTGGAGCTGTGAGTGACCCGTCAAATTATGGGATGGTCGATCCTCTTCCGTTCAATGTAAAGTATGATTATAGTTATGATGGAATTATCAGAGCTTACGAGGATAATCTTCAAAGGCTTGGCCTCGATAGAATTGATATCCTGCTAGTCCATGATATCGGTGTTTTTCAACATGGCGAACAAAATGAAAGTTATTTTCGTGATTTGGCTCAATCAGGATATAGGGCTTTAATTGAATTGAAAGATGCCGGTCTTGTTTCGGCTATTGGTTTAGGAGTCAATGAAAATCAGATCTGTTTGGATGTAATGAACATCGGTCATTGGGATGTATTTCTATTGGCAGGTAGATATACCTTATTGGAACAAACCGCTTTGGTTGAACTATTTCCGAAGTGTGCTCAGCAAGGAACGAGTATAATTTGTGGTGGCCCGTTCAATTCTGGGGTTTTAGTTGGCAGGGAAACCTGGAACTACTCAAAGGCGCCAAAAAAAGTAATTAAAAAAGCAGCAATATTGAATGAAATTGCCCAAGCACATTCAATTCCACTCGGTGCCGCTGCAATCCAATTTCCTCTGGCGAATAACATAATTTCTTCAGTAATACCGGGTCCAAGAACGAAAAGTGAATTACTACAAATCTTGGACTGGTATCAGACAAAAATTCCTAACGAGTTTTGGTCCTCTGTGAGGGACAGTGGTTTAATCGAGGAACAAGCCCCAGTTCCTAATCTGATCTAATATTTGTATTATTCGAATTTAACTTTTTGAGTTTGCTGGCCAAGCCCATCAACGTGAAGAGTCATTACGTCTCCATCTTTAAGAAAAATAGGATTTGGTTTCATTCCCATACCAACACCGGGCGGTGTTCCAGTTGAGATAATATCACCTGGGTATAGTGTAAAAAGTTGAGATAGGTGGGAAACAATTTGTTTTACATTGAAAATCATTGTTTTCGTATTACCAGTTTGCATGCGTTGCCCGTTAACATCTAGCCACATATCTAGATTTTGAGGGTCGCCAATTTCGTCTTTCGTTACCATCCATGGACCAATGGGGCCAAACGTATCGCATGATTTTCCTTTGGTCCATTGACCTGAAAGTTTGCTTTGAAATTTGCGCTCTGTAACGTCATTAACCAAACAGTATCCTGCAACATAATCTAACGCATTATTCTCATCTACGTATTTAGCGGCTTTTCCAATTACCACACCCAATTCAACTTCCCAATCAGTATATTTTGAACCTCTAGGTGGTATAATGTCGTCGTTTGGGCCATTAATTGCGGAATTGGCTTTCATAAACAAGATAGGGTGTTCTGGTATATCGGCACCTGTCTCTTCTGCGTGATCAGCGTAGTTCAAGCCAATACACATAAGCTTACCTACTTGGCCAACGCAAGGTCCCAGTCTCGTATCAGCGCTAACGAGAGGTAATGTTGCAGGATCAAGGGCTTTCAGATCCGCAAGCTTGTCTTCATCCAATACTGCACCTGTGATATCATCAACTACTGCAGACAGATCTCTGATATCCCCTTCACTATCCATCAGTCCGGGTTTTTCAAAGCCTGTATCACCGTATCTTAAAAGTTTCATTTCATCCTCAAAAGTTAAGCAGACAATTAAACATAGCCTTATACATTAAACATTAAATACTAAAGGATATATTTTTGATTTTTGTAAGGAATTTATGGCTGGAAAGTTCATTAGCCAGGTTTATATTCGCGAGCTGCCTCTACATCATGAGTAGTATAAGGGAGTTGATTAATTTCGTCCCACGCCTCATTCGGGATAATAAATTTTGATAACTCAATCGTATCAATAACCCTTTTGGGTTTCGTTACGCCAACAAGAGTAGAGCTAATCCTCTTATCATTCAGTGAAAATTGTAGTGCGGCGGCCGGTAATGGGATATTGTATTTGCGGCAAATTTTTTCTAGTTCTTTTACAGGCTCGAGTTCCTTATCAGTCGCTTCTGAATATGCGATTAGCCGGCTTCTTTCAGTTCCTTTTGCTAAAACACCACTCGCGTAGGGTGCTGCATTGATGATGCTGATGTTATTTGTATAAGCATAGTTGTACAGTTCATCTGCATTTCTATTTAGAATGGTGAAACGGTTATGATTAATAATAGCATCGAAGGGCCAATCTTTAATTATTTCAAGCATTAAATCTGTCTTGCCCATTGCTAAACCAACCGTTTCGGCTAGGCCTTCTTCTTTCATCTTGAATAGTTCGGTCAAAGAGCCATGTTGGCTGGTGATTTCCGTAATGTCTCTACAATGTTCTGGATCGTGGAGATGTAGCAATCCAATACTATCTACCTTCAATGCATCCAGGCTTTCTTCAATGGACTTGCGTGCTCTTGTTGCATCAAACTTTTGTGTTTTCATGTCACGGTCTAATTTTGTAGAGATTACAAAGCCATCTGGCAAACCGCCCCGTTCTTGGATTACCTGGCCTATTCTTTTTTCGGCATTCCCGAACCCATAATTCCTAGAGGTATCAATCAGGTTGCACTCACTTTCAAAAATAGCATTTATAGTTTCTCTTGCTCGCCCCTCATCCACGCTATAACCATATGTGTCTGGCATGTCCCCCAAAGCTGAAGTCCCAAAGGAGAGCTTAGAAATTCGAATATTCGAATTTTTTATCCTACTTTTTTCCATTTAATTTCCTTTAGTCATTAGACAATTATTAAAAATTGAGTTTGACGAGTTTTATATTAACCCTCTAAATTTTCATAGCATTCTGGTGAAAAACGGGGCGTGCATAAGCAGTAGAACTCAAGGTCTTCGTGACCATCATTTGAAATCCTTTGAGAGGCGCCGGCCGGAATAATAATAGCATCACTTTGCTTTAACTCTGACTTTTCGCCGTCTATTTCCAAAATTCCCCAACCTTTTTTTATAATATATGTTTCCTCAGTAGCATTAAGTCGATGCAATTGTGTTGTCACGCCTGGCGGAACGCGAGCCACTGCAAGTGAACTTTTGGGATGCGCTGGGTCATTTAGAATTTCGAGGATAAAACAACGCTCTGATGTCCAGAACTCTGAAATTTTCTTGCTATCAATTATTTCTGGCATAACGAACTCCAGTTATCGGTTATTAATTACCAGCCTGAGACACTACTAATACCCCCATCAACTGTAATGCATGCACCTGTAATAAAACTTGATGCGTCACTTACAAGGAATAAGGTGGAATTGGCGATGTCGTCTCCTCTACACAATCTGCCAAGTGGTACCTTATCTAGCCAACTTTTTACTCCCTCAGGCCAATCTTGCTCAAGTCCAGGGCGATCCGTTAAACCGGGACATATGCTGTTAACTCTTATATTTTTTTTACCTAATTCTAGTGCAGAAGACATTGTTAAATTGAGTAAGCCGGCTTTTGTGGACGCATAATGGCTATGGTTTATTGCTGGGCGAATGGCTTCTATTGAACTAATATTAACAACCGATCCATTGTCAATTTTTTGCTTAGAAAACGCCTGTATTAGAAGTAATGGAGTTGCCAAATTTATTGTCAGCATTTCAGATACTTCTTTTTCAGTGATATTTTCTAAAGACGTAGTTGGTTGGATTGCTGCATTGTTTATAAGTATATCCACCTTAGGAACTTTTTCCAAAGTATGTCGCATTATTTCATTGCAAATTTCAGGTTTTCTTAAATCCCCCGTAACATACTTTGGTTTTGTCTTATTTAATTTTTTTAATTCATCAATCAAAGCATGCAGTTCTGGGCGATCATCCCTGCAGTGTAAAACGACTTCAGCACCTGCCTGTGTCAGGCGTTGTGCAATACTTCGCCCAATGCCTTGAGTTGCCCCGGTAATCAGCGCGTGACGTCCTTGTAAGTTTAATAAATTTTCGAATGCTGGAGTGTTCATGATCTTGTGATCTTTTTTACCAATTTTCTAGTAGCTCCGGAAGAATTTTAAGTATTTTCTGACCTGCAGTAGTAGCGTTCAAAAGCACATCTTCGATTGTATCTGGTTTCTGGTCAGGTCCTCCATCTGCCTTATTCGTTATAGCTGAAAGCCCAATAATCTGAAAACCAGCTTGTTTGGCTGCAATGACCTCCATTACAGTAGACATGCCGATGGCATCACCACCACTCTGTGCAAGAAACCTTCTTTCGGCAGAAGTTTCTAACGATGGGCCCGTTATCCCAATGTAAATACCCTTAGCAACTGCTATATCATATTTTTCAAAGAGCTGGCTGACGATATTTTGCAGATTTTTATCATATGGATCGGACATGTCAGGAAATCTCAAACCCAATCGATCATCGTGCGGACCAACCAACGGATTTGAGCCGGTCATATTGATATGATCTTGAATTATCATAACGTCACCTGGTTTAAATGACATGTTTAGGCCCCCTGCGGCATTTGTAACGAGAAATCGGGTCGCGCCAAGTTTTCTTATTACTCGAATGGGCATGGCTATTTGAGAAGGGGTCCAACCTTCATAAAGGTGAAATCGTCCTTGCATAATTGCAACGCGCTTACCGCCTATCTTTCCTATAATTAAATTACCTTCATGCGTAGGAGCCGTTGATACCGGGAAACCAGGTATTTCCTCATACGAAAAACGGAACTCTACTTCGACTTTGTTTGCGATAGATCCTAGGCCAGTTCCAAGCATTAACAAGCATTCTACCGGGTTACCAATTCTCGACAGTATTTGATTGGAGGCACTTTCAATAGTTGCAATCATTTCCTCAAGATTATCTAGCATTCCCTTACACCAAACTAGCAGCAATTTTTGGAGATAGTGCACGCACCTCTTCAATAACGTTGTTTATATCAAGGGTACAAATGACGCCATCCTTTACTACTTGTTTTCCTCCAATAAACACATCGCTAATATCTGACTTACACGCAGAATAAACTAGGTGGGTAATAGGATCAAAAACTGGAATGGCGTGAATTTTATTGATGTCAATGAATATAAAATCGGCTATTTTACCAACTTCTAAGCTACCTAGTTTGCCTTCTTTACCTAATGCTTTTGCCCCGTTAAGAGTCGCCATATGCAGTACCGTTTTGGCGTTCATAACTTTTGGGTCTAGTGTATTTCCCTTTGGCAGACTTGCGGCTAAACGCATTGTAAGCCACATATCAAGGTCATTACCGCTTATCGCTCCATCGGTTCCAAGTGTTAGAGTGACCCCCGCTTCAAACATCTTATCAATAGGTGCAATGCCTGAACCTAACTTTAAATTCGACATCGGATTATGTACGACAATACTCTCATTATCAGCAATTAATTGGATCTCAGTATCATCTACATGCACGCAATGAGCGAGAATAGCTTGCTGATCTAGTAATCCATGAGAGTGCAGATGCCTTATAACCGACTCTCCGTATCGCTCGTTGATATCAGACTGTTCTGTGAGGGTTTCGGCCGCATGTATATGATATAAACCATTGTATTTTGATGCAATTTTTTTTGCTTCTTTAAGGTGTTCAGGCGACACTGTATATGATCCGTGTGGCATCACTGCCGGGAAAACGGCTTCATTGCTATTGTAATCTTCAAAGAATTTTTCAGCCTCCTGTAAAAAATCCTCGTGAGATCTGTTCCCAATACCTGGATAATCGAAGAAGATACCTCCAGTAGAAATTCGCATTCCTAAGTCATTTGCAGCTTTTACTGCTTGGGTTGGGTACCAGAACATGTCCATTATACTCGTGACGCCAGCCAACAAATTCTCTGCAAATCCAAGCACAGAGCCGGTGTAAGTAGTTTCTGGTGTTAGAATAGCTTTCTCTGCAACCCATACTTTTTGAAGCCATGCTTCTAAAGATAGTTCTTCCACTAATCCCCGAAATAAACTATCTGCAGCATGGCAATGCATATTAATCAATCCAGGCATAACTATTTTATTTTGCGCATTTATCTTTTGTGATGCTGGTAATTGTTTGAAAGATTCTGCAACATTGCTTTCTACAGCTTGTATTTTGCCATCAGTAATTGCCATCGAGGCGTTCTCAAAAACGTTATGATTTTTGTCGCAAGTAACTAAATTTGCATTTTCAATTATCAGATCGTACATTTCTAATTCCTTGAGTATTGCTTTCAAATTTTAGTTTTCTGTAACACACAAAAATTAGGGCAGGAAGTAAGGCGAAGTAGGGCATCATTTCCTTACGATTTCTCATGATTTGGTTGAGACCTAAGTGAAAGGAATTTCGATCTAAAAGTCAAATTTTTTGCTGAAGAAATTAGTTATTTTTGCTGGCTTTAAAATAATAGCAATTTCAAGATGTAGCATAAATTAGTTGAAACTCAGGAAGAAGAAATACATGTTTAAATAGTGAACGATATTTAAATTTGCTGATTAAATTCTATTGAAAATACAATTGGGCTGAATAGAAATTTATATAAAAACGAGGTTTTTTTGGAAGTAAAGTTAACAGATTGTTATACACTGAGCGAAGGCAAGGCCCTTATGTCTGGCACTGAAGCCTTAGTGCGATTACTTCTTGAGCAATCTAGAATTGATCGTATGAATGGCCTTAGAACCAAGGGGCTGGTAAGTGGTTACCCTGGTTCTCCACTAGGTGGTTTGGACATTGCGCTTGGGAAAGCAAAGTCTTTTTTGGATGAAGAAGGAATTTATTTCCAACCTGCAGTTAATGAAGAACTTGCTGCTACTGCTTTATGGGGAAGTCAGCATATAAATTTATACGATAATCCTAGTGTCCAAGGTGTTTTTTCAATGTGGTATGGTAAAGGGCCAGGCTTGGATAGGGCAATGGATGCGCTTCGCCATGCTAACCAAGGGGGTGTCGCGCCACATGGTGGAATGTTAATAGCTGTGGGGGATGACCCAACAGGCAAATCGTCTACATTAGCGTACCAATCTGATCAGAATTTTCATTCACTTGGAATTCCATACTTTTTCCCCAAAAATGTTTCTGAGATTATTCCCATGGGGTTAGAGGCGTTTGCACTTTCACGATACTCCGGATGTTGTGTTGGTTTGAAAATTGTGGTGGATACTGCAGACAGTAATGCGGTCGTAGATATGTCTAGGTTACGTCCAAATTTTCCAAAAATGAAGCCTAACAAGCTCGTCCATGTAACCAAGCATGACCCAGCTGGTGCCCGGGAAAGTAAGCTTCATGAAATAAGACTGCCTGAAGTCCAGAAGTGGTGTGCAAAAAGTGAAAATGCTGTGCAAATCTACCTACCGGTGAAAAAAGGCAAAACAAGGCTTGGTATAATTGGCGTTGGAAAAATTGCTAACGAAATTAATGAGGCCTTAATTACTCTTTTACCTGACGGAGGTAAAAGCCAGACAGTGGCATTTACTGCTTTAAATATGCCATGGCCATTACCAGAGCAAAGTTTATCTGATATGCTGTCTATTGCTGAAGAAGTCTTAGTAATTGAGGAAAAACGCTCTTTTGTTGAAGACCAAATTGCTAAAATTTGTGTAAAAAAAGATCGTAATATGCTCCTTTCCGGGAAAACTAACCCATATGGAAAAAATTTATTACCATCTTATGGCGAACTATCACTTGAGAACATTATAAATGTAATTGCGGAAAGAGCATCCCATCATTCTATAGAGCTAAATCCTCTTAAAAAGATTTCAATAGTAAATAAATTGGATGAGATACCAGTTCGGCAACCCTATTATTGTGCTGGTTGCCCACATAATAGCAGTACCAAAGCATCTGATGGTGAAATTGTTGGGATGGGAATTGGGTGCCACTCAATATCTGGTTTCATTAACCCTGATACCATAACCAATTTTACGCAGATGGGTGGTGAGGGAGCATTTTGGATCGGTCGTGCACCATTCTCGGAGCGCTCGCATTCTTTTCAGAACATGGGTGATGGCACTTATGCTCACTCTGGATATTTAGGTGTCCGTGCGGCAGTTGCGGCTGGAGTAAATATAACATTCAAAATGTTAGTTAATGACGCCGTCGCTATGACTGGTGGGCAAAGTGCACAAGGTGGATCAAGCCCGTTTTCAATGACTGAACAGTTATTAGCGGAAGGTATTAAAAAAGTTGTGATTGTCTCCGATCAGCCAGATCAAATTCGTAAAAGCGCGCGTTGGCCTGCCTCCGTAGATTTCTTTCATAGGGACAAAATACTCAAAGTTCAGGATGAATTGTCTCAAATAAAAGGTGTTAGTGCACTGTTACATGTACAAACCTGCGCTACTGAACTTCGACGTCGTCGAAAGCGCAAAACTATACCTCAGCGGGCTGAGCGTGTGTATATTAATGCAGCCGTTTGTGAGGGTTGTGGTGATTGTGCAAAAAGTTCAAATTGCGTTGCTCTTAAACCTAAATTTGATGGCGAGGCATATAAACGGGTAATTGATCATTCAGTTTGTAATGATGATTATTCCTGTCTAGACGGTTTCTGTCCGAGTTTCGTTGCAGTAGTTCCAAGCGTAGGAGATGCTAGAAAAAAAATTAAATTACCAGAAAACGGTAAACTTCCAGATCCGGTTATTTTAGATAAAGAAATCACAAATATATATCTAGCGGGGATTGGTGGTACAGGCATTTCCACCTTGTCTGCAGTTTTAGTAATGGCCGCGCGTCTTGATGATATTTACGCTCAAGCTGTGAGCCAAACTGGACTGTCTCAAAAAAACGGTGCTGTTACCAGTCAAATCAGAATCACGAAATCTGAAGATCTCAGTTTACGGATGTCCCGAATTCCGGATGGTGAGGCTGACTTGCTTCTAGCTTGTGATGCAGTTGTGGGAGTGGCTGATAATTCTTTAAAGACTTTGAGTAAGAATAAATCTCAAGCAATAATTAATATTGATGTTGATCCCGTAGGTGTCGTTGGATTTGGCAATGGTACAACTGTCCCAGAAAAAGTCATTTTTTCAAGATTGGAAAAGTTTTTGGATAGCAAAAAATTCTCAACGTACAGTATACAGCAAATTTGTGAGAGTTTGATGGGAAATAAGGTTACTGCAAATGTTATGATGCTTGGCATTGCTTTGCAGAAGGGAATGATACCTATTTCGGTGGCATCAGTAGAAAAGGCTTTAACCTTAAATGGTGCATCGGTCCAAGATAACTTAATAGCCCTAAAATGGGGAAGATGGCTTGCGTATGATAAACAGTATGTTCTTGAAGTCTCTGGGCATAATAAAGTTAGCTCAATAAATACCGGACTAGAAAATGCAGGAATAGACGAGTTATTGAATGCTTTTTCAGAAAAGTTAATTTTATATCAAGACGCAAATTATGCAAAAAGTTATCGCAAGATTATGGATCCGATTACTGCCCAGTTTGGTGATAATATCATCTCTCAAAAAAGTGCGAAAGCATTATTTAGGGCAATGGCAATTAAAGATGAATACGAAGTTGCCCGCCTAATGCTTTCTCCAACTTTTGGGCAAACATTAAAATCAAAATTTGGCAACTCTCGCCCCTCGAGTTATTATTTAGCGCCTCCTTTTTTAAGTTTTTTGAAAGATGCTAATGGTTTTCCGAAAAAAGTTCGCTTTGGATCTTGGGTGCGTACTGTATTTTGGGTGCTGACTAAATTGAAGAGTTTGCGTGGAACTGCTTTTGATCCTTTTGCGCACAGTCGTGAGAGAAAATTAGAAGTCAGCTTTAGAGCTGCTTTAATTGCAAAACTCTCAAATCCAAAAAAACTGATGCAGATGCCAGAAAAATCGGAAGCCCAATTAGACGCTGCACTCAAAGTAAAAGGATACGGTCACGTTAAGCAAAAAAGTCTCGAAGCCGCAATTTTAGCACTCAATTAAATTGTCTCAGATCTATTCATTCTGCGGCCTCGGCATAATTTGACACAGGTGGGCAGATACAAACGAGGTTTCGATCCCCGTGGGCATTGTCAACTCGGTTAACTGGTGGCCAGTACTTATCTACGCGAAATGCGCCAGGCGGAAAGCATCCTTGATCTCTGGAATAGGGGCGGTTCCAATCCCCAACTAAATCCTCCACAGTGTGCGGTGCGTTCTTTAAGGGATTGTTCTCGCGGTCCATTTTATTTTCTTCTATTTGCCTTATTTCTTCTCGTATCGCTAACATTGCATCACAAAACCGGTCTAACTCAGCTTTTGTTTCTGACTCTGTAGGCTCAACCATCAGAGTGCCAGCTACAGGCCAACTCATGGTTGGAGCGTGAAAGCCACAATCAATTAATCGTTTTGCAATATCTTCCACCGAAATATCTGCAGTATCTGAAAATGGACGTACATCTAAAATACATTCATGCGCAACTCTATCAAACTCACCCTTATACAAAACATCAAAGTTACCTTGTAAGCGTTTTGCAATATAGTTTGCATTCAATATGGCGACCCTTGTCGCCTGTGTGAGCCCATCTCCCCCCATCATCAGGCAGTATGCCCAACTTATTGGAAGTAATGAAGGAGATCCAAATGGTGCAGCGGACACTGGGCCAATACCGCCTTCCGAGTGTAAATTATTCGGCAGGTGTGGTTTCAGGTGCTTTTTTACTCCGATTGGACCCATTCCTGGTCCTCCACCACCATGTGGAATGCAAAAAGTCTTGTGTAAATTTAAATGACTTACATCTCCACCTAAGTCCCCAGGCCGTGATAATCCCACCATAGCGTTCATATTTGCACCATCGATATATACCTGCCCACCATGGATGTGGGTTATATCACAAACTGAGTGTACTGTTTTTTCAAAAACTCCATGAGTGGACGGATACGTAATCATGCAACCTGCTAGTTCATTACTATAAAGCTCTGCTTTCGCCTTAAAGTCGTCAATGTCTATATCTCCATTATCGGCAGAATTAACTGGTACCACTTTCCAGCCTACCATCTGTGCACTTGCCGGATTGGTGCCATGTGCGGACGTCGGAATAAGACACACATTCCGATGACTTTCACCTCTCGAATTATGGTAATCGGCGATAGTTAAAAGACCTGCATATTCTCCTTGAGCTCCAGAGTTTGGTTGCATGGAAATAGCGTCATATCCGGTGATGGTACAAAGTTTTTGAGATAAATCTGTTATTAATTCCTCATACCCTTTTGCTTGGTCTCTGGGTGCAAAAGGGTGGAGCAAGGAAAACTCTCGCCAGCTTACGGGCATCATTTCAGCCGCGGAATTCAACTTCATAGTGCAGGAACCAAGGGGTATCATCGCTCGGTCTAGTGCCAGATCCCTATCAGACAGCCGCCTCATATAACGCATCATTTCTGTCTCGGCCCTATTCATATGAAATACTTCATGTTCCAAATAAGTACTTTGGCGTAATAGGTTATTGGGTATTCTATAGCTTGGTTCTAAATCATTGTCCCTCATATTTAGGCCAAAGGCTCTCCAGACAGCTTCCGTAGTATCGCGTCTGGTTGTTTCATCGTAAGATACTGCTACTTTATTTTTTCCAATTGCTCTTAAATTAATTCCTGCTTGGACTGCCGCGCTCATGACACCTTTTTGAAATAATCCGACATCGACTGTGATGGTATCAAAGAAGGCGTCAGGTTCAACTTTGAACCCAGCTTTTTCTAAACCCTTAGCGAGCCTCACAGTTTTTCGGTGAATGCGTTGAGCAATCGCTTTTAAACCCTCAGGCCCATGAAATACGGCATAGAATGATGCCATAACAGCAAGCAGCGCTTGTGCTGTGCAAACATTTGACGTTGCTTTTTCTCGTCTGATATGCTGCTCGCGGGTTTGAAGAGCTAATCGATAAGCTTTATTACCATTGGCATCAATGGAAACGCCAACAATTCTTCCAGGCATTGATCTTTTGTAAGTATCTTTTGTTGCCATGTAAGCAGCATGTGGCCCACCATATCCTACTGGCACTCCAAACCTTTGAGTTGTGCCTACTGCTATATCTGCACCCATGGCTCCCGGTTCTTTCAGTAAAGTAAGTGATAGTGGATCTGCAGAAATTACACCTATAGCTTTAAATTCATGCAACTTCCGTATTTCTGCAGTAAAATCTCTAACATTACCGTTTGTTCCAGGATACTGAAAAATGGCGCCAAAAACTTGACTAGCGTCAAGGTTATCTACGTCATCAATTATTAAAGAAATACACAGTGGCTT
This sequence comes from Candidatus Salinivivens marinus, assembly GCF_965655845.1. Lineage (NCBI taxonomy): Bacteria > Pseudomonadati > Pseudomonadota > Alphaproteobacteria > Rhodobacterales > Paracoccaceae > Candidatus Salinivivens > Candidatus Salinivivens marinus. The sequence goes on from NZ_CBFHHX010000002.1 coordinate 34,401, forward strand.
AGCTCGAGTTTTCAAAACTGAGATATTTTGTGGATGACAATTTTCATCCACAAAAAACATTGTGTTCTTTGACCGCGAGATGCGTTGAGCCATTGTCATGGCCTCTGCACAGGCAGTCGCTTCATCTAAAAGTGAAGCGTTTGCTATTTCTAAACCCGTTAAGTCCGAGATCATAGTTTGAAAATTAAGAAGTGCTTCTAATCGGCCCTGGCTTATTTCAGGTTGATAGGGAGTGTAAGCCGTATACCAAGCAGGGTTTTCAAGTATATTTCTTTGTATTACTGGCGGCGTTACTGTTCCGTAATAACCTTGGCCAATCAAACTTGTAAGAATTTTGTTTTTTGAAGACGTGATGCGCATATGTCTCAAAAGCTCTCTTTCGGACATTGGTTTTCCGAAGTCTAGCGCATCTTTCTGACGAATGCTTTCTGGAACCGTTTGATTTATCAACTCATCTAGTGATTCAACTCCGATCGTTTTGAACATTTCCTCCATTTCAGATGGCGACGGACCTATATGTCTACGATTCGCAAAATCATAGGGAAGATAATCAGTTGGTGTAAAAGGCATCTTAGACCTCCAAATTTTTATTGTTTGTAATTTGCAAACTAAGCGGTTAGCTGATCAGTTTTGAATATGCTGCTTCATCCATATATTCATCGATTTGATCCATGTTATCTGGTTTCATTTTGAAGAACCACGCATCTCCCACAGGATCTTCATTTACTTTGCTAGGTTCATCTACGAGCATCTCATTTATTTCAACAATTTGTCCATCAAGGGGGGAAAGGATGTCAGAAGCTGCTTTAACACTTTCTATCACAACAATTTCATCATCTTTTGACACTGTTGTCCCTTCATCTGGTAATTCGATAAAGACAATATCACCTAACTGAGAGCTAGCATGCTCGGTTATACCAACAACTACTAAATCGCCTTCAACTCTAAGCCATTCATGTTCTTCAGTAAATTTCATTTGTTCCTCCAAAATTTATTTTTTAAAATTCTTCTTTACAAACGGTAGCTGAGTGACTTCTATTTCAAGCAACTTTCCTCGAACTTGCGCATTCACTCTATTACCTTGAATTGAATATTCTTTTTTCACATACCCGAGTGCAATTGGGTGTTTTAATGTGGGGCTGAATGAACCTGATGTTATCCATCCTATTTTATCTGAAGATGAATCGTGACCAAAAAGCTCAGTGTTTGCTCTGATTGGGGCTTTACCAAGGGGAACAAATCCCACCAATTTATATTCTGTCCCATCACTTATTTCAGATAATATTTTTTCTGCTCCAGGAAATTTTCCTTCTTTATCCCCTCCACTTAATCTTGAAGTATGCATGGCCCACTTCAAGCCTGCGGCAACTGGAGAGGTTGTAGCATCAATATCTTGTCCGTATAGACAAAGTCCTGCTTCCAATCTTAAAGAGTCCCTAGCTCCTAAGCCGGCAAGTTCGACAGTTTCATGCTCCAACAAACTAGTGGTTACAATTTCTGCTGCCTGGCTTGGTATTGAAATTTCAAACCCATCGTCACCGGTATAACCTGATCTTGATACCCAGCACTCCGCTCCTGCTATTGGTATGGTAGATACATCCATAAAGCGCATTTTGGAAATCTTGGGGAAATGTTCTTCAAGCACTTTCTGTGAGGTAGGTCCTTGCAATGCAATCAAGGCTCTATTTTCTAAATTTCTGACACTAACCCCGAGCGGTTCTAAATTCTCTCGCAAGTATTTAATATCGTCTTCTTTTCGTGAAGCGTTAACTACCATATATATGTGATCACCACGATTGGAAAACATAAAATCATCGAATATTCCCCCAGTACTGTTTGTGAAAAATCCATACCTCTGCCGGTCGACATTTAAAGTTTCAACCTCCATTGGTATCAATGTTTCAAGTGCTTTTGCCGTTTGTTTGAAGTCATTACCTCTTAAAACGACCTGTCCCATATGGCTGACATCGAAAAGCCCTGCGTGGCTCCGTGTGTGGAGATGTTCGCTCATAATTCCGTTTTTATATTGAAGTGGCATCTCGTAACCAGCAAAAGGCATCATTCTGACATGACTGTTTTTATGCAAATTATTTAATGGCGTATGCATGAGTTTATCAGACATTAACTTTCCCAAACGAATAGCCAGTTATGAAAGATTCCGGCATCAAATGAATACGGCGTTTGCCGTAAATGATGCCCCTTTCTGTCCCTTTGCCTGAGATCGTTATCCCTTCGGCGGATGCTTTCGCATCTCTCTCCAGATTTTATAAAACAGTGGTCCGTTTGCCTGAGAGTTTCCGGGGCGGTTGCTCCTTCGGCACTGATACACCAGTTCTCCCACTATTCTTTTTGACGATAGACACTGAGATTGTTCATTTCAAGTTAAATGTCATTTGACAGAATTAAATTTTTTATGTGACATCCAAAGTATGAGTAATCAATTTTTCTTTGGCTATGGTAGTCTCGTAAATACTTCTTCACATACTTTTGGCGATATATCGAACGCACGCTTGATTGGATGGCGGAGAGTATGGCAAAGAACGAACCTTAGAAATTTCTCATTTTTAAGTGTTCACAAATCTGGTGGGTCTAGCATCGATGGCGTTATCGCAAATGTACCTAATGGTGATTGGAAGAAATTGGATGAAAGAGAGACTGGATATGAGCGAATTATAGGGTCTGAAATGGTCGAACACATGTCCTCAAAGGCGGATAGTATCTCTTTTTATCGGATACCTAATTATAATTTAGCGGGTGTTGAGAAATGTCCGATCTTATTAAGTTATCTAGACGTGGTTCTGATGGGGTTTTTACAACGATTTGGGAAACAAGGGTTTTTAAGCTTTTTTGAAACAACTGACTGCTGGGATTGTGGTATCTTCGACGATAGAGAGATGCCTAGATATCCTCGTGCTCAAGAATACGAGAATAGTTTTTACGCAGCAGTTGATAATGCGCTAATCGATCATCAAATTGATATGTGCAGATGACTAAATTGCAGTTTTTATACTCTCATCGAGATAGATTTCGCGCAACCTTTGGGTCATAGGTCCAGGAGATCCATTTGCGATATTTTGGCCGTCAATACTAACAACTGGAGTGACAAAAGATGACGCTGAAGTTATAAAAGCTTCCTCGGCATCTCTTGCTTCACTTATTGAGAAGTTTCGCTCTTCTATCTCCATTTGAGCTTCTTCTGCAAAACGTAATACAGCAGCACGCGTTATCCCATGTAAAATATCGTTGGATTTGGCTCGCGTAATGATTTTGCCATTTTTTATTATGTACGCGTTGTTTGAAGTTCCCTCTGTGACATAACCATCTTGAACCATCCAAGCATCATCTGCATTTACTTTTTTAGCCATCATTTTACCAATTGATGGATAAAGAAGTTGTGTCGTTTTGATGTCACGACGTCCCCACCTCTGATCCTCAATTGATATAATCTTGATACCTGAAATAGCTGAAGGACTATCCAAAAGGTTCTCTTTATTTTGGCTAAACATGACTACAGTTTGAGGAGTTGTTTCAGGGTCGGGAAAAACAAAATCTCGATCACCCGCCGAACCGCGTGTTATTTGTAAGTATATTAAGCCGTTATTTACGCTGTTTTTATCAATTAATCTTCTGTGAATTGACAATAAACCTTCCTTAGTAAGAGGAGTGGTCATGTCCAGTTCGGATAGTGATCTTTCTAATCGATGAAAGTGCCCTTCAAAATCAATAAGTTTTCGCTCTATTACTGAAGTTACCTCATAAACGCCGTCCGACATTAAAAAGCCTCGGTCGAAAATTGATATTTTGGCCTCATTTTCTGGAATAAAACTTCCATTTAGATAGACAGTTCTCATTGGTTTAAGCTCCCTCTATTATCACAGGATTTAGTCTTATTGCTTTGCAACTGCAATTATAATAACTCCACTTTTGACTGTTTATTGAGTGATACTGTAAAACTAAGTAAATGGCACGGTCTATAATTTATATAGTTTGATAACTATGAGACCAAGCTATCAAAAATCATTTTCTTTTATTGCTTTATCCCTTAAAGGAAATATCAGAGCACAATTTTGAAAACTATCTATCAAAATCTTGGAGAATCTTTTGAGGCATTACTTAGATTTCGAAAAACCTTTGGCAGAAATAGAAGGAAAAGCGGAGGAACTTAGAGCTTTAGCGCGTCAGAATGATGAGATGGATGTCGAAGCTGAGGCTGAGGCCTTAGATAAAAAGGCAGAGATAATGCTTAAAGATCTTTATCGGAATCTTACCCCTTGGAGAAAGTGTCAAGTTGCGCGTCATCCTGAAAGGCCTCATTGTATCGAATATGTAAATGAACTTTTCTCCGAATTCACCCCACTATCCGGTGATAGGAATTTTGCAGACGACCACGCAGTTGTTGGGGGTATAGCTCGATTTAACGATACACCTGTAATGGTCATTGGAAATGAGAAGGGTAATGACACAAAGACCCGAATTGAGAGAAATTTTGGAATGGCGCGTCCTGAAGGCTACAGAAAAGCCATACGCTTAATGAATCTCGCAGATAAATTTGGTTTACCAGTGATAACTTTGGTTGATACTCCAGGCGCATACCCTGGAAAAGGTGCAGAAGAGCGAGGCCAGTCTGAGGCGATAGCTCGGTCTACTGAAAAATGTTTGCAAATTGGTGTGCCAATTATTTCACTCATAATAGGTGAAGGGGGATCTGGTGGAGCGGTCGCTTTTGCAACTGCAAACAAAGTCATAATGTTGGAGCACTCTATATACTCGGTGATAAGTCCTGAAGGTTGTGCTTCAATATTGTGGAAAGATGCTGATAAGATGCGAGAGGCAGCTGAAGCATTGAGGCTAACAGCTCAAGATCTTACAAAACTTGGCGTAAATGATATTATTATCGAAGAGCCCACAGGTGGAGCACACCGAGACAGAAAAATGATTTTTAAGGAAGTCAAAAATGCTATCAGTAAGGCTTTATTGGACTTAGCCGAAAAGAAGCGTGGAGATTTAATAAAACATCGCAGAGATAAGTTTTTATCTCTCGGTCAACAGGGTTTGGTGTCTTAATCAATTTTTTAACATTCTTAGACCCTGAGTGACGTCGGACCTGACTGCAACTCGTAAGCCGGGTTCATCTCCGGCACTCAAAGCGGAGAGAATTAGTCTGTGAAAATGTGGGGGCTCCTTTCTTTTTAGTCTTCCGTAAAGTGCGCGCATGGTTGGACCCAGTTGTAACCAAACAGTCTCAGCGGTTGCCAACATCGCAGGAGCTTGCGCTCTTAAGTATAGTGTCCTGTGAAATTCAAGATTTGTTTTGATATAGGTTACGGCGTCATGATCATCTATAGCTTGAGCTACACGTGCATTGATCGCTTGAAGTCTATCGATTAACGCTAGGTGCGCTCGTGGCAAAGCTCTACTTGAAAGTTCAACTTCAATTAAAGATCTCATTGCCGCCAGTTCTTCTATTCTCTCGTTGGTCAGTTCTGGCGTAAAAACTCGGCCTGATGCAGTCATAGCAAGTGCGCCTTCTGCCACTAGTCGGCGGACAGCCTCCCTAGAAGGGGTCATCGAAACGCCGTAGCTTTCCCCAATTCCCCTTAGTGTTAATGATTGACCCGGCTGAATTTGACCATACATGATTTTCAGTCGAAGACCCTTGTAAACGCGGTCGTGCGCCAATGAATTGTTATCTATGTTGTCTTGTGAATTTGCCATAATTATTTTGTGATCACAAAGCCAGTTTTGGTCAACCTTTAAATTTATAAAAGTGAAGTTTTGTGCCTTCTGTTCTCAGCCACTTACGTTCATTTTCATAAGGTCCAAATAAAAATAAAACCGCTGTCCAAAAATCTATGGAATGATTAAAATGTTCCAGATGTGCCACTTCATGAGCAACTAAGTATTTAATTATATTTTTGGGTGCCATAATTAACCTCCATGAAAACATTAAATTACCGTTAAAAGAGCATGAGCCCCAGCGAGATCTTGGGTCCCGTAGTTTAATTTTAGAGTATGATACTCCTAATTTTTTGCAGTATGAATTTGCAGTGTTTGTAAACTCTTCTTTAGCTAAATTTTTAAGGTAATTTTCAACAACTAGACTTGGCTTTGAAACCTTACTTGGCACATAAATATTATTGTTACCAATTACTACATTTGGCAACTCCGAACAAACTTCTATACGTTTATCAATGCCAAAAATTGGGACATATGCACCGACGCCCACTTTTATATTTCTTTCTGAAACTTTGATTAACTTATCTCGTATCCACTTTTCTTTACTTTTCAAAAAGTTTAGCAAAACATCGTGTTTCGTATTGACAGGAGCTGTTAATACTACATTTTTGGTTATGGAGGAGACTCTGAGTGACAATCTTTTCGAATTTCGCACTTTCCGAACTGACACTTTGATTTGGGGTTCTCCGAAAAAAAATATGGATTTTGACATTAATTTTTACAATCTTGCTTAAATTTCATCATTTTGCACAGATAAGGCTTTGACATATTGGCTATCTTATGCGAAATGGCCGGAAACTTTTAAGTTTGTACATTATTTAAAAGGAATTTCCCATGCCCAAAGAAGAATGGGGTGTAAAACGCGTCTGCCCCACAACCGGCAAGCGCTTCTACGACCTTAATCGTGATCCTATAGTAAGCCCGTACACAGGTGAGGACGTTAAACTAGACGATACAAAGTCGCGCTTGATACAAGCGGATGGAGAAGATTTGTCAGTGCGAAGGGCAACTGAGACCGCCGTATCAGACGATGATGTCGTGCTAGATGATGATGATATGGATGTCGAATTAGATGATGATCTTCTAGAAGAAGATGACGATGATAACGTTTCATTGGACGATATAGCGGACGTTTCTTCAGATGAGGACGAAAGTTAGTTAAGCCTGGCAGGATAATAACTTGTGCTTCCGGCAAAGTTATTTTAGTTAAATTCAGAGAGAGACTGCAAAAATTGGGGCCTTAGCTCAGCCGGGAGAGCGCTACAATGGCATTGTAGAGGTCAGGGGTTCGATCCCCCTAGGCTCCACCAATTTTTGTGAGATACCATTTGCTATAATTATCAAACAGCAACTGCCTTAAAGCATCTCTAAATCGTTTTATTAATAGCTCAGTTGAGCAGATCCAATCCAAATAGTAATTTGGATTAAGCATAATATTTTAGTTAAAATTATACCTTGAGATATTTTTACTTATCAATGTTTATTTTGAGGTAGCTACACTTCCACATCTGTTTAAAATTGCCCCCATTGCCAACCTGGTTTGAACCTTCCACTATTTGTATGAAGCCTGCAATATTTTTAGAAACAGCACCTTGATTATTTAAATAGGGCAGGAGGTTTTTCTCACACTCATTCTGTGTTTTGTAATGATATTGAGGGTAAGCTACAATTTCTGAGTGAATGAAGTCAGGCTGTATTGTTGTCCAAGTTATGACCCAAGCATCCATAGCATATGCATGCCCTGTCAAGAATATTAAAGTAAAAGTGATTAAAATTTTCTTCATTCTAGTAGCTATCCAGGCGGAGACTGATATTTTTTTAACAACAAAATATTAAAGATCTGATCCAGATACTAGTCGTCTGTAACCCAAATGTAATCTTCGTCCGTGTCAACGCTTATAGTATTCAGAGGTTTGCATTCATCTTGATGTTCTTGAGGTCTTTTGCCAACCCATTTTTTAACCTCGCCCGACTTAAAGCAAAACTCACTTTTGTGATACGGGCACAATATTGTAGCTTTTTCGGTTATTTGTCCGATATCTAATGGTAAGTCCATGTGAGGACAAAGATTTTCAATGGCATAAATTTCGCCTTCGTTGATCAAAAGAATTTCTTTTTCCTTAAGTTTAAACTTTTTCTTCTCACCCAAATTCAACTCCTCAATAGGTAAGGTTCGGAACCACTTTTTGCCATCTATATTTCTTTCGACTTCGGTAACATTTAACTCCAATGCACTACTGTTTACGTCGCTTACTTCGTACAAAGTAATCAAGTTACTGGTTCCCCGTAGTTTCAATCTGAGATAATTTTTAACCGAGACTTTTTCTTTAATTTGATCATATACCGTTTCAGAAATAAGTAGTCTGGTACCGGCTTCCTTGTTAATGGCTTCAATTCTGCTTGCAATATTAACTGCGTCGCCAATAACGGTAACTTTTCTATCCTCACCAATTCCAACAGATCCGGAAATAACCTCTCCGTAATGTACTCCAACTCTTATATCGAAATCTCGTCCGTAAGCTTGTTTTAGGTATGATTTGAACTGATCCATTTCCTTCAACATTTCAACGCTCGCGCTCACTGCTCGCAAAGATTGTTGTCTCGACTCTTTGAGGCCAAAGATTGCCAAGATAGCGTCGCCAATGTAGTTATTAACTTCGCCTCCGTGGCGTATAATGACTTCCCTCATTATTGAAAAATATCTGTTCAGGATAAATATGACATCGTATGCGGATAAAGACGCTGCAAATGGGGTAAAGCCTTTTATGTCACAAAAAAGTATTGTTAGGTTCCGTATGGTTCCCACAGACTCTAATTTTTTTTCGGTTATTTGATTGTTAAGATCAGCATCTCTTTTGTCTAAAAGCAGCCTGCGAAAGGACACATTGCCGCTCAATTTTGTTTGACATCCCAACCTAATGTTAGGTGGAAATGAAAGCTTTTGGGCAAGCTTTTCCTCTAGTTCACTTCTTGGATGACAATTTTCTAGGCCGTCTAAAATTTCAACACGACAAGTAGAGCACTTCCCTGTACCACCACACGCACTTAGATGGGCTATATTATTTCTTAAAGAAGCCAGAAGAATTGACTCTTCTTCAGTAATGTCAATTTCTCGGTTATCAGGCTGCACCAAGGCAGTGAATGTTATCTCTTCCGTTTGCAATTCCAAATGGTTATGGGTGCCGTCGCAGAACGGACTGTTTGAGGTTTTTTTACAGCCGCACAGGTATGCAGTCTCTGTTTTTTGAGCAGTAAATTTTCTTGGACTGTGTTGAGTACCTTTGTGGCTTCCATCACAAAATGGTTGATGCTTACTCTGACCGCAGCTGCACCAGAAGTAATCTGAACCCGCTTCTAGCTTAACAGGAAATGGTGTCTTTACGTTCATCAAGCTATCCCAAATTATACTTTATACCTCAAAATAATAGTTCAATCTTTAAAAATAGTAAGTCAAATGAGACCATCAAAATTTATTAGGAAAAATTTGGCAAAAAAATTGGAGAAAATTACATATTGAAGTCAGCAAATTATTTAATTACTGGGCCCGAAGAAAGTTAGCTGGTTTTATCTTCAGGGCCTGCGTTGCGAAATAAAGTCCAGCCAAGAGATTTGCAATTAATCCACCTATTATAATCATTAAAGCGGTATCCCAAATTATCTTAAACGGGAGCTCCAGAACGAGCGATGTTATACACCATGCTCCACCAATTGCAAAAAATATTGCCACGAAGCCTGCTGTAGCACCTATTAACGAAAAGCGAATTATATAACTAATTATAAGGTCCTTTCGGGTAGCACCCAAAGTCTTCAAGATGGCTGCGTCATAGGACCTTGCGCTTTGCCCTGATGCTGCTGATCCTAAAAGTACTAAAAAGCCCATTGCTAAGGTTGTCAGCGCACCATATGAACTCGCTGTCGCCATAGAGCTTAGTAAATTACTCACACGTTCTATTACATTTCTTACTTTTATGAGGGTAATGTTGGAAAATTTACTTGATAAATTATTGAAAACCGTAGTCTCGGCTTCAGTACTCGCATAAATTGTCATTATAAAGCTATGGGGAGCCGTTTTGAGCGCACTAGGATTCATAGCTATGACGAAGCCAATTCCAGCGGATGAAAAATCTACATTACGAAGACTTGTAATTTCTCCAGTAATTTCTCTTCCCATTATATTCACTGTTACACTATCACCAATTCCAATTCCTAGCTCTTCGGCCTGTTCAGCAGCAAAACTTATTTGGGTTGCACCCGAATAGTCTTTGGGCCACAGCTGACCTTTTGTAAGATTGAATCTTTTGGGTAACTCCTCAAAGTATGTGATGCCTCTATCGCCTCTTATAACCCAATGATCACCAGCAACCTCAGATGCCTGCTTGTTATTTATTTTTGTTATAATGCCTCTCAGCATCGGAGCTTCATCGAAAGAAATGACCCCTTTATTAGAGTTTAAAATGTCTCGAACTTCCTCAATTTGAGATTTTTGGATATCGATTACGAAATAAGATGGCGCAACTTCAGGCAAATCGTTATTGATTGATGTCCGCAGATTACCGTCAACCTGACCTATTATGGCAAGCACGGTTAAGCCTAGACCTATTGCAATCAGTGAATTATTGGTTCCTTCTTGAGTGCCCCCCATTGCAGCAAGCGCCCAACGAGTAGATGGATGGCCATTGATAACCCGGCCAAACTTTTTGATACAGTACATCAAGATACGCGCTGACAAAAATAAAGTTACCAACGCGACCGTAAATCCCAGCGCAAACCAACTTGTAAGTTCAGGATTCTGATTAAATACGGCCGAGATAATTAAAAGAATAAGTACCAAGATAAAGCTCAAAACTAAGTATTTCAAACGTGGGAAGCCATCTTTAATTAAATTCATTTCTCTAAATAGTGCTGCAGCTTGTATATTTTCACATCTTGATAATGGCCAAAGTGTAAATAACGTCGCAATTAAAGTGCCATAAATAGCCGCCTCTACTATTGGCTTGATGGAAAAAACTATGCTTATTGGAATTGGGAGTAAAACTTTTAGCAGGGGTGCGCAAAGATGTGGCACACTCGCGCCAATTACTAAACCTATGGTAATGCCAATGAAGGAGATGATAGCCAGCTGAACGAAGTAGGTCATAAAAATCTGGAAATTTGTAGCGCCTAAACTCCTCATGACGGCTATCGTTGAAATTTTCCGATTTAGGTAACTTTTAACGGCTGATCCGATTCCGACACCACCTACTACGAGTCCGGCCAAACCAACCATAATAAAAAAGGCTGATAATCTATTCACAAATTCAGAAATACCCGGCGCACCATTTCTGGCATCCCTCCAACGCATTCCATTATTTTCAAATTTAATTTTTGCTAGAGCTCTGAGTTCATCCAAGTTTTCAAAAGGATCAATTAAAAGCCTATATTTTGCTGTAAAAAGCGTTCCTGGCGCAATTAATCCAGAGTCTAAAAGATCATCACTTTTTATAATTGTACGTGGACCAAAACCAAAATTAGTTCCTGCATCGTCTGGTGAGGATTGAATTATATCTCGTAAAACAAATTTGGTAAGCCCGAGACTGAAAGTTTCGCCTATATCAATTCCTAATCTTGAAGCAAGATCACTCTCCATGACTGCACTTTTGGGTTGGCGGAACACGTCCTTGAATGATTTTCCACTCGCGAGTTGGACATTTCCAATAAGCGGATATTCATTGTCCACAGCTTTTACCTGAGTTAGAGCTCTTTCGCTTGCACCTCCCTTGACGAACTTGGCCATCGATCTGAACTCAATAATTCCAGATATATTTTGAGATATCGTTTCCAGCCATTTTAGTTCTTCTGTGTTTGCTAATCGATAGGTAAATTCTGCTTCTGCATTGCCACCCAGTAATTCAGACCCTTTCTCACTAATCGCAATTTCTATTCCACTCTTCACGGTTCCAATGGCTGAAATAGTGCCAACCCCAAGAATTAAGCATGCGAGGAAAATACGGAAACCAGATACACCTGAGCGTAATTCGCGGATTGCCATCAGCATTGGGAATTTCAATTTTCCAATACTGGTCACTGGAGTTTTCCATCTCTAATTTTTATGATCCTATCACATTTTTTTGCGAGCTCGCGAGAGTGCGTTACCAAAAAAAGGGTAGTCTCTTGCTCATCTTTAAGTTCAAAAAGTAAATCTACGATTGCTTTCGTATTTTCTTCATCCAAATTTCCAGTGGGCTCATCTGCCAAAAGGATTTTAGGGTTTGAAACATATGCTCTGGCCAATGCCACACGCTGTTGTTCTCCACCAGATAGCTGGGAAGGGTAATGATCAGCGCGCTTTAACAATCCAACCCTATCTAATGCTTTCATAGCGTATTCGGCCGGTTTCTTTGAAGAAGAGATTTCTAAAGGTGTTGCAACGTTCTCCAGTGCTGTAAGTGTGGGTATCAAATGAAAAGATTGAAAAACAACACCAATATTATTTTGCCGAAGCTTAGAAAGTCTGTCTTCAGACAATCCAGTAATAAACTGGTCCAAAATTTTTATTTCCCCACTTGATGGTTTTTCTAGTCCGCCAGCGAGCATCAATAACGACGATTTACCAGATCCAGATGGACCTATTAATCCGATACTCTCACCTTTATTAATGTCTAGAGAAATATTTTTTATAATGTTCACATTGCCTGCATTGCCTTTAAGCGTCAAAGACACATTTTGTAATGAAATTATCGGTGCTCCCATGAAAGCTCTCTCATGATTTTACTTAACAGATTAAAATATGGTTTGTTTTTGGTCTTCAACAAGATGATCATTTCACTATTTGTGGTATCCTCATTTGCCATTGCAGACAATCAAGTAAAAATACTTATGCTTGGCGATAGTTTAACCCAAGGTTATGGTTTAGAAGAAAAAAGTGGATTAGTCCCAGTGCTTCAGCGCTGGCTATCAAGTAATGAAACAGAGGTTTTGTTAATAAATGGTGGGGTTTCTGGCGATACGACCCTGGGTGGACTTGAACGGTTAGATTGGTTGCTTACTCCAGATATAGACGGTGTGGTCGTTGCTCTCGGTGGAAATGATCTGTTACGTGGCTTTGATCCAGAATTTACAAAAAATAATCTGGACAAAATTTTTATGAAGTTAAAATCGAAGGGCATCAGTGCTGCGGTCGTTGGTACTATTTCTCCCTTAAACTATGGATCAGAATTTAAAAAGGAATTTGACGACATTTTCCCTGCATTGGCGAAGGATTATGGTCTTTTTTACGTTGATAGCTTTTTCGCTCCTTTAGTAGACAAACAAACACAGCAAATTTCAATTAACTTGGTACAATATGATGGTATTCATCCAAACAATAAGGGAGTCGAGGCGATTGTGGCGTATATTGGCCCGGTAATTAGAAATTTTATAAAGTCATTATCGCAATTGTAACTAAACAGAAATTAGCTAGATTTCGCGCAACGTCTCATTCGATGCAGTATAAGTTATGGATGAATAAGATGCCAAGATGTCACAAAGAGCATCAGCAAAAAAATGGACTCTTGAATTTTTGTTACAAACAAGACTAAACACAGACGTATTTTAAACGGCGCGTGTACCGCCGGTTTGTATTTTAGGAGATAAAATGGCCAAAGAAGAATTACTCGAGTTTCCAGGGGTTGTAAAAGAGTTACTTCCTAACGCTACATTCCGAGTTGAACTTGAAAATGGCCATGAAATTATTGCGCATACGGCTGGTAAAATGAGAAAAAACCGTATCCGTGTTCTTGCAGGTGACCGCGTTCAGGTTGAAATGACACCCTATGATTTGACAAAGGGGCGTATAAATTTTCGCCATAAATAACACTTGAAGCTTACACTTGGATCAAGTAGCCCTCGGCGGCTGGATTTGCTTACCCAAATAGGTGTGGTCCCTGATAAAATTCAAGCACCCAACATTGATGAAAGATATAAAAGAGGCGAACTTCCGCGCCACTATTGCAACAGAATAGTATTAGCGAAAATTAATGCACTATCATGTAAGGGAGATGAAGTTACTTTGTGTGGGGACACGACTGTAGCTTTAGGTAGGCGTATTCTGGGCAAACCGAAAGATGCTGACCAAGCAATGGAGTATTTAACTTCTCTCTCCGGTAGAAGGCATCGCGTTATAACGGCAATAGCAGTGCGAAATAGCAAAAAAATTTGGACACAAGATGTTGTCAATACAGTAAAATTTAAGGTTCTCTCGAAAAAAGAAGTTGAAGATTACATTGCAACTGGCGATTGGATTGGAAAAGCTGGAGCCTATGGAATCCAAGGCCATGCTAGTAAATTTATTCCTTGGATAGCAGGTTCTTTCTCGGCAATAGTGGGGCTGCCTCTTTTTGAAACGAATAACTTGTTGACCAAAGCAGGTTATACCATTCGAAGAGTCTTAGAATGAAAGGGAAGATAGCTCTACTTGATTACTTTGATGGGAAAGAGGCAGCTGCATTGCTAATCGATGGTGAATTGCATGATTTTTTTGCAGAACCAGGCGCAAATGCGCCTGGTTCCATCTTTAAGGTGAAAGTTAAACATCAAATAAAAGGAAGTGGAGGAATTTTCGTCGAAAGTCCAGATGGAGATTTCTTTTTGCATAAAACGCAGGGAATAAATTCTGGAGATGTTATTTTAGTCCAAGTCAGCAGTTATGGTGACAGAGAAAAACTTCCTCGCGTTACAACAAAATTACTTTTTAAAAGTAGATATGTAATCGTAACACCGTTTAATGAGGGCTTAAATATAGCGAAGAATATCCAAGATAATGAAAGAAGAATTCAGCTAAAGCAATTAGTTTTAGAGGGGCTTGACCATATACCGTATGGTATGATTATGCGATCATCTTGCGCATCCGCTAATAAGAGTGAAATTATCAGCGACTGTAAAAATACAATAACGACGGCGCAGAATGTATTATCAGCTGAGGATAAACAGATGGGTTTAATACATCGAGCCCCTTCTCCTCATCAATTGGCATGGCGGGAGTGGATTGATATGCCTGCTTTAGATAAAACAAGTGGTACGTTTGCTGAACATGGCGTTTTAGAGTTAATCGATGAATTAAAACATTCAAAAGTAATTCAAAATAATGGTAATTATTACATTGAACCAACAAAGGCCTTTGTAGCGATTGATGTAAATACTGCCGGCGATATATCATTTGCCGCTGGGCTCAAGGCGAATTTGGCGATGGCTAAAGATTTGCCACGTCAACTGCGTTTGAGAGGGTTGGGTGGGCAAATAGTCGTAGATCCTGCTCCGATGTTGCGGCAAGACCGTAAAATAGTTGAAAACGCTCTTAAGTCCGCGCTGAGGAAGGACACCATAGAGACTAATTTTGTCGGTTGGACGGCAATGGGCTTGATCGAATTACAGCGCGCAAGAGTTCGCCCTAATTGGTTAACGCGATAAGTTACATTTCTTTAACTATTAATTCTTAGGGTTTAAACTGCGGTATCTTTGTAGTTTATCTCTTTTTTATCCTCTCCAAGCCGACCGCGTCGAATATGGAGTCTATTTAGAGCATTTAAATACGCTTTAGCTGACGCAACTACAGTGTCAGTATCTGCGGATTGGCCTGTAGAAATATTTCCTTTGTCGTCCATCCGAACAGTCACTGTAGCTTGTGCGTCCGTTCCCTCTGTTACTGCATGAACTTGATATAGCTGCAATTTCGCACTGTGAGGATAAAGCGCTTTAACTGCATTAAAAGTTGCGTCAACTGGTCCATCACCCGTAGCATCAGTCGATACCTCATTACCATCAATTACTAAGATCATTTTGGCACTTTGTGGCCCATGAGTTCCACATATAACCTCTAAAGATTTTAAAACTATGTGATCATTTTCTGTATCTTCTCCAGCACGCATAAGCGCAATAAGGTCTTCGTCATAAACCTCTTTTTTTCTATCGGCTAATTCTTTGAAACGCACAAACACATCTTTTAATTGATTATCCGCCAACTGATAACCCAAATCTTCCAATTTAGCTCTCAGAGCTGCCCGCCCTGAGTGTTTTCCTAAGACAAGATTTGTTTCAGACAATCCTATATCTTCAGGGCGCATTATTTCAAAAGTTTCAGAGTTTTTTAGCATTCCGTCTTGGTGTATGCCACTTTCATGGGCAAATGCATTTTTGCCAACAATTGCTTTATTAAATTGGACTGGAAAACCTGAAACTGTTGCAACTCTCCTTGAGAGATTCATTAATTTAGTTGCATCTATTCTTGTGTGGTAAGGCATTATATCGCCTCTCACTTTGAGTGCCATTACAACTTCTTCGAGTGCAGTATTGCCAGCTCGTTCGCCAAGTCCATTAATTGTGCACTCTATTTGCCGAGCCCCTCCTTCTACCGCTGCAAGAGCATTGGCCGTGGCCATACCTAAATCATTGTGACAGTGAGTTGCAAACACGACCTCATCTGCCCCTGGGACTTTCTCGATTAGCATACGAATTAAATCAGCGGATTCGACTGGTGCAGTATAGCCTACAGTGTCAGGAATGTTTATGGTTGCAGCGCCGGCCCTTATTGCTATTTCTACCACGCGCATCAAGTAATCATGTTCTGTTCGAGTTGCATCCATAGGAGACCATTGAACATTGTCGCATAAGTTTCGAGCATGTGTAACTGTATCGTGAATTAGCTCAGCCATCTGGTCTTTATCAAGATTTGGAATGGCGCGGTGTAATGGCGACGTTCCAATAAACGTGTGTATCCGAGGTGCACTAGAATTTTTCACAGCTTCCCAACACCGGTCAATATCTTTGTAATTAGCCCGAGCTAAACCACATATCGTAGAATTTTTTGAGCGTCGAGCGATTTCACTGACCGCTTTAAAGTCTCCTTCTGAGGCAATCGGGAACCCAGCCTCTATGATATCGACACCCATTTCATCCAATAGCTCAGCAATTTCAAGTTTTTCGTCATGGGTCATAGTTGCTCCTGGTGACTGTTCGCCATCACGGAGAGTGGTGTCAAAAATTACTACCCTGTCACTATGGTTATTATTTTTCATTTGGAATCTCTATGTTTGGTATTTAAAAATAAGTTCGATGCGGTCATTGTCTCCTCTGAGCGGACGCACCTTTCTGGCACGCTCAGAGGCTGCCTAGTATCAGATTTTGACGTTGATCTATTACCTTACAAATTTTGGACATTGAACTCATTTACACCAAGACGTTTCTTGAGGGAGAACTTATACATGCATTGGTCTAAAAGAAAACAATAAAATAATTTTTGATCGTAAAGTGTGTGCAGTAGACACATAGCGCATCAGGTTATATTTTATATATCGAGTGAGATTTTAAAGAGGCTAATAGTTTTGAACAAGCAAATGGAAGAAAGAATAGAAAAAATTGAAGCAGTGATTTCTAATTTGGTGCGCAATAGCGAAGATTTGTCCGATATTGTTGCGGCTCAAGATAAAGAAATATCCAGAATTAAGGATAGCCTACAGTGGCTTCTGGAGAGAGACTTTGAACGTCAAAATGCCGAAAATACGGTTACAGATGAAAAACTTCCACCACATTGGTAGATACGAAAGCAATTGTCATTCTATCGAAGCTAAAGTAGGCTTTATTAAAAAATAAAATAAAGCACAAATGGGCGTACTATGAAATTTTTTGTTAAGTTATTTCTATCAGCATTTTTGGTGTTTTCAGTTCCCTTCAGTGTTGGTGCTCAAGATGATGTTGTCGTTACAAAGCAATATGACGATGGCGGTATGTATGAGGGTACCTTTAAAAACGGTGTTCAGCATGGAATAGGAACATATCGTTTGCCGAATGGATATGAGTATAGCGGCGAATGGGTTGACGGCGAGATTCTGGGAGTTGGTGTAGCAAAATTCCCAAATGGCTCTGTATATGAAGGAAATTTTATAAAAGGTAAACCGGAGGGCTCTGGCAAAATAATTTTTGCAGACGGGGGAACTTACGAAGGAACTTGGTTAGATGGAAAAATAACTGGTCAGGGTATAGCTGTTTACGCAAACGGATCTCGGTTCGAGGGCGGATTTTTGGAAGCAATGCATCATGGGCAAGGTGTCATGACTAACTCTGATGGCTATGTATATGACGGTGATTGGGTAAATGGCGTCAAGGAAGGTTCAGCGAAAATTACCTACCCCGATGGATCAGTGTATAGCGGAAGTGTCATTCGCGGAGCTCGAGAAGGTAAAGGGACCCTTGAGATGCCAGAAGGTTTGATCTTTGAGGGCTTTTGGAAAAATGGTGAGATTAACGGATTAGGGAAATTAACTCAGCCAAATGGCGACATCTACAAAGGTGAACTTTCTAATGGAAAAAGAAACGGTAACGGGGTTGTAGAGTATGCAAACGGCGACATATATGATGGAGAATTTAAAGAAGATCAAAGAGCAGGTCAGGGCACTTTCCTAGGTTCTGATGGCTATAAGTATGTAGGGGAGTGGGCCGAGGGGCAAATTCAAGGTGCGGGTGAAGTTACTTATCCTGATGGTTCATTCTACGCAGGTAATTTTGTAAATGGATTAGCTAGTGGTACTGGTAAAATTCAATATCCAGATGGCTCTTTGTACGAGGGAGAGTGGAAGGCTGGGGTTATCGAGGGTATAGGCCGCGCTCAGTATTCAAATGGGGTCGTTTATGAGGGTGGATTTAAAAATGCCCGTAATCATGGTTTTGGAATAATGGATTATGGAAATGGATACATTTACGAA
The DNA here is from genome assembly GCF_965655845.1 of Candidatus Salinivivens marinus. Classification (NCBI taxonomy): domain Bacteria; kingdom Pseudomonadati; phylum Pseudomonadota; class Alphaproteobacteria; order Rhodobacterales; family Paracoccaceae; genus Candidatus Salinivivens; species Candidatus Salinivivens marinus. Next base: position 52,847 of record NZ_CBFHHX010000002.1, read on the forward strand.
GGTGATTGGAAAGATGGTAACCGCCATGGCAAGGGGGTGTCAAAATTTGCCGATGGAATGGTTTATGAAGGGGATTATTTGAACGGCAAACGCCATGGTGTAGGTAAAATCACTCTTGCGGATGGCTTTAGATATGAGGGTGAATGGTTGGCTGGTGAAATAACTGGTAAGGGCATCGCCACTTATTCAAATGGAGATGTTTATGAAGGAACTTTCGTTAATGGGCGCCGCCAAGGTCAAGGCACAATCAAATTTGCAAACGGAAGGTCGGCTAAAGGTAATTGGCAAGATGGTGCACTTATTGAGTCCGGGACTTCAGTAACCGATACGGATATTGAGGCATCTACTGGCAATGAATGATATTAACTGCGATTAAATCATACGATTTTTTGAAATATCAGAAAGAATTTTTTTGGCTTTAGCTAAGGTCGCAGATTTTAGATTTGCGTCCTGTCTTTCCCAATTGCGGTACATTTGTCTCATTCTAGGGTTTGAAGAAAATTTTTCTTCATGCCTAATAAGGAAATCCCAGTATAGGGCATTAAATGGACAGGCTCGATCGCCCAATTTGTCTTTAACGTCGTAATGGCAACTCTTACAATAGTTTGACATTCTACTTATGTATGCACCGCTACTGATGTACGGTTTTGATGCGACCACCCCTCCATCAGAAAATTGGCTCATTCCCAAAGTATTGGGTGCCTCAACCCACTCAAAAGCGTCGATGTACACAGAAAGATACCAACGATGAACTTCTTTTGGGTCAATATCTGCTAGAAGAGCAAAGTTGCCCGTGACCATAAGACGCTGTATATGGTGAGCATACGAGTACTTCTTAGTTTGTAGAACAGCTTGAGATATGCACTGCATTTTTGTATCGCCACTCCAATAAAAACTTGGGAGTTTTGCCTTTGCATTTAAATAATTTTGATTGATATAATCCGGACCCTTTAGGAAATAGATTCCTCTAATGTATTCGCGCCATCCAATTATTTGCCGAATGAAACCTTCCACAGCGTTTAATGGCGCAAGACCAGTAATAAAAGCCTTTTCCACCTTTCGGCAGGTTTCTAAGGGATCGAGTAGTCCGGTGTTAAGGTACAACGAAATAAGGGCGTGATATAGAAACGGTTCGCCAAGCATCATAGCGTCTTGATAGTCCCCAAATAACGGTAGTGAATTTTTTATGAATTTATCAAGAGCGACGTTAGCGTCGTCAGGTGTTACTGCGTAATTGAAAGGATATACGTCACCAAAGTGCGAATTGTACCTTGCATTAACAAGAACCAAAACATCTTCCGTTATTTTGTCGTTATTGAATTCAGTAGGTGCTGGACTGATAATTTTTTTAGGTGGTGACTTTCGATTTTCTTGATCGAAGTTCCATTTGTCGCCAATGGGTTTATCACCATCCATTAATAAACCGGTCTTTCTTCTCATCTCACGATAAAAAAATTCCATTCTCAATGTTTTTTTGTCATGTGCCCAATTTTCAAATTCTACCTGTGATGCAATAAAGCGATCATCTTCGATCATTTTAACCTCTAATGGCGCTTCATTAAGTAGTTCTATTAGACGCCACTCACCCGGTTTTGTAACGATCAGTTCATTTGCGCCTACTTCGTCCGCGTATCGAAGAATTTCGCCCAAAATGTTTTGAGAATTCTGCGGATCATCGACTTTACTGTATAAAACTTTCCAACCAGATGCCCAGAGAGTATTTGCAAAATGCCTCATAGCTGAAAAAATAAAAGCGATTTTTTTAGGATGATGATTAACATATTCTGCTTCAGCATCCGCTTCGGCCATTATTATTACATCCTTTGATTTGTCTGCTTGCCTAATTGCTGCCAAATCCAAAGTTAATTGATCTCCCAAGACGAGGATTAGGTTTGGTTTTACCACGGGATCTCCTTATTAGCCCAATCAAAAAATTTCCCCGTGTGAGATGTGTCCTTATTAAGAGTTACATCTAAAATATTTTGAGCTGCTTCTGCTGGCGTTTGCTTTGGATAATTACTCGAATATTTATGGGTAAGATTTGTATCAACGGTCCCTGGATGTATAGCGAGCAAACAAGCTTTTGGGTGAGATCTGGATAATTCAATAGAAAAACTTTTAACAATTTGGTTCACTGCGGCCTTGGCTGCTCGATAAGAATACCATCCTCCCAATTTATTATCTTCAATTGATCCGACTCTGGCTGATAATACTGTAACTATTGAAGATGACTTTTTATCTAAAAGTAACCTTATATGTTTTAAAACTAGAGCTGGGCCGATAGTGTTTGTAACAAAATGGTCAATCATATTGCATTGTGAGAGGTGGTTTATTGATTTTTCTGGCGTGCTTTTAATTTCTAAAGCTCCTGTGGCTATTAGGATATAATTAAATGGGCCTCTCACAGAACTTAAAGAAGACCGCACGCTGTCTTCATTTGTGATGTCAAATTGATCTAAAGATCGAGAGAGGCTGGTAACATCCCAGTATTGCTTCTTTAAATTGTTTGCTACTGCGCTTCCTATTCCACCAGACGCGCCTAATATTAAAGCTCTCTTCATTACCTTGGAGATAGATGCCCGCAAGTAACATTCAAGAAGATTTCTTGCTCATTTGCTTACTCTGTAATAAATCATGCCGAGAAAATATGATTTGGGGTCCATTTCAGATGGCGAAGGACAAAAAACAATCACGACCAAAGGCCGAAACTCCTAAAGGTTTTCGTGACTATTTTGATCAAGAAGTTTCTGAAAGAAACGAGATGCTGCAGCAGGTTGCGCGAGTCTACCATCATCACGGCTTTGATGCACTGGAAACATCAGCAGTTGAAAACGTTGACGCGCTGGGGAAGTTTTTACCAGATGTCGATCGACCAAATGACGGAGTATTTGCGTGGCAAGAAGATGACAATTCATGGCTCGCGTTACGTTATGACTTAACTGCTCCTCTTGCTCGTGTTTATGCCCAATACAGAAATGAATTACCCAACCCGTATCGTAGGTATGCAATGGGACCTGTTTGGAGGAATGAAAAACCAGGGCCGGGGCGTTTTAGACAGTTCTATCAATGTGATGCAGATACAATTGGAGCTTCAAATGTATCGGCGGATGCTGAAGTTTGTGCAATGTTGGCAGATGCCTTAGAAGAGGTCGGGATACCTTTTGGCGATTATATGGTGCGGATAAATAATCGAAAAATTCTTAATGGTGTCTTGGAAATGATCGGGCTTGAAAATCAGGCAGAGCGCCTTGCAGTGTTAAGGGTTATTGATAAATTTGATAAGGTTGGCGTTCAGGGAGTAGAAGAACTTTTAGGCTCTGGTAGATTGGATGCTTCAGGGGCATATATTGATGGTGTCGGGCTGTCAAAAGATCAAGCTGCGCCTGTTGTTGCATTTCTTACTGCAAAGGGTGACACAAATGAAAAAACACTTTTGAATTTACGGGACGTGGTTGGGAATTCGAGTACTGGTCTCGAGGGTATATCAGAATTGGATATGATGGCCGAATTTCTAACTGTAGGCGATTATACCTCTAAACGGGTTCAGCTGGACCCATCTGTTGTAAGAGGTTTGGAGTATTATACGGGTCCGGTATTTGAGGCAGAGTTAACATTCGAGATATATGACAAAAAGGGAAGAAAAAGACAATTTGGCTCTGTTGCAGGTGGAGGGCGATACGATGACTTAGTTAAACGCTTCACTGGGCAAACTATTCCAGCGACTGGCGTTTCTATTGGGGTAGATAGACTTATGGCTGCACTGCGGGATAAAGCAGGATCTAGAATTGATACAATTGGGCCAGTTGTTGTAACGGTTATGGATCGAGAAAGGCTCAATGATTACATACGTATCGTGTCAGAATTAAGGTCTGCTGGTATTCGTGCAGAAATGTATTTCGGAAACCCGAAGAATTTTGGCAACCAATTGAAGTATGCTGACAAACGGCGTTCACCCCTGGCCATCATAGAGGGCAGTGAGGAAAGAGATAAGGGCCTTATCCAAATTAAAGACTTAATATTGGGCACGCAACTTGCCAAAAGCGCCACCTTGGAAGAATGGAAGGAAAGGCCAAGTCAATTTACTGTGCCCAGAAACGAAATGGTTTCTACGGTGCAAGAGATGCTGAAAGCTTTGAAAAAGTGAATGAGCAGAAACAGATAGAAATTGAAGCAGACCGGATTTTACGGTTATTTTCGAATTCAGGAGCAAAAATAGTACAGCCGACTATTTTGCAGCAGGCCGATACTTTGCTGGATTTATATGGTGAGGATATCCGGGCACGTGCGTATGTTACAAGTGATCCCTTTAATGGTGAGATGATGTTGCGGCCTGATTTTACAGTACCTATTGTAAAAGCCCACATGAACGATTTATCAGGGAATGAAACTGCCCGTTATGCTTACTGTGGTAAGGTATTTCGACGGCAGGAAAAAAACTCTGATCGAGCGAGTGAATATTTGCAGGTAGGTTATGAGATTTTCGATCGCACAGACGTGATCCAATCTGATGCGGATGCTTTTTGTAGAATAAAAAATGCTTTGAGCGATTTGCCTCTCAAAGTTGCTACCGGTGATATTGGTATACTAATGGCTGCTGTATCTGGTTTGAAAACGACCGATAGACGCAAAAAATCTCTGTTGCGCCATATATGGCGCCCTCAAAGATTTAAAACTATTTTAGAAAAATTTACGGATGAAGTGAGCTTATCAACTAAACGATTTGATAGTTTTGACGAAGAAAAAAGTTTTGAGAACCAAGCTAAAGAAATTGGCTTAAGAAGCAAGTCTGAGATAATTGAGCGTATTGAAAGTTTACGGCAAGATAGTAAAGTATCTCCAATTTCTAAGACAGAGTTGGGGTTAATAAATTCATTGCTTAATATTGGCGACAAATGTCCTCAAGCATTAACTGAGCTTAAAAATCTATTACCTGATATGCCTGCTCTTCAGAGTGCTATCGAAAAATTTGAAAAACGACTGACAGCCCTGGATCATGCTAATGTTAATCTATCTTCAATTGATTTTGAGGCAAGCTACGGTAGGACTTCTATGGAATATTACGATGGATTTGTTTTTGGCTTTTACTCGGATAGCTACGCTGATCTTCCTCCAATAGCTACAGGTGGAAGATACGATGCTCTAACCAAGCATATTGGTAAGGGTCGAGAGATTCCTGCCGTTGGAGGTGTAGTCCGACCGGATTTAATAGTGAAATCGAAGGGTTTTGAAACCAATGGTTAAGCTAGGTGTGCCTTCGAAAGGAAGATTGATGGAGGAGACTTTTTCCTGGTTTGACTCGCGTGGGGTGCATCTAGAGCGTACGGAGTCTAAAAGGGAATATGCAGGATACGTTAAAGGTATACAGGGCATAGAACTTTTACTTCTGTCAGCGAGTGAAATTCCCACAGAGTTAAATGAGGGTCGAATTCACTTTGGTGTCACTGGATCAGATTTAGTATGTGAAAAAGTACCCAATTGGGGTCAAAATTTAGAAGCCATAAAGTATCTGGGCTTTGGCTTTGCAGATCTTGTACTGTCTGTGCCGAAATTCTGGATAGATGTAGATACTCTAGATGATCTTGATTCTGCAGCCGAAGCTTTTCGAGAGAAACATGGGTTTCGTTTGCGTATCGCTACTAAGTACCATTACCTTGCTCGAGAGTTTTTAAAGTCAGCGGGTGTAGCTGATTATCAACTTGTTGATAGCCAGGGAGCCACCGAGGGTACTGTGAAAAATGAGACGGCTGAAGCTATAGCTGACATAACTTCTACTGGAGAAACATTAAAAGCAAACCACTTGAAAATTTTAGATGATGGGCTGATTCATAGCTCTGAAGCCACTTTGTTCAAGTCTAAGTCCGCATTTTTTAGTGAGAAACAAAGAGCTGCCGCAAGTACTTTTTTGACACTTATTTTAAGTGACTAAATAACACCAATTTTTGCCAACTCACCAGCTAATTCAGGTGGAAGTTCATCGTCCGAGTCACGGTGCATCCCTAAATCAGGAGGTGTCTTGTCTATTTTAAGGTATCTCCATCCTTGGAACGGTTTTTTTACTACTGGGCTTGTTCTGGTGTATTTAGGTTCAAGTACTATTGCACATTTTCTAATACCATCTTTTCTAACTACTTCATCAAAACGGATAATTTTCTGGCGACATTGAATAACTCCTTTTATAACCCAGTAAATTGATCCGCCTGCAAGTAATTCTTGTTCGCGCTTGGGCCACATTCTAGTGACATGCCGAGGAAGTCCATCTTTGCCTTGAGCTGCCCTTGTCGATTGCCACTTTTGCAAATCGCCGATACTGGATGTTCCTACACTCAATTTCACTAGGTGTATAGTTGCGGTCATGCTAGTGCCTTAATTGTCTTATAAATATCTTCAATTCTGGTGTGTTGACGCAAATCTAGTTAACAGCTAGATTGTTGTACCTTATTTTTTGTATCTAACAACCTAGTGCTGCATAAAGGATTTTAAATGTCAGATTTTCCGATGGCAATCTCTCAGCAAATTTGGGATATGAAATATAGATTGAAGGACCAAAATGGAATGTTTCTTGAGCAAACAGTTCAAGACACCTGGCGTCGCATAGCCAAAGCTTTATCAAAAGTAGAAACCGAACCCAAAAAATGGGAAACTATTTTTTACAATGCTTTGACCGATTTTAAATTCTTGCCTGCGGGTAGAATAACAGCTGGATCGGGAACAAAACGCAATGTGACACTATTCAATTGCTTCGTAATGGGAGTGATACCTGATAGCATGAGTGGCATTTTTGATATGCTGAAAGAAGCCGCTTTGACTATGCAACAGGGTGGGGGAATAGGATATGATTTCAGTACTATCAGGCCAAAAGGTTCGCTCGTAAAAGGTATTGCCGCTGATGCATCTGGGCCCGTTTCATTCATGGATGTTTGGGATTCTATGTGCAGGACTATTATGTCAGCAGGTTCGCGGCGTGGTGCCATGATGGCGACAATGAGGTGTAATCATCCTGATATTGAAGAATTTATCGCTGCAAAGTCAGATTCACAAAAACTAAGAATGTTTAACTTATCTGTATTAGTAACTGATGCATTTATGGAGGCAGTGAAAAAGGGCGAAGACTGGGAGCTAATCTATAATAATAAAGTTTATAGTGTTATAAAAGCAGCTGATCTTTGGGATCAAATTATGCGGGCGACGTACGATTTTGCGGAGCCGGGCGTCATTTTTATTGATCGAATAAATGAGACAAACAATTTAAGTTATTGTGAAACGATAACGGCAACAAACCCCTGTGGGGAGCAGCCTCTACCTCCTTACGGGGCATGTTTACTGGGTTCAATTAACTTGGCCAAACTAGTTGAGCATCCATTTGATAAAAATGCGTATTTGGATGTTTATCAGCTAGAAGATTTAGTTTCTACGGCCGTTCGCATGATGGATAATGTTATTGAAGTATCTCAATTTCCGCTTGAAGCACAAAAGTTGGAGGCTAAAAACAAACGTCGTATTGGGTTGGGTGTGACTGGCCTTGCTGATGCTTTGTTGATGGTCGGTTTGCGTTATGGCTCTGATGAAGCAGTCAAAAAAACAGAAAAGTGGATGAAAACGATAGCCCGTTCAGCCTACAATGCTTCAATAAACTTAGCTGAAGAAAAGGGAGCGTTTCCACTTTTTGATCCCGAGCAGTTCATAGTTTCAGGCAACATGATCCAGATGGATGAAGATGTTAAAAAAGCGGTCAATAAATTTGGGATCAGAAATGCCCTTCTAACATCAATTGCACCAACTGGTACCATCTCGTTATATGCTGGGAATGTCAGCTCTGGTATAGAACCTGTTTTTGCATACAGTTATACGCGAAAAGTTTTGCAAAACGATGGCTCTCATGTTGAGGAAGAAGTTGTAGATTATGCAGTTCAATTGTGGAGGGATAAATTTGGTAATGCACCATTGCCAGACTTTTTCGTCAGCGCTCAAAATTTGACCCCCGCAGATCATGTTAAAATGCAGGCTGCTGCCCAAAAGTGGGTTGATAGCTCAATATCTAAAACTATAAATTGCCCAGAAGATATAAGTTTTGATGACTTTAAAGAGGTGTATATTCAAGCTTATGATACCGGTTGCAAAGGTTGTACGACCTATAGGCCTAACGAGGTAACAGGATCAGTTCTATCAGCTGCGTCGGAAGAAAAATTGGCGTCTGATCAAGAGGCAAATGGAGATATCATCTATATGTCTGAGCCTCTTGATCGGCCCAGCACTTTGGATGGAAATACATACAAGTTAAAGTGGCCAGATAGTCAACATGCAATTTACGTTACCATCAATGATATAATTGTTAACGATAAGAGGCGTCCATTTGAAGTTTTTATAAACTCTAAAAATATGGAGCATTTTGCTTGGACAGTTGGTTTAACGCGAATGATCTCTGCAGTGTTTCGAAGGGGAGGTGATGTTTCCTTTGTTGTCGATGAGTTAAAGGCAGTATTTGATCCCAGAGGTGGTGCATGGGTAGGTGGAAAATACATTCCTTCAATTTTGGCAGCCATTGGCGGAATTCTGGAAGAACATATGATGAAGATTGGGTTTATCAAAGACTCTGATACAAGTCTTTTTCATAAAAGTAGTGAAGTAACTAAGGTGGAAAATCTCAAATTAAGCCGACAAAAATCCTGTACGTCATGTGGTCAGTTCGATCTTCAGATGATCGAAGGGTGTATGACTTGTCGGAGCTGTGGTTACTCAAAGTGTGGGTAATACCAACAGGGTAGTTAAAAGAATTCAGAATGACTGAGAATATTACCAAGCTTGATGAGCTAAAAGAGTTAGCCGATCGTACGGACAACGATGACAAATCAAGATTTTTATTTTATGAGGCTCTACTTGATACTGAATTATATTTATTACTGGAGAAAGAGATTGAAGGCGGCATAGCTTGTCCAAATTTAATTGAAACGCCTGAAGATAAATATGCATTAGTTTTTGATACCATTTCTAGGTTAGTTGACTTTACTGGAAATAGCTCCCCCTATCTTGCACTAACGGGGCGAATGGTTTTACCAATGTTGAAAGAGCAAAAGCTTGGCTTGGGATTAAACTTAAATTTGGCTGTTTCTTCAGAGATACTGCTCAGCAGTAACGATATTGATTGGTTGCAAAATATTGTCGAGCAATCCCCAAAAAGATTAAGCGATAAGATAACTAAGTTTAGCAAACCAAGTATACCATTCGTAGTAAGGAATTCATTAAATAATAAATTAAGTGACTTATCTAAATTTGTTCCCGAGGCATGGATTGTTGAAGTAATCTATCAAAGTGGTTATAAGTCGCAACTTATTGTATTTGTTGATATAAATCAAAAGATGCATGCTGTAATAGCTAAAGTAGTAAATGAAGTAGTTAACTTTACATTGTACGATGAGAAACCAATTGATGTTATTTTCCTGAACGTTGACAGCCCAAATTTAAAAAAAATCAGAAAGATTGGTATCTCGTTAAATTTTGAAAAAGATTTAGAAGAAGAAAGTGCTTCATTTGAGCCAGCTATAGACTTAAAAGAAAATCTAAAACCACCACGGCTCAAGTGACTTTTTTAGGGAGTAGGCAACTAAAACTAGGCTTTTGTACGTTTACTGAGTGGGTCGTATAAAGGTTTAAGCGACGCTTTCGCCGCGCAAATAGTACCTGAGACATCTATTTCAAATTTTGATGATAGAAGTTCTTCTGGACTTTCATTTTTACAAGGTACGTATCCCATACCGATTGCTCCACCTAGTTTATGCCCATAATTACCTGAACTGATATAACCTACAATTTCGCCATCTCTCATTATTGGTTCGTTGTGATATAATAGAGGCTCAGGGTCTGTAAGTTGGAATTGAACCAGTCTCTTTTCTAAGCCGCATTCTTTCTTATCAAACACAGCTTTTTTGCCTATAAAATCCGGTTTGGCAGTATCCACTGCAAAACCCAACCCGGCTTCAAGGACATGGTCTTCACATGTAATATCATGCCCAAAATGTCGATAAGCTTTTTCTATCCTACAGCTGTCCATCATGTGCATTCCACATAACTTTAAATTATGTTCTGATCCAGCATCAAATATCGTCTCAAAAATATGACCGCATTGATCACTACTAATGTATAGCTCCCATCCAAGTTCGCCCACATAAGAAACCCTATGGGCACGGGCTTGTCCCATTCCTATTTCAATCAATTGTGCAGTGCCAAAAGGGTTCGTTTCATTCTCAAAATTATTTGGAGAAACACTATTTAGTAAAGCTCTTGACGCTGGTCCCATTAATGCAAGAACTCCTTCTGCGGCAGTAACGTCTGTAATAACTACGCTATAGTCCTTTTGATTCCTACGCAGCCAAGTTTCATCAGCAAGTCGAGTAGCAGCAGGTGTTACGATCAAATACGTGGTCTCACTTAGTCTAGTCACAGTAACATCTGCTTCTATACCGCCTTTTGAATTCAAAAATTGGGTATATACTATTTTACCTATGTCGACAGATAAGTTTGCACCGCATAAATAATTTAGAAAACTTTCGGCATCTTTACCCTCTACTTGTATTTTTCCGAAGGTAGACATATCATATAGACCAACATTCTCCCTCACAGCCATGTGCTCTCTAGCTGAATTTTCAAACCAATTCTGGCGTTTCCAACTATAACGATATTCATCACTTTGCCCAGTGTTAGAGAACCAATTTGCACGTTCCCAACCAGCTACTTCTCCGAAGACAGCGCCTTTGGACTTCAGATGCTCATGAAAAGGCGTTCGTCTGACACCTCGGGCACTTTCCTTTTGTCTAAAAGGGAAGTGATCAGCATACAGCAGACCAAGTGTTTCTTTTGACCGTTCAAATAAATATTTTTTATTTCCTTGAAAAGGTTGCATACGACTTATATCAACATCGCCCAAGTCGAATGGTTTTTCTTTATCTTGCATCCATTGTGCGAGTGCCATTCCCGCACCTCCGGCGGATTGTATACCTATTGAATTAAATCCTGCTGCTACCCAAACATTTTCCATTTCAGGTGAGCGACCAAGGTGGTAAGCATCGTCCGGTGTGAAACTCTCTGGCCCATTAAAAAACGTATGAATTCCAGCTTTCTCAAGCATAGGAACTCTATTTACAGCCATTTCCAAAATTGGTTCAAAATGTTCGAAATCTTCAGGAAGTTGGTCAAACTCAAAATCTTTGGGTATTCCAGACATACCCCAAGGCTTCGCATTAGGTTCAAATGCCCCAAGCAGCATTTTGCCGGCATCTTCTTTGTAATAAGCGCATTCATCCGGGACTCTAAGCACCGGAAGTTGAGTTAATTCTGCTATTGGTTCAGTAACTATATAAAAATGCTCACATGCATGAAGTGGAATATTTGTACCTAACATTTTGCCGACGCTGTGACCCCACATTCCAGCACAATTTACTATTTCTTCACAGGAGATCCGGCCACTCTCACCATGCCGGTTAGTCCATTCAACACCAGTTACTTTATTCTGATTTTTAAATATTTTCGTTGCAGTAACTCCTTCGTAAATTTTAGCACCTTCCTGCCGTGCACCTTTGGCAAGAGCCAAAGCAATATTTGCGGGATCTCCTTGTCCGTCTTTCCCTAGAAAGACCCCACCCACTACCCTTTCTAGATTAATGTGAGGATACCTATTTTTGATTTCGCGCGGAGAAATTTCTTCCACATCAACCCCAAAAGCCCTAGCCATAGCTGCAGAGCGTTTCAATTCTTCCATTCTCTCGTTTGTAAGAGCAACACTAATTGAACCCACTCTTTTAAAACCCGTTGACACACCGGTTTCTTTTTCAAGATCAAAGTATAATTCTTGTGTGTACTTTGCTAATTTTGTCATATTAGCACTGGCTCTTAATTGGCCTATCAACCCTGCAGCATGCCACGTTGTTCCAGAAGTGAGTTGTTTGCGCTCCAACAAAACTATATCACTCCAGCCTAATTTACTCAAATGGTAGGCTACTGAACATCCAATGACGCCGCCGCCTATGATAATAACTTTGGCTTTATCCTGTATCATCGTCCTCTAATGCCCTTATATAATTTGAAATCCTAATTCATGGATCTTCTTTGCGATCTTCGAGATATGAGTGGGGCCAATTTCGCAGCATCCGCCAACGATAGTGGCGCCATTCCTGACCCAATCAATAACAAAATTACTATACTCCTCCGGTCCCAAGTCTTTACGAGCTGCCAACGCATCAACTGTTGGTCTCTCTGTTAGAAACCCTTTTGATATTTTGGAAAATCCATTCGCATACGCTCCAAAGGGTTTATTCATTTTGGAAATGATAGGTAATGCATTATCTACTGCTTCTGGCGGGGAGCAGTTGATGAGAACTGCTTCAACTGAATGATCGTTGATAATAGGCTCTATATCTTTTAGGTTTTCGCCTGATCGTAGTTTTGTGCCATCTTGATCGTCTACACTAAAAGATATCCAAACCGGCTTGTTCTCTTTATCTGTCGATGCCAAAACCCCTTTGGCTTGTTTTAAAGAAGAGACCGTTTCAACTAATAATATATCTACCTTAGGGGCAATATTTGCAATCTTCTCATCATATATTTTTGATGCTTCATCTATTGCAGGGCAGAGGTCAGGTCGGTATGACGCTATTAAAGGGCCAATTGAACCTGCAACTCGACCACTTCCAAAATTATTACGGGCATTGCAGGCGGCTTCTACTGAAGAGTTCCATAAATTATGTACTTCATGCTCCAGGTTGAAGTGCTTTAAACGGTCTCGGAGTACTGTGTAGCTGTTTGTTGTGGCAATAGTTGCCCCAGCTTCAAAGTAAGCACTATGGATATTCGATACCATTTCTGGATTTTTTAACATAATTTCTGTCGACCATAACGGTGTTGGTTTTTTACCAAATTTTTTAACTAATTCTTGTCCGACTGATCCATCAAGAAGTGTTATCGCTTCTTTCATGCGCGCAATCTTTCGTTCATTGGATCCCAGATTGACCCTTCTGGTTGGACAGTAGCTTTATGACGGTCTCCAAAAATCTCTATTTCAATTTCTGTTCCTGCCGAAGCCAAATCACTCCTTATCATTCCAAGAGCAATTGAAGAATTCGTGCGATAGCCCCATGCGCCAGATGTCGTCTCTCCCACAATTTGATCATTTTTCCATAGAGTAGACATATATGGAGCGTCACATTTTCCCGCCTCTACTATTAGTGATACAAACTGTTTTTTACTTCCGTGCTGTCTTTCTATCTCTAAAGCTGCTTTTCCTGGAAAACCCTCTTTTTTATCGAACTTAATAAATCTCGACAAACCAGCCTCTAACAGGCTGTAATCTGTTGATAAGTCTCCTTTCCAAGCTCGATATCCCTTTTCTATGCGAAGAGAATTTAAAGCCCACATGCCAAACGGCTTTGCGCCTGCATCACTAATTTTTTTGTAGAGAGTTGAAATATTTTCGACATCAGTGTGAATTTCCCAACCTAATTCTCCCGCAAAACTAACACGCATCAAATGACAAGGCTTCCCGCATACTTTTGCTTTATGATGGCTTAACCAAGGAAGGTATAGATCTGCGTCAGTACCAATTTTTTCAAGTAGATTACGAGACTTTGGCCCTGTAACTATCAAAGTGCTAAGTTTCTCAGTTGTGTCTGTTACGGATATATTTAAAGAAGATGCTTTGTTAATTATTTCCCAATCATGCCATTGAGCCGAAGCGGCTGTTATGAGAGTAAATTTTTCCTCAGAGTGTCGAATGATTGACATTTCAGTTAATATGCGACCTCTTGTATCTGCAAAATATGCTAAATTAAGACGTCCAATTTTTGGCAATGATCCTGCAATTCTTCCTCGAAGCCATGCTGCAGTTCCTTTCCCTTCAATATCAAAGCGGCTGAAGCCAGGTAGGTCCAAAACACCTACTTCATCTCTTACGGCATAACATTCCTCTTTAATTCGTTGCTCCCACGGGCCATTACGTTCCCATGTTTGCGTTGTCTTTTCGGAAATATCGTCAGTGCTATGAGCAAACCAGTTTGCACGCTCCCAACCATTGTACGCACCCATTTGACCACCTTTTTTTACTATTTGGTCATGCGCTGGTGAAAGTTTTTTATTCCTTCCTGCTGGCCATTCATGGCACGGGAAATGCATAGCATATTCATGTCCATAAATTTCCATGCCCTTAGCAACACAATAATCATGATCTGTATAATTTGTGTAACGCCGCGGATCACATGACCACATGTCCCATTCTGTTTCGCCCTCAATTAGCCACTCGGATAAAACTTTTCCTGCCCCACCGGCTTGAGCGATCCCAAAAGTAAATACACATGCTTCAAATGCATTCGGTACGCCAGGCATTGGACCTATCAAAGGAAGTCCATCTGGTGCATACGGGATTGGTCCATTTATAACTTTGCTAACCCCCGCTTCACCCAACAGAGGCACTCTAGCTAATGCATCTTCGATGTACCATTCCAATCGATCTAGATCATCGGGGTACAACTGAAAACTAAAATCTTCCGGCATTGGGTCGTCGGGTTGCGCCCAGTGGGCTCTACAAGTTCGCTCATAGGGACCAAGGTTGAAACCAAATTTTTCTTGGCGAAGATAATAGCTACTATCAACATCACGAAGCAGTGGAAGTTTGTGTTGCATTTCAGTGGACCAATCTTTTATGGCCTCAACTTCCTCAAATAATAGGTACTGATGGCTCATAACCATCATAGGGACAGTTCTTCCTCCGTATGGGATGAACCATTCTCCAATCCTTTGAGCGTAGTAACCCGCTGCATTAACGACATACTCGCATCGAATATCTCCTTTTGTTGTATGAATAATCCATTCATCATTTTTTCTGCTGACGCCAGTTGCTGAACAAAAGCGGATTATTTCTGAGCCTAAGTCTCGCGCGCCCTTCGCTAACGCCTGTGTTAACTGCGCTGGATCAATATCCCCATCACTAGGATCGTAAAGAGCTCCTTTCAGGTCATGAGTTTCAATAAATGGGTATTTATTTTTGATTTCGTCTAAACCAAGGATATTCAGATCCATACCTTGATATTGTCCCATTCCTTTTGCACGCTCAAATTCTTGCATCCGTTCTTTGGAATGACCAAGCCTTATTGATCCGGTCATATGATAATTCATCGGGTAGTCTACTTCTTGCGCCAATCCACTATATAATTCAGTTGAATAACGCTGCATATTCATTATTGACCAACTTGTGGAAAATGTTGGTACGTTTCCTGCCGCATGCCACGTAGAACCAGCTGTTAGTTCATTTTTTTCAATAAGTATACAGTCAGTCCACCCTGCTTTAGCGAGATGAAAAAGTGCTGAGGCTCCTACAGCACCACCGCCTATTATTACCACTCTTGCAGATTTTGGAAATTCAGACATTTTTATCTCCTTAGAAACTTATTTGAGGTATATTCAATTGTTTAATAAATTGGTGGGGCAATCACCCATATTATACTGCATGGTTTTGAAAACGGGTTTGCCCACCTATGTGCTTCCCCTTTAATTCTAAAACTATCGCCTGCACTAACTGTGAATTCTTTATCGTTTATATTAACAATAAGACTGCCGCTTATTACATATCCAACTTCTTGTGTTTGTCTCTTTTGTCTTTTTGCTAGTTTTGAATTTGGCTCAAACGTTGAATATACAACTTCAAAGTCATCAGTAAGGTCAGGAGAAAGTAACTCCTCTTTAAGACCAGATGAGTTTGAACCTATGACCCGCCTAGCTGATTTTCTAACAATATAACCCTCTTCCTCTGATCCTGAGCGTGATTGTCCAAATAATATTGATAGGGGCACGTTAAGAACGCGAGCCAAGTCTTTTAAGTCATCAATGGATGGTTGAGACTTATCTCTTTCTATTTGGCTAATCCATCCTAATGATTTTTCTGTAGCTGTAGATAATTCCTTAATTGTCATCTTGCGAGATTTTCGTAGTGACCGAAGATCAGCACCCAAGGTTGATGATGAATTTGGATCAAAATTATGCATTACTCACCTACAACTAATTAAAGGTACGGTGTTAGCAGTTCATGAAAAAATCAAGTAAAATTTCATGAGTATAGACTTTTTTTATTTTATTGTTTAGGCGAAGGATTGATATGGAATATAACCCACCGACTGAACCATTAGATATTCTTCACGAAGATGCGCATATTTTGGTCGTGAATAAACCAGCAGGTCTACTTTCTGTTCCTGGCAAGGGTATTGAATTGGCGGATTGTTTGCTGAGTAGATTAAAAATTGCGTTTCCAAATACGCTTTTAGTTCATCGTCTTGATAGGGATACATCTGGTGTTATGATTTTTGGACAAACAGAGTATGCCCAAAGAGCGCTGTCGATGCAATTTGAAAAGCGTCAAGTAAAGAAGACATATGTAGCCCGTGTTTCTGGAGAAGTGACACAAAAAAGTGGTCTAATTGACTTGCCGTTGGTTGTTGATTGGGAAAATAGACCCCGTCAGATGGTTTGTCATGAGACTGGAAAGCTGGCACTAACGGAATGGTACAAACTGAGTTCTAATCAAAATGAAAGTAGATTGCGTTTAGTCCCCAAAACCGGACGTTCGCACCAGCTAAGAGTTCACTGCATGGCGTTGGGTCATCCTATCCTAGGAGACCCTATATATGGAGAGGTTAGTACACACCATAGAATGATGTTACATTCAGAAGAGCTCAGGGTGAAACATCCTGAGAATGGATTTGGTTCTAGATTTAGATCAAAAGCACCTTTTTAGTGATTAATACTTTGATATGGCGGCGTTAAAATATCTCGTAATAGAGATAGAGGATGAGCCCTGAGTGAGAATTTTGTAGCAGTGTAATCTTGCACAATAGCCTCTCCGAGGCTCATATTGGGTAATATGGGGAGCGCTTCTTTTATAATTTCACCATCAATGTCCTGATCAAACAAGGGTAATTTGTTATTACTGAGAATGGCACTTGCTTGCCAAATTGCTTCGCGTTGATTTATTCCAATTGATATAAACGCATCAGCTTCGGCTAAGCGATTTAGTGTGGCAGATTTAATGCCAGAACGTCGCCATATATCCTCTATAGTACTATAACCATTTCCACGCGCAGCAGTAATCCAAGATGCATCTTCCT
The DNA here is from genome assembly GCF_965655845.1 of Candidatus Salinivivens marinus. Lineage (NCBI taxonomy): Bacteria > Pseudomonadati > Pseudomonadota > Alphaproteobacteria > Rhodobacterales > Paracoccaceae > Candidatus Salinivivens > Candidatus Salinivivens marinus. Next base: position 69,982 of record NZ_CBFHHX010000002.1, read on the forward strand.
TGGTTAATCCAATTATTTGTCTAAAACCCAATCGTAATGCTAATTTCCCATTTTTGTCTGTTTCTAAAGTATTATCCCAGTAGCTATTGTTGATACAAATTGGATAAATAGTAACATCATGTGCCTGTGCATCACTAAGTATTTGGGCCGGTGCATAAAAACCCATAGGTTGAGAATTTAATAGAGCACACGCAAAAACTGCTGGATGGTGACATTTTATCCAAGCGCTAGCATATACTAATAATGCAAAGCTAGCAGCATGACTTTCAGGAAAACCATAAGACCCAAAACCTTCAATTTGGGAAAAACATCGTTCGGAAAAATCTTTGCCATAGCCGTTTTGGCGCATTCCCCTTAAAAAACGGGTTCTTAACTCACTCACTGAGCCATGTTTTTTGAAGGTTGCTAAAGCTCTACGTAATTTGTCTGCTTCCTCTGGAGTGAAGCCTGCTCCAACAATGGCAATTTGCATAGCTTGCTCTTGGAACAACGGGACGCCCAGTGTCTTACTTAATACACTTCCAAGTGCATCTGACGGGAATTCAACTTGTTCCTCACCATTGCGTCGGCGAATATAAGGGTGGACCATATCACCTTGAATTGGGCCCGGTCTTACTATTGCCACTTCTATAACCAGATCATAGAAACAGCGTGGCCTCATTCTGGGAAGAAAGTTCATTTGTGCGCGACTTTCCACTTGAAACACTCCAATACTATCAGCGCGGCACAGCATGTCGTAGACTTTAGGATCTTCAGCAGGAATAGTAGCAAGATCAAAATTATGACCAAGATGTTGGTGAACTAAATCAAATGATTTGCGCAGGCAAGTCAGCATGCCAAGGGATAAAATATCAATTTTTAAAATTCCTAAGGAATCGATATCATCCTTGTCCCAGCAAATTACAGTTCGCCCTTCCATACTCGCATTTTCAATCGGAACAAGTTCATCTAAACGACCCTCTGTGATGATAAAACCGCCTACATGCTGAGAAAGATGGCGAGGGAAGCCTATTATTTCGTGGACTAATAATAGTGTTTTTTGCAGATTGATATCATTTGGATTGAGTCCAATTTCTCTTAACCATTTTTCACTAATTTTCCCATTACTAGAAAACCCCCAAAGTTGTGAGGAGAGTGCACTAATAGTGTCTTTGGTTAATCCCATAGCTGTGCCGACCTCACGTACAGCGCGCTTTCCACGATAGTGAACTACTGTTGCACATAATCCAGCATGGTCGCGCCCGTACTTTTCATATATATGCTGAATTACTTCCTCGCGACGCTCATGTTCAAAGTCAACATCTATATCAGGTGGTTCTTTTCTTGCTTCTGAAACAAAACGTTCGAAAACCATTGTACCTATTTCAGGGCTTACCGATGTTATACCTAAACAATAACATAAGACAGAGTTTGCGGCAGACCCTCTTCCCTGACAAAGAATGTTACGTGAACGGGCGAACTGAACTATATCATTTACCGTAAGGAAGTATGGTTCGTATTCTAATTTTTTTATAAGCTTTAATTCATGATTTAAAATTTGATTTACACGTTTTGGTACTCCTTGTGGGTAGCGCCACTTTATTCCTTCCATTGCTAATTCATTCAGTCGCTCTGATGGAGCTTTGCGACTGTCACTTTCTTTGGGATAATCATATTTTAGCTGATCAAGTGTAAATGAACAATTTGCAGAAATTTTATTCGCATTTTTTATGGCAATTGGAAATTTGGCGAACAGCTTATTTATTTCTTGAGGACTTCTTAACCGTTGTTCTGCATTTACCAGAGCATTTTTTCCTAGTTGTTCAATTTTTTTACCTTGCTTGATTGCGCACAACACATCTGCCAATCGGCGCCGTTTCCCATGGTGCATTAAAGGAAAAGAACTTGCTACAACTGGTAGTGAAAAGCTTTTAGCTATTTGGTATAATCTATCAAAACGAGGTCCGTCTAATCCATCATAGTATGGTGACATTACCAAATATAAGCAGTCTTTGTATTCGCTTGCTAAATGTCGTACATTGTTCCACCAAGTAGTATTTTTTCTAGGTAAAGTTTGTGGAACATGTAGCAATAATTTTATCCCAGATAAATTTTTAGGTATATCTGATATTTTTAGTTCACACTCACCCTTTTTGCTCCGCAAACGGCCTTTTGAGATTAACTTGCAAAGTATTTTCCAACCCTCATGTGTTTGGATAATTGAAGTGGTACTAACACCTTCTTGAAAAATTAAGCGTGCAGCTGGTATTAAACGAGGTATATTTTCAACATGTAGCGAACTACATCCTTTTAGGTGCTCTGGGCATGGAGGTCCAAATGGTTCAATCTGTTGGCGTTCTGAAACAGTTTCCTTAATTTTTTGCCCATGTGTATGTGCGCGTACGATCCCAGCCACAGAATTAACATCTGCAATTGCAATTGCACTTAAGCCTAAAAGAGCTCCGCGTTCCATATATTCCTCAGGGTGAGAGGCACCCTGTAGGAAGCTAAAGTTTGATGTAATAGATAGTTCAGAAAACATAGACACATAAATATGTTCTTTGTTTGTTCTTTTCTAGTTTAAAAAGAAAATATTTGAAAAATTTGTCTGATGACAACTAATCAACTAGTTTGATTAACTTACGTTCTAGAATTCCTAAAACTGATTTGAGGTCGTGACCACGTTTTAGAATTTGTCCATCCATGCCAACAACCGCATATTGACCTTGCCTATTTCGCAATTTCGGTCTTTTTTCAATACTGTAGATTGGATGTTCTGCTGTTCTTCTAAAAACTGAGAATACCGCAACCTCTTTTAATGAGGAAATTCCATAATCGCGCCACTCACCAGAAGCCACCATACGACCATACAGTGATAAAATAATAGTGAGCTCAGGTTTTTGAAAACTAACTACATTGCTATGGAAGTTTGCAATAGGAATGAAACTATTCATGCTTTTATGTTACAGTGATTCACGCTGAAATCAATACAACAAAAAACGCCCTGAAAATTCAGGGCGTTTCAAAAAGTAATAATTTAATTTTATTCTTCTGGTAGGATTTGGTTTAAAATAATAGCCAAAAATGCTGTGGGTGCTACAGCTGAGGTAGCTAATGTTTTCCAAATACCTGGTAGATATTGCACTGCGGAAGGCACCAGATTAAAGCCTAGTCCAATAGACAATGACAATGCGATAATAATCATATTTCTGCGAGACATTTTTATTTCGCTTAGTACGTTAAGTCCAGCAGCTGCCACCATACCAAACATTACAATCACGCCACCGCCCAGAACTGGGAGAGGCATAGAAGCAATGATTGCTCCTATTTTTGGTATTAGTCCGCATATAACCATAATTGCACCTGCGATCGTAACAACGTGCCTGCTCATAATACCGGTCATACCCACGATGCCCACATTCTGACTGAAAGAAGTGTTAGGCAGACCGCCAAAAACTCCTGCGACCGCCGTTCCGAGGCCATCAGCATATGTAGCACCAGATATTTCTTCGTCAGTGGCCTCACGACCAGCTCCAGCTTTAGCGGTCGCTGAAGTGTCGCCAATGGTTTCAACCGCTGAAACAATTGAAACTATCGTTACGCCTATCACTGCTCCTAGGTTAAACTCAAATCCGTATGGTAAAGTTTGAAGTCCCGTTACCCAACTCGCTTTACCGACAGCTGCAAAATTAACCATACCGAACATAAAGGCCACTAGATAACCTGCGATTAAGCCCAGCAGTATTGCGGCATTTGATAAAATTCCCTTCGTCATGAACTTAAATCCAAGAGCAACCACAATGACTGTAAGTGCAACTGTCCAATGCATTAGAGAGCCAAAGCTTTCTGCTGCCATTTGGAAATCTGCTGCTCCACCCGCTGCATACTTAATACCGACTGGTACCAAATAAAGACCGATTGCGAGGATAACTAGCCCTGTCACAAGTGGTGGAAATAAATACCGAATATTGGCAATAACTGAACCCAACGCAAAATGAATTAAGCCACCAATAATACAGGAAGTTAAAGCCACACCGAGGCCTTGAGTTGCAGCAATACCAGCTAAAACACCAACAAATGCGAAGCTTGTACCTTGCATTATCGGCAACCTGGCTCCTACCGGGCCAAACCCTATGGTTTGAAATAATGTTGCTATGCCTGCGAAAAGCATTGCCATTTGGATTAAATATACTTGCTCTGTACCACCAAATTGCAGCCCTGCTGCTCCCGCAACAATTATGGATGGAGTTACGTTTGATGCGAACATGGCCAAGACATGCTGTAATCCCAGTGGGGCTGCTTGACCCATTGGGGGTGTAATGTTGGGATCACTGTAAGAACCCATAGCATTGTCAGTCATTTTAGTCTCCCTATTTGACTATTAAATTTAGCGTTCTGCCTATTTTTAAGGCAGATGCCCTAGAGTCTATCAACTATATATGGTACGTCAAAGAAAAATTCTTCTAGATTTTGAGATTCTCCAATTCTATCGATTACTGCAAAGAGACCGGGTTTACTTAAGGGAGTTAACACGCCATGCCAGGTCCCTTTAAAAAAGTTTATCGCTTGACCAGGCGATGATAGAAACGCTTTGGGGGTATCAGGCCTATTGTTTTTATCATTTGCAACGATGACTAAAAATCCATTAGTAGACATAGGAATAAAGGCTTGGCTTCCGTCAGGATGTCGCTCCATCATCTTAAGGACTAATGGCAACGAGCGTGTTTCTGCGTTAAATAAGCTCAAACCGACTTTCCCATCGGGTCCTACATCTATTTTAGCTCTGTCATGATATCTTTCACATAGACCTTGATTGATCAACATATCTGGATCACCGCCAGTATCAATGACCTCTCCAAAGTCCTGAAATTTTTTTTTTGTCAGGGACTCAGTTATAATTTTCTGTGCCATTAAATTATCTCCAGCAATCTAATTTCTGCAATCTGTTCCACTTGCGCACATGCTTCATTGAATTCCATTTCTTCTGTATTCTTAATACGAGAAATAAAATTATCTAAAATTTCTGATTTGCTGTAGTTTTTTACCGCAATAATGAAGGGAAAACCATATTTCTCTCTGTAAGATCTATTTAGCTCGGCGAATTGTTCGTATTCTTCAGATGTTAAGTTGTCTAAACCTGCACTTGCCTGTTCGTTTTGGCTTTCTTTTGTCAGCTGCTCAGTTTTTGAAAGTTTTACAGCCAATTCTGGATGAGCTTTTAAAACTTTTAAACGAACTTCCTTTTCTTCTGCTCGGAAGATGCGACAGAATGCGCTGTGTAAACCTTGGACCGTATCGTGAGCGGGTCCCAATTCCGTATCCCAAGTTTTTTCCGCAATCCAAGGCGATTTTTCGAAAATGCCACCAAACGTTTCAACGAACTTTTTTTGCGACATTTTTGATGGTTTTTCAAACCTTTTGGCTGGATGGTGTCTTTGCCAATGTTGCGCAATCTCAATTCGTTTTGCGAACCAAACATCTTTGAATGAGGTTGCATGCTCAATAAATCGCTTTATGGCAGTAATCCTTCCAGGTCTACCGATTAGCCTGCAATGCAAGCCAATTGACATCATCTTTGGAGATCCTTCCACCCCCTCAGAATATAGGGTATCAAAAGTATCTCTTAAATAATCAAAAAACTGCCCAGAGGTTGAAAAACCTTGTGCAGTCGCAAATCTCATATCATTTGTATCTAAAGTATAAGGGATAATTAATTGGTCATGGCCATCAATATCTATCCAATATGGTAAATCATCTGCATAACTGTCAGAAATGTAATCAAACCCACCTTCATTTGATACCAATCTTACGGTATTCTCTGAACATCTTCCTGTATACCAGCCATATGGCTTTTGACCGGTAACTCTCTGGTGTAATCTTATGGCTTCTTGTATCTGCGCTCTTTCGACTTCTGCGGGCATGTCTTTATGCTCAATCCACTTCAAACCATGGCTGGCTATTTCCCAGTCTGCGTCTTGCATAGCTTGTACTTGCTCTGGGCTCCTTGCAAGCGCGGATGTAACTCCGTAAACCGTTACCGGTATTTGCATTTTGGTGAATAATCTATGAAGACGCCAGAAACCAGATCTTGCACCATATTCGTAGATACTTTCCATATTCCAGTGTCTTTGACCTGGCCAAGGGGAGGCTCCAATAATTTCAGACAGGAAAGCTTCAGATGCATCATCTCCATGTAAAATGCAGTTTTCTCCACCTTCTTCATAATTTATGACAAATTGGACAGCAATTTTTGCGTTATTAGGCCATTTAACTTTTGGTATGTTTTGACCATAGCCAATCAAATCTCTTTCATAACGATCCACTTGGGACTCCGACTTTATTAATTTTAATGACTTATACTCTAATTTTTATTTTGAAACATACTTTTTAATGAATTAGTCTCAACATAGTATTCTTTATGTATTACTTAAAAAATTAATCCCTTTTGGAGCTATAGAATGGTAGGGTTTTTAACAACTCATGCGTTAGATACTAGCCGAGGAACGCCGGCGGCTAATTTAAAAATTGATTTTTTTGAATATCATAACGGCCGCGGCAAAGAAGTGTGTTCTTTAATCACAAATGCGGATGGACGAACAGACCAGCCTGTCTTGGCGGAAAAAGATTTTAGATTAGGAACATTTGAGCTAATCTTTCATGTTGGAGATTATTACAGGCAATTGAAACAAGTTTATAACGAGCCTGTGTTTCTAGATTTGGTTCCTATTCGTTTTGGAATGAGCGAAAATAAGCACTACCACGTTCCACTCTTATTATCTCCCTTCGGGTATTCCACATACCGGGGAAGCTAATCGTCCTTAAAGTGATTAATATATGATTTTATTAAGGTTAATAATTTGGCGGAAATAATAGTAATTTGGGATTGGCTAGAATTTGCTCTTCGTTGGTTACATGTAATAACAGCAATTGCATGGATAGGATCATCTTTTTATTTTATAGCGTTAGATCTTGGCCTCCAGAAAAATAATAAGTTACCGCCTGGTGTTCAGGGAGAAGAATGGCAAGTTCATGGTGGTGGATTTTATCACATTCAAAAATATTCAGTTGCACCCAATGAAGTTCCTGAGCATTTGACTTGGTTTAAGTGGGAAAGTTACTCAACTTGGTTATCTGGGTTTGCGCTCATGGTGGTTATTTATTGGGTTGGTGGTGAACTTTACCTAATCGATAGTGCTAAATCAGATCTTGAATTATGGCAGGGTATCATAATATCTGCAGCTTCCCTTGTAATAGGTTGGTTCATTTATGATTTTTTATGTAAGTCGAGGTTTAGAAATAATCCTTCGTTATTAATGGTAGTTCTATTTTTCATTCTTGTGGTAATGGGATGGTCCTACAATCAAATATTTACTGGCAGAGCAGTTTTTTTGCATTTGGGAGCGTTCACAGCTACAATTATGACCGCAAATGTCTTTCTGGTTATAATTCCCAACCAAAAAATTGTTGTGGATGATTTATTTGCGAAGCGCACTCCTAATCCAGAATTTGGTAAAATCGCAAAATTAAGGTCAACACATAATAACTACTTAACATTACCAGTAATTTTTCTGATGCTTTCAAACCATTATCCTCTTGCTTTTGCTTCCGAATGGAATTGGGTAATCGCGGCCCTTGTATTTCTTATGGGCGTCACAATAAGGCACTATTTCAATACAATTCATGCCCGAGCCGGAAATCCTATATGGACTTGGCCAGTTACAATAATAATTTTTATTTTTATAATGTGGTTATCTATGGCACCCGCAATAATTTCAGATAAGGAAGCGGCGCGTATAAATGAGAAGCAAGTCGTTTTCGAAAGTGCGGAGGAGTTTTCTGAAACAGTCGATATTGTTGTAAGTAGGTGCTCTATGTGTCACGCAAGAGAACCAGTATGGGAGGGAGTTAATTGGGCACCAGGCGATGTCTACTTAGAAACACCAAACGACATAACTAAAAATGCTAAATTAATATACCTTCACTCTGCTATTTCTTATGCAATGCCTCCGGCCAATATAACTTACATGGAGGATCATGAGAGGGCCATTCTAAAGAGGTGGTTTAAAAGCACAGTAAACGGTATGAGCTTTACCGAAGCACTTAAATAATCATTTTAACTCGAATGATGAGTAACTAGTTTCTCGAAAATCTAAAAACTAAGTCAAGCCTGCAGTCTCAATCGCGGATTTAATGAGTTTTTTTGTTTCATTACTTAGTGGTATTAGTGGAAGCCTTACTTCGTCTGAACATAAGCCTAAAAGACTCATTGCGTACTTTACGCCCACAAGCCCGGGTTCAGTAAAAATTGCATGATGCAAGGGCATGAGTTTATCTTGTAATTCAAGAGCTTTGTCGTAATCACCAGCTAATGTTGCAGCCTGTAATTGTGCGGATAATTTTGGTGCCACATTTGCCGTGACAGAAATACAGCCGACACCACCTTGAGCGTTAAATCCATGAGCAGTCGCGTCTTCACCAGATATTTGTAAAAAGTCAGTTCCACATGTAATACGCTGGGCGCATACTCTTGCTAAATCACCGGTTGCATCTTTAACACCAATAACTCTTGGTAACTTGGCCAAATGACCCATTGTTTCAGGGCTCATATCAATCGATGATCGCCCAGGTATATTGTAAATGACTATGGGAAGTTCACATTGACCGTGGAGCTCTGTAAAATGCTTTATAAGGCCTGCCTGAGTGGGCTTGTTGTAATAAGGGGTAACGACAAGTGCAGCATCCGCTCCAACCGTTTTTGCATGCTTCATGAAATTTAGCGCTTCGAGTGTATTGTTTGAGCCGGCACCAGCAATAACCGGAATACGCCCGTTTACCTTCTGAACAACTGTTGAAACTACAATTTCATGTTCCTCATGGCTCAGTGTTGGACTTTCACCAGTTGTACCAACAGGAACCAAACCGTGGCTCCCTTGTTCAATATGCCAATCCACCAAACTTTCAAGTGTATTGAGATCGAGTTCCCCGTTTTTAAACGGTGTCACTAATGCTGGCATTGAACCTTTCAGCATGTTCATCTCCTCTTGAAACACTTTTAAAATTATTTAAAAAAGTTTTTAATCAATTCACAAGTTGGTTTAACCGTGATTAAAGCTCAAGTAAACTTATTAAAAACCATAATTACCAGAATTGAAAATGCAGCTATTAAGTAAGGTCGGACAAACACTATACTTTTTGATTTCCCTTATTCTTGTTTTTAATACTGGGGTGTCTGCCCAAGATACTAATAGGCGTCCTTTAGAAAAAGCTCTTGAAGCGATGCGCTCTGGCTACTGGTATGAAGCAAAACAATTTGCAGAGGCAGATGGTAAAGTGGCCAGAGATATTATTCTGTGGCATGAGTTTAGATCTGGTCGAGGAAGTCCCAAAGAATTGAGGGAATTTTTGCAGCGTAACCAGGATTGGCCGGGTTTACCTTATTTGAAAGAAAAAGGGGAGCAAGTTTTCTTTGAAAGTAGTCGTAATGAAATTCTGAGTTGGTTTGACGAAAACCCACCCATTTCACCAAGTGCGGCTACTATTTATGCGGATGCTCTTTTAGCAGCAGGTAAAAATAATAAAGCTGAATTGATTGTTCAGGATAAGTGGATATCTGAGGTCATGGACTCAGATTTACAGACTGTTTACCTGAGTAAATATGATGTGGCGTTATCTCAGCTTCATGATGAGAGATCCATTGAATTATTATGGAGAGATGCTTTTGAAGCCTTAGACGATCTTATCCCTTTGTTATCAGATGATTATAAAAAGCTTGTAAAAGCTGTTGTGGCTCTTAGGAAATATAAAAAGGATGGAGTGAATACTTTAATTAATAGGGTGCCGGAGACCCTGCGCAATCATCCTGTTTTAAACTTTGCTAGGTTCAAATGGCGCTTGAAATATGGTTATGATGATCGAGCGTTCCAACTTTTGTACGAATTGAGTGAAAAAAAGGAATACTTAGGTCGTCCAGAAATATGGGGTGCAACACGTGAGAAGTTAGCGAGACAGCTACTTTGGGATGGTGATTACAAAACGTCCTATGGTGTATTAAGTGGTCATTTTGTCGAAAATGCTAAATTGAAAGCGCGTTTGGAGTGGCTGGCAGGTTTCATAGCTCTACGGAAACTTAAGGATCCTAATTCTGCACTTGACCATTTTCAAAACTTTATAGAGATCGTTGAGAGCCCAATCTCTATTGGTCGTGGTTTTTACTGGTTGGGTCGTGCCCACGAAGATTTGAACAATCTTGAAAGTGCAAGACGCGCATATGATAGAGCATCAGAAAACTATACAACTTATTACGGTCAGTTGGCGTTAGAGAAGCTCGGACGATCTTTACCGTATGATATTATGGACCCTAATATCAAGCTTCAGTGGAGGAATGCAGAATTTATACAATCGACTGTCTTCCAAGCTGCAATATTAATGTTGGCAGTGGAAGAGAATGGGCTAGCGGAACGATTTTTAACACACCTTTCTGAAAATTTATCAAAGCATAACCTTCTAAAACTGGAGAGTTTTTTATCTGAGTTAGACGATCCACATATTCAAATTAGATTTGGTAAGCGCCAGGCCAGAATGGGAATTATAGTGTTCGATTCCTATTTTGCTCTCCATGATATGGCGGATTATCAGTGGGCAGTTCCTGTCGACCTCCTATTGTCTGTTGCCAGACGTGAGAGTGAGTTTGACCAATATGCGAAGTCGTCTGCGGGTGCATTGGGATTGATGCAAGTGATGCCAGGTACAGCTCAAGAAATGGCTAAGAATTTAAAGATACCATTCGAAGAAGAGTCCTTAATAACGAGTTGGAAATACAACGTTTTACTTGGAGCGACTTATCTACAAGAATTATCATACAGGTATCGCGGTAATCCTATTCTAATTGCAGCATCTTATAATGCTGGGCCTTCCAATGCTGATAAGTGGATCCAACATCTGGGAAGCCCGCTAGACCGAAAAACAAACCTAGTAGACTGGGTAGAGATGATCCCATTTGGAGAAACTCGCAATTACGTGATGCGTATTACGGAAAGTTTGACTCTTTATAAAACCTTAGTAGTGGGTAAAGAAATAGATCATGAATTCTCTGAATTCTTGGGCAGTTCAGCTTACTTTTCGTTCACGCCACAGAGTGAATAAACCCGCGCCGACGATGATGCACGCACCAATTAAAACGTTTGTTGTTATTTGCTCTCCAAAAATGATAATACCAATCATGGATGCCCAAATTAACTGCAAGTATGCAAAAGGTTGAACTGCACTTGCTTCTGCAACTTCATAGCACTTAATTAATAGATAATGACCGACTACTCCAGATGCAGACAGGAGCAACATTATACTCCAGTCGGATTTTGATACCGGGTCCCAATAATTCAATCCAATGATGGTCATTGCAATAGATCCTACAACACCAGTCCAAAAAAAAGAGGTGCTTGAATTATCATATTGACCGACATAGCGAGTTAGTAATCCGTATAATGCAAAGAGAATAGCACCCGCTAGCGGTACCAATGCATAAGGGCTAAAAATACCGTTGCCTGGATTGAGAATGATTAGAATACCAATAAAACCTACACAAATGGCCAACCATCGACGCCAACCTACATACTCACCTAAAATCGGTCCTGACAGCATTGCAATAATTAATGGATAAGAAGCAAAAATTGCATGTGTTTCTGCTAGTCCTAACAAGGTAAATGCAAGGATTGTGATACACATTTCAGCTACTAAAATCAGACTTCTAAAAATTTGTAGTATCGGCGATTTAGTTTTTGCAACGCGCTTTATTCCACCAGTTTTTTGGCTAGACATGGAAATTACAAAGGTAGCAAAGAACCAATAACGGATCATTACGACCATATAAACGTTATATTCAGTGGCTAGGTATTTTGACAGTCCGTCCTGGCTAGCAAAAACAATCGTTGTTATTATCATTAACAAAATTCCAAGACTCTCGTTTTGTTTAGTCATTAGCGATTTTTGTCCCTCTTATCATATGTCTTTTTTTTGAGAATCCTTTTTGTCGAATTACCTCAAAACCTAATAATTCTAACGAACGCCTTACATGGCCAGCGGCTGTGTATGTCGAAAAGCTTCCCCCATGTTTTGTTCTTAAAGCAACCAATTTAAGAATATGATCTGTCCACATTTCGGGGTTCTTACTTGGTGCAAATCCATCAAGATACCAGCAATCAACTTTTGAATTAAACTCTGTCAATGTATTTGAAATATCTCCTGTAAATACTCGAAGGCTTGCAAATCCGAAATCCACTAGATTACCTTCAAGGATCTCTTCCCATCTGTCTTGAAGAGTTTCTGCATATTCTGATAACTCTGGGAAAATAACATGTGCCTTTTGTAGATCAGGACCGCTTATCGGATATCCTTCAAAACTAACAAAATCAAATTTCCCTGTTTTTGATGATTTATTCCAAGCTGCACATGTTGCTAGAAAATTTAACCCTGTTCCAAACCCTAATTCTGCTATTTTAAAACCGTGATCCAGCCGTTTTGGAAGGTTATTTCCGTCTAAAAAAACGTAATTTGCTTCTAACAATCCATTTTCTAAGGAATAGTAAGAGTCATCAAATTTATCCGAAATTGGCACTGTTTCGTCATGCCATGAAAGCGTTGCGTATTTTTTCGGCATGGTCACCTTGTGAAAAGATAATTTGAGCGATAAATATACTGCAACTAATCGGAATTAAATAGCAATGGTTGATCTAATTGTTAGAGGAGCTGGAGTTTTAGGATTAACAGTAGCTTGGGAAGCTGCAAAACGTGGCCTAAAAGTATGCATAGTTGATCCCAACGGCATTGCGCGTATGGCAAGTGGGGGAATAGTTGGCGCGCTCGCACCACATGTTCCAGAAAATTGGAATTCAAAAAAGCAGTTTCAATTTCAAAGTTTAGTTAAATCAGAAAAATTTTGGAATGATGTGGATTTAGTATCTGGTGTAAATTCAGGGTATGCGAGATTAGGTCGTCTTCAACCTATTGAAGATGAAAAAGCTTTACTTCTCGCTCAAAATAGGCGTCAAAGCTCTCAACATCTTTGGCGTGGATTGGCAAAATGGCAGATTATTGATAGTAGTGGCCCATGGGCAATCGCTTCAAAAACAAAAAAATGGGTTTTTGACAATTTATCTGCTCGCATCAATCCAAGAGATGCATGTTTTAGCCTAGCTAGAGCAATTGAAAAGCACGGGGGGCTTTTTGAAACGCAGCCAATAAGAAACTTGAATGCAAAAACAGTTTGGGCGACCGGGGTACATGATTTAGATAGAATTTCCAAGTTAACTAAAACAAAATTTAGAACGGCGGTCAAAGGTCAGGCGGCATTATTTAGTTTTAAATGTATGGATTACCCTCAAGTTTTTGCAAAGTCTGTTCATTTCGTACCACATTCCAATGGTACTTTGGCTGTCGGGTCCACATCTGAAAATGAATTCAGCTCACCAAATGCAACGGATGAAGGCTTGGATAGACTTATTGAAGATTCAAGAAGCATTATTCCCGAATTACGAAAACACCAACCTATTAAACGATGGGCAGATGTTCGACCAAGAAGTGAGTCGCGAGCACCAATAGTCGGTAAACATCCTTTAATCGACGGTGATTATATAGTTAATGGTGGCTTTAAAATAGGCCTTGGTATGGCCCCAGAATTGGCTAGCGTACTTATTTCTCTGATTTGTGATGGTGTTGATAAAATTCCAGAGGCATTTAGACCAAAAAACATACTATAGCTTAATCACATAGAAAAATTTCAACGAACTTTGAGAGCAGATTCACTCCATAAGTCTTCTAGCGATAACTTGAGCCTGAATTTCCGCAGCACCTTCGAAAATGTTTAGTATTCTAGCATCACAAAGAACACGGCTTATTTGATATTCTAAAGCAAAACCGTTACCACCATGAATTTGGAGACCATTGTCGGCGGCAGCCCAAGCAACTCGCGCTCCCAAGAGTTTAGCCATTCCTGCCTCTAGGTCACACCTTCGATCATTATCTTTTTCAAATGCAGAATAGTAAGTTAGTTGTCGCGCTATTGTAGTTTCCACGGCCATCATGGCGAGCTTACTGGCTACACGTGGGAATTCAATTAATGCCTTCCCGAATTGTTTCCTGTCTAAGGCATACTGAAAAGAAAGATCTATTGCTTGCTGAGCAACACCCACAGCGCGCGCCGCAGTTTGAATTCTTGCACTTTCAAACGTTTTCATCAATTGACGAAAGCCGTTACCCTCTTCTCCGCCCAAAAGATTAGATTTGTTAACATGAAAGTTATCGAAGGCAATTTCATATTCTTTCATACCTCGGTAACCTAATACTTCAATCTCTCCACCAGACATACCATCAGTAGGAAAAGGATTTTCATCATCGCCTGGTGTTTTTTCTGCAAGAAACATTGATAATCCTCGATGATCTTTGCTGTCGGGGTCAGTTCTTGCAAGTAATGTCATGACGTGAGTTCTAGAGGCATGGGTAATCCAGGTTTTGTTTCCAGTCACACTGTAATCGCCATTTTCATCTTTGGTGGCTCTGGTTCGGAGGCCACCTAAATCTGAACCAGTGTTAGGTTCCGTAAAAACGGCAGTTGGTAGTATTTCTGCCATTGCAATTTTGGGAAGCCACTGCTGTTTCTGCTCTTCTGTTCCACCGCATTCAATCAATTCTGCGGCAATCTCTGAACGGGTTCCCAAGGATCCCACTCCGATGTAACCACGAGACAGCTCTTCAGATACCACTGCCATGGAGGCCTTTGAGAGACCAAATCCGCCATACTCTTCCGGAATGGTGAGTCCAAAAACACCCAGCTCTGCTAATTCTTCAATAATTTCAATAGGGATTAACTCATCGTTTAGGTGCCACTCATGTGCATTTGGCAACACTTTATCGATAGAAAACTTACGAAACTGCTCACGTATCATTTCTAATTCGTCTTCAAGTCCAGACTTGCCTGTGATAATTTCTGCAGAATGATCTTGCATCAAGCGGACCAACCTCATGCGAGCGTCTTGGCTGTTGCCTTTATTCGATAACTCCACAACGTCTGCGGATCGATATTTATCTATTGTCGCCTCGGAAATGCCTATGTCACTCAGACGCACGAATTCTCCCTGCGACATTGGTATTCCGCCGAGAACTTGTGCATGATATTCACTGGTCCCAATCTGATGTAGAAGCTGTTCAATTTCACCAAATTCGCCATTAGAGTGCAATTTTTCCGCCCAATTTTGCATTTGTTGCATCGCGGTTGCATATGTTGCAAGCCACGCTAGGCCATGAACTGCGTCCTGGTTTTCCTCCAAAAGTTTGCCTGAAGTTTTGCCATCAACAACAATTTGAGCTTTCATTTGTTGTCTAGCGGTTTCAAAAAGGGTGCTTAATTCATCTGCTGCCCGCCGAGTTTTTGTTAGCAAATCAACAATCATCCAAGAATTGTCCAAATGAAATGCTAAATCTTGTCCATCATGTGCCATGAATCAGTCCTTTTCAATTTCCTCGTGTTTTATACATTTTGCAGTTTCAGCGCAACATAAATACAAAGAAGTGTGGCAAATTGTTCTTAAATTACGTGGCGAAATATTGCACCGCAGCGTGATGTAAGATCTATTGCTTCACAATGCTTAATGTGATTCACCAATTTGAAACGTCAACTGTTTTGTTTTTTGTAACAGTATGTTTTGCTGCAGGTTTCATTAAAGGTATCGTTGGTTTTGCAATGCCAATGATAATTTTAGGATGTTCTGCAGCACTTGGTATGCCTCTATTAGGGCTTGCAGTTTTAATTATGCCGACACTCGTTACAAATATTTACCAAGTAAGTTTGTTTGGAAAAGCAGAGCTACTTAAAAGTATTAGGGACTTTAGATTTTTTTTATTTGCATGTTTGGTTGGATTATTTGTTGGTGCAAACTTGTTTGCTGCAGCCAATCTTAATACTTTGATAGCCGGTATCGGCGCTGTAGTCTTACTGTTATCTCTTTTACAGCTAGTAAATATTCGGGCACCCAAAAGGACAAATTCTAGAGCTCTATCGGGTATTTCTGGAGCAATTACCGGCTTGCTTGGAGGTGGGACTGGAATTTGGGGACCAACAACCGTTCTATATTTGACATCTATTGGTACGTCAAAGAAAAGACAGATATTAGTGCAAGGCTTGACCTTTGCTTCTAGTTCACTTTTTTTATTGTTTGCACACTTGTACACGGGCGTTTTTAATCAAGTTTCAGGAATTCTGTCGGCTTTTATGGTTTTACCCGCAATGATCGGAATGATACTTGGAGTCGGTGTCCAACGTTATTTAAATCAAGATAAATTTCGCGTGGTCACACTTATTCTGCTGTGTATCGGTGGCGTTTATTTGATATATCGGTCCGCCAACATGTTTTGACATACCACAAAAGCTACAACTAAGTTTTCAACACGATAGCTAGCTTTTATTATCTCTTTTAAATTCTTAAATCTTAGGTTATAGAAGCACCGAAGTTTCCCAACATGGTAACACAAAACAAACCCAGCGTAGGGTTTTTAAAGGAGTAAAACACAATGGCAAAACCCCTTATGGCGCGGGCTACTGCTGTATGGTTAGTTGACAATACAACCCTATCATTTAAGCAAATTGGCGACTTTGTGAGTATGCATGAACTTGAGATCCAGGGAATTGCAGATGGCGACGTAGCATTAGGTGTTAAAGGTTTTGATCCCGTTGCAAACAATCAGTTAGACTTGGATGAAATCAAGAAAGGTGAGGGAGATCCTTTACACAAACTAAAACTAAAATTTAATCCAGCTGCAGTTGGAGAGGAAAAGCGCCGTGGTCCTAGGTATACTCCACTCTCAAAACGACAGGATAGGCCTGCATCAATATACTGGCTTGTCAAGTTTCATCCTGAACTATCCGATGTGCAGATCAGCAAGTTAATTGGAACAACGAAGCCAACAATTCAAGCCATTCGAACACGCACTCATTGGAATATTTCAAATATTCAACCAATAGATCCAGTTGCCTTGGGTTTGTGTAAACAATCAGAACTAGATGCAGCAGTTCAAAAAGCAGCGGATAAGAAAGTTGCTGCTGGCGATGTTATGAATGATGAGGATCGAAGAAAATTGGTTAGCACCGAAAAATCTCTAGAGATGGATGTGGAAGAAAAAGCACCTAATCCATTTAATGCTGAGGGAGACATTCCCGTAAATAGTCCTAATGCGGAAGTTCAATCTGACGAGGGCCAGGACTACAGGGATGCAGACAGTTTCTTCAATTTACCAGAGGAAGGAGTTGAGGCTGACAACGATAAGTAAGTCAGTATTAGCCTTTTAAGGATCATATTTTAGCTCGAGCGTTTAAAGCGGCGGAGATAGTCCCCTCATCCAAATAGTCTAACTCACCTCCCATAGGAACTCCACGGGCCAGTGAGGTTACCGAAACCCTATTTTCGATCTGTTCAGCTATATAGTGAGCCGTGGTTTGTCCCTCAAGCGTGGCATTCAAAGCTAAAATAACTTCATGGACTTCTTCATTATCAACGCGTTTTATTAGTTTTGGAATTTTTAATTCTTCCGGCCCGATACCATCCAAAGCTGATAAAGTTCCGCCAAGAACGTGATATTGGCCCTTAAAAACTGATGTTCTCTCCATAGCCCATAGATCCGAAACATCTTCAACAACGCAAATTTGACCGTTAATTCGTTTTTGATCTTCACAAAGCTCACATATATCTGAGGTCCCAATGTTACCACAATTGAGACACTCCCGGGCTTGCTCAGCAACCTTAGCCATCTGTTTCGATAGGGGAGTGAATAGAGTACTTTTTTTGCGGATCAGATGCAAAACAGCGCGCCTGGCAGAGCGAGGGCCTAATCCAGGCAATTTGGCGACAAGATCTATCAATATCTCAATTTCTCGTGTTCTTGAAGTGCTCAATGGTTTCCTCAGACAAAAATAGGGGATTTGATTGAATCTAAAATGGTAATTTCATTCCAGCTGGAAGCCCCAATGCTTCGGTTATTTTCTCCAATTCATTTTTTGATCTATCAGCTGCTTTTGCTTGTGCATCCTTTATTGCGGCCAAAATGAGGTCTTCTACAATTTCTTTATCATCGCCGTTAAAAATTGATGGATCAATTTCTAAGCCAGTTAACTCGCCTTTTGCTGTCGCTGTCGCTTTAACTAAACCAGCTCCAGACTCTCCTATTACTTCAATGAGAGCCAAATCTTCTTGCATACGCGCCATTTTTTCCTGCGTTTCTTGGGCTGCTTTCATCATTTTGCCCATGTCTCCAAGTCCACCTAGTCCTTTAAACATTTTAAAACCTTTCAATAAATTCTGTTTTAATCTTCTTCAAATGGATCCCACTCATTGTCAACTTCTTCAAGTGCCTGAATGGCTGCCTCTTGCTCTAATTTTTTCTTAGAAATTACATTAACAATCCGAGCAGCAGGAAATTGAACCAGCGCTTCTTTTACGAAAGGATGAGCGTATGCCTCAGTTTCTAATTCTTTAGCATCTTTTTCTTTTTTTTCAAAAATTGTCTCTGCTTCACCATTCTGGACAACGCTTACAGCCCAGCGGCTTCCTGTCCATTCTTTGAGTCTATTGCTTAATCTTTGGGCTAAGTTAGCAGGAGCAAATTCCGTTGGCGTAAACTCTATATATCCTGGACGATAGGTGACCAAGCGCAAACCATTTTCGATATCAACGAGCAATTTGACATCTCTATTTTGTTTTACTAATTCTAGAATATCTTCGAATTTAGTATAACTTAGTATCCCAATACCTTCATCAGCAGCCGGAGCGACTTTTAAGTTGGACGCGTTATTCTGTTTAGGTTGAAAAATCTCGTGACTATTCACGTGCTCACCCATATTTTTTGATGGTGTTTCTAAATTTTTTCCTTTGCTAGCCCCCTGCAATTTACTCTCAATTTTCTTGATTAAATCCTCTGTCGGAGGTAAGTCGGCCGCATGTGTGAGGCGTATAATTATCATTTCTGCGGCCATTATCGGGCTTGGGGCAACAGCAATTTCATCAAGAGATTTTATAAGCATTTGCCACATTCTCGTGAGCACACGCATAGATAAAAGTTTTGAAAATTCTACACCGCGCATTCGCTCATCAGGCGTTACTGTAGGGTCTTCATTTATATCTGGCGTTATCTTCGCAACTGATATCCAATGTGTGATTTCTGCTAAATCTTTAAGAATCACAATTGGATCTGCTCCATCTGAATATTGTGAACCGAGTTCATTTAGGGCAGATGCTGCATCGCCCTGCATTATCAATTCGAAAAGGTCCAATACTCTGCCACGGTCTGCAATTCCAAGCATCGCTCTGACATGCTTTGCATCGCTACTGCCACCACCGTGGCTTATCGCTTGGTCTAGAAGAGATGTTGCATCTCTTGCAGAACCTTCCGCAGCTCTAGTTATCATTCGCAGAGCATCCTCAGAGACATTTACGCCTTCAGATCCTGCAATTTTCTGAAGCAGTACCATCATCTCTTCTGGCTCTATTCTTCTAAGATCAAATCTTTGGCAACGGGATAGGACTGTTACAGGCACTTTCCGTATTTCAGTTGTTGCGAAAATAAACTTTACATGTTCTGGTGGCTCTTCCAGTGTTTTTAACAGTGCATTAAATGCGTTATTAGACAACATGTGAACTTCGTCGATTATGTATACCTTGAAGCGGCCTGAGGAAGCTTTGTAATAAATACTTTCTATTATTTCTCTTATGTCATCAACACCAGTTCGACTTGCGGCGTCCAGTTCCATTACATCAACATGGTTGCCTTTAATTATTGCAGTACAATTCGAACATTTCCCACAAGGCTCTACTGTGGGCCCACCGTTTTGATCTAAACCGATACAATTTAACCCTTTGGCAATTATTCTCGCTGTGGTCGTTTTCCCCGTACCCCTTATGCCAGTTAAAATGAACGCTTGTGCAATCCTATCAGCTTCAAAAGCGTTTTGAAGAGTTTGAACCATTGCCGTTTGGCCAACCAAATCTTTAAACGTCTCTGGGCGGTATTTTCGAGCAAGGACTTTATATAGGTTCATTTCGTTTATTTCAGTCATCAATAGGTACCCAGTAGACATACAGAATATTTACTAGTGTTAGTATACTGCATTATTTACTATTCTAAATGGCAAATTGAAATAGCATTATAGAAGTCTGTGTTTGAGGTAGTCAAAATAGAATTTGAAAATGGTTTCGTTGGCTTATGTCCAATGCCGGGAAAGTACTCTTCATTTGATGAGGACTTTTTTCAATTGGTTAATGCACTGCCTACAGTCGTTGTAACATGTGCAACCAAATCTGAGATGATTAACTGTTCAGCCGCCAGCTTACCTGAAAAATTACATACATTAGGAATTAAATGGTTTCAAATAGCGGTAGATGACTTTCAGATACCAGATGCACTACGTGAAAAAGAATGGAATTCTATGATGCCAATTTTAAAAAGAACTGTACTCAGTGGTGGGGGTGTAATTTTCAATTGTATGGGTGGGTGCGGTAGATCTGGAATGTTTTTGATGCGGTTACTTCTAGAAATGGGTTGGAGTTCTGAAGGTGCTTTGGAGCGTTTGCGAGAGTTTCGACCTTGCGCAATCGAAACTGAACAACAAAAGTTTTGGGCTTTCAAGTAAAGCTGCAAATTAGAAAACTTTAGGTGATTTTGCGAAAAAAGGTGATTTTGCAAAAAAAATGTGAGAGATTGATAACGACCCGAATAAAACTCGTTACGGCTGCTTCCTTCCGGACCTGACCGGGTTGGCGAGGAACACGCCCGCATCAACCCCTCGGTAGTTATTTAAGGGCTTTAAAGTGTAGTTGCAAGTTGACTCTGTCAATTTTGATTTTTAGGGATAAGGCAAATACTTCGGTAAGGATCTTTATATTTGAGAAATGCTGAAAGAGTTACTTTTGGGGGATCTGGGTTAAATCGAGCAAGTGAGTTTCGCGGCTCTGCAAAAGCTTCGCCTCGTGAGGGAGATCTATTCATTATTCATTGGCGCGGTAAATTTGCAGTTGATTTAAAAAATGCTTGCGAACTTGCCCTAATTAAATATCCAAATAAGATAATTTCGAATAAACAAATAATCTTTCTTGGAAGAAATAAAGACGTTTCGTATTTTGCTACTGATATTTCGGAATGGGAGCCTATTGGCCAAGATGAAATAGATGGCTCGTTTTATGATAAAACTCAACAATTTCATGAATTTCTTGGTAAAGATTTACCGTTTTGGGAACTAAGAAGCTTCATGCACTTACTTACACCTAGGTCTGCTGAATTGGCTTCTACCGCTAAATCTGTTTTCCATTGGCAAAATACCTCTCGCTTCTGCTCCAAATGCGGACAGAAAGTTTCAATTATTGAGTCGGGCTGGCAGATAAATTGTGAAAATTGTAACAGTTCGTCTTTTCCACGCATTGACCCAGTAGTGATCATGCTAATCACAAATGGACCCTTTGTTTTGTTGGGTAGATCTATCGGATGGCCCGATGGTATGTATTCTCTACTCGCAGGGTTTATGGAACCTGGGGAAACTTTAGAAGCAGCGGTTCGCCGAGAGGCTTTTGAAGAATCTGGAATTAATGTTGGCGCTGTGCAATATCTTGCCTCGCAACCGTGGGCGTTCCCAATGTCTTTGATGTTTGGTTGCTATGGGGAAGCAACGTCCAAAGAAATCACAATAGATCACTCTGAGATGGAAGATATTAAATGGGTCAATAAACATGATCTTCATATGGTCATGGCAGGTATAGAAGACAGTTTTAAAGCGGCAAGACCTGGTTCAATCGCACATTTTCTGCTATTAAATTGGTTAGCTGATACATTGCAATAAAACTGACCGATCCTACAACGTAAACCTGGCATTTTTGTAATATTAAAAAATTTGAAGTTATACTCGTTTGGAACTAGCTGGGTAAACTCCAAGGATACTTATTGATTGAGTAAAATAAGACAGCTCATCCAAGGCCAGTTTGACATTTGTATCATCTGGATGACCCTCGATGTCGGCATAAAATTGAGTTGCGGAGAAGGTTCCTCCAACCATGTAGCTCTCTAGTTTAGTCATGTTTACGCCATTTGTAGCAAAGCCACCCATCGCTTTATACAAAGCCGCCGGAATATTGCGCACCTGGAAAATGAACGTTGTCATCATTTTTGTGTCGCCACGCCTGGTATTGTCTGGGTAGGAGGACATCAGAAGAAATCTTGTAGTATTATGATCGGAATCTTCGATGTCTTCTGCAAGTACTTCAAGCCCATAGATCTCTGCAGCCAACTTACTGGCCAACACCCCACGCCCTGCGGCTTTCGAACCTTTTAAAGCTGCAGCTGCGCCTGCGCTATCAACTGCCCTAATCCCGCGGATATTATTTTTGTCTAAAAATGAAGCTGCTTGTGGTAATAAAACTGGGTGCGCTTCAGCTGCTTCGATATCTTCGAGCTTTTTCCCCGGTAAGCCTAATAAATTTATTCTTACCCTAGTAAATACTTCATCAATAATGTGAAGGCCGGATCCAGGAAGTAATCTGTGAATATCCGCGACCCTGCCGTAGGTAGTATTTTCTACCGGCAGCATGGCTAAATCTGCAACATTGTTATTTACAGTATAAATAACATCCTCAAAGGATTTACATGGCAACGCCTTGCAATTTGGTCGAGCTGACATACACGCTTCATGCGAATAGGCTCCGAGTTCGCCTTGAAAAGCTATGGTTTTCATCTTTCACCCCAAAAATTTGCCCTAAAGGGCGTTTCGTCGCGGATCAACATCTTGCATAACCTGTATCGATGAGGATAGAAAGCTCCAAACTAGTTTAAATGGACCGTGTGTTATGCTTGATACAATGATTTTCACAAAAATAATTGGTGGCTTTTGTGGCGCCCTGTTAATTTATCTCCTTGGCAATTGGGCTGCCGAAAGCTTCTATCATGTGGGTGGTCATGGGCACGGGGAAAAGCATGCTTATGGCTATGCTATAGAAGTTGAAGAAGAAGAAATTGTTGATGAATCCGAAGAAGAAATTGACTTTGCTGCTCTAATGGAAGTCGCGGATGTATCTAAAGGCGCAAAGGTCTGGGGTAAATGTAAGGCATGTCATAAGCTAGAGGATGGTGCTAATGCGACAGGACCTCATCTTTATGCTGTTGTCGATCGTGAGGTTGGTTCTGTAAGTGGGTATAACTACTCTGGCGCTTTGGTAAAGGTTGCAGATGTCTGGGATATTGACAGCTTGAATGGATTTTTGGAAAATCCTAAAACATACGCGCCCGGTACTAAAATGGGCTTTGCAGGTCTCAAAAAGCCTGATGACCGAGCAAATTTGATTGCCTACTTGGACAGTGTGGAAGAATGAAGGTGACAAAATCAGCTTGATTATTAATGGTAAATAGTTGCTTTAACTGTTAATAAAACCGCCTTGAGTATGGTCAAAAACTGCCTCAATCTTACATATGTTATGAAAAAGGGGTTTGTTATGTTGGAATTGTTGCAAATTAATTATTTAATTATAATAAGAACTCGACTGATCGCATTTGTTTATTTGATCTTTATTGTGTCATTAGTATCCACTGCATCTGTTGTGAATGCAGATCAAGACAATATAAAAGCACATGGGTTTAATTTCTTTGGAGAACTAAAATACCCAAATGATTTTAAGCATTTAGACTACGTGAATCCAAATGCGCCAAAAGGTGGTGAAATATCAATATGGGGTTTTGGTACTTTTGACTCGATGAATCCTTATTCAAGGAAGGGACGAGCTGCGTCTCTTTCATCTGCTCCATTCGAGTCACTCCTTGTTGAGACAGGCGACGAAATTGGATCTTCATATGGGCTGCTTGCTGAAAGTATTGAGTACCCAGCAGATCAAAAATGGGTTATTTTTCAACTTCGCAAAGAGGCAAAGTTTTCTGACGGAACTCCTGTTACAGCAGACGATGTAGCGTTTACTTATAACCTCTTCCTTGAACAGGGTTTGCCCAGCTACAGGGCTGTTCTGGCTGAAATAGTTCAAGGCGTTGAGGTTATTGGTCCCTATACCATCAAGTACACATTTTCAGAGCAAGCATCGAAAAGAGACGCGATACCAATCGTTGGTGGTTTACCGGTTAAATCACAAGCTTGGTTTGAAAGAAGCCAGGCTAGGCTTGACGAGTCTCGAATGGAGCCAGCAATCGGATCAGGTCCGTATATCCTAGAAAGCTTTGAAATAAATCGTTGGGTAAAATATCGACGAAATCCTGAATATTGGGGCGCAAGTCTACCAATAAATAGGGGTCGATCGAATTTTGATGAGATCAGAGTTGAATATTTTGCGGATACTAATGCGGCATTTGAAGCATTTAAGTCGGGGGCTTACACGATGCGGGTTGAAAACTCATCAAAAAGTTGGGCCACTGCGTACGATTTTCCAGCATTGAACGATGGGCATGTAGTAAAAAAATTAATGCCGGATGGAGGTATAGCAAACGGGCAAAGTTTTGTCATGAATCTCCGGAGAGAAAAATTTTCTGATATTCGGGTGAGAAAGGCTTTATCTTATCTATTTAATTTTGAATGGTCCCGTGAGTCTTTGTTCTACGGACAATATGCTAGAATAAATTCATTTTGGGAAAACTCAGACTTGGCGGCCACTGGACTGCCCTCTAGTGAGGAAATGAAGCTTTTATCAACGTTGGAAAGTGATTTGCCAAGCGGCGTACTCACGCAGGATGCAGTTATGGCTCCGGTATCTGGAACAAAGCCAATGGATCGAGCCAATCTCCGCAAAGCAAATGCTTTATTAGATGATGCTGGTTGGCTCGTTGGTGCAGATGGTTTTCGAAGAAATGCTAGCGGCGAAACTTTGGAAATTGAAATAATTGAGGACAGTGCTGCATTTGATAGGATCGTACTTCCTTTCGTTGAAAATATGAAAGCAGCTGGGATCGATGCTGAATATGATAGAATAGACCCTGCTCAGTATACAGATAGAACTCGTAACTATGACTTTGATATTATTACTGATCAATTCCCTATGTCATATGAACCCTCCTCTGGGCTGAAGCAGTACTTTGGGTCTGATACAGCCGATGATTCTGTCTTTAATTCAATGGGTTTGAAATCGTCAGCTGTCGATGCGCTTATTGAGCATGTGGTTGCAGCAGAAAATAAAAGTGATTTAAAAGTGGCAGTCAAAGCTCTTGACCGAACACTAAGAGCTTACAATTTTTGGATACCACAATGGTATAACGATCAGCATCGCGTGGCTTACTGGGATATGTATGAACATCCGGAAGAAATTGCACCTTACGACTTGGGATACTTGGACTATTGGTGGTATAATGAAAGTAAGGCGAAAGCACTAAAAGATGCTGGTTTTCTGCGCCAATAAACTAAGATGACTGCATATATCCTGCGTCGCTTGTTACTGGTAATCCCAACTTTGTTTGGGATTATGGTGATAAATTTTGCGCTCACCCAATTTGTACCAGGGGGCCCAATAGAGCAAATAATCGCAAACTATGAGGGAAATGGTGATGTTTTTGAGGGTATTGCCGGGGGCGGTAAGGAAGTTGCTCAGAACTTTGAACAGGATGAAAAGTATACTGGTGCTAGGGGCCTACCACCAGAGTTCATAGCAGAATTAGAAAAAGAGTTTGGTTTTGATAAGCCACCCCTTACTCGGTTTTTGTTTATGATGTGGAATTATCTTCGCTTGGATTTTGGCGAAAGTTATTTCAGGTCTATATCAGTAATTGACTTAGTGATTGAGAAGATGCCGGTATCCATCTCACTGGGTCTTTGGTCAACATTGATTGCTTACATGGTTTCAATACCACTTGGGATTAGAAAAGCCGTCCAAGATGGTTCTAAGTTTGATACGTGGACCAGCGTGCTCATAGTTCTTGCATATGCAATTCCAGGCTTCTTGTTTGCAATTTTGTTGTTAGTTTTATTTGCTGGTGGATCATATTTTCAGATTTTTCCTCTCAGAGGCCTTACATCTGAAAATTTTTCTGAGCTTGGGCTATTTTCAAAAGTTATGGATTATCTCTGGCACATTTCTTTACCAGTTTTAGCATCATCAATTTCAGCGTTTGCAACCTTGACCCTTTTGACAAAGAATAGCTTTTTGGATGAAATTCAGAAGAATTATGTGATTACAGCCAGATCGAAGGGTGTCAGTGAAAAACGCGTACTTTACGGACATGTTTTTCGTAACGCTATGTTAATTGTAATAGCTGGATTTCCAGCTGTTTTCATAGGGGTTTTTTTTACAGGTTCCCTCATAATTGAAACTATTTTTTCGCTCGACGGTCTCGGTAGGATGGGTTTTGAGGCTGCTATTGCACGTGATTATCCAGTAATATTTGGAACACTTTTTATATTTGGTCTAATGGGGCTAGTGGTTGGCATAATTTCTGACCTAATGTATGTGTTTATAGATCCTCGCATTGATTTTGAAATCAGAGAGGGTTAGCGTTTGCTGGGCTCACCAATTACAAAACGAAGATGGCGAAACTTTAGATCCAACAATAGGGCATTTTGGTCACTGATTATCTTCTCTGGTTTATTTACTCTGTCTCTTTTTGCTGAATTTATTGCTAATGATAAGCCAATTTTCGTCAGTTACAGAGGTGAAATACATATGCCTATCTTTACATTCTATCCTGAGACTAGGTTTGGAGGAGATTTTAAAACTGAGGCAGCTTACAAAGAGGTAGAAGTAGAGTGTCTAATTCTTTCCGGTGGTCTTATTGAGTGTTTTGAGGAACCTGAAGATATCGTAGAAGCTATCAAGTTAGGTGAGTTTGAACACTTAGAGATTCATCGTGGTTGGATTGTCTGGCCCCTAATCCCATACTCTTTTGACACATCTGTTGATGTTCCTGGAGCGGCACCATTGCCCCCCAGTAAATCAAATATATTAGGCACGGATGATGTAAAGAGAGATGTTCTGGCTCGTGTAATTTATGGATTTCGCATATCAATAATGTTTACTTTGTTAGTAACAATAGCTTCAAGTCTTTTGGGTATTCTAGCAGGCGCTGTTCAAGGATATTTTGGAGGACGAACAGATTTACTTTTCCAGAGATTTATAGAGATTTGGGGTGCGGTGCCTTCCTTGTACGTAATCATAATATTATTTGCTATTTTAGGTAGAAGTTTTTGGTTGCTTGTTTTGTTAACAGTTCTTTTCGGTTGGATGGGTCTGGTTGGCGTAGTACGAGCTGAATTTTTGAGGGCTAGAAATTTAGAATACGTAACTGCTGCAAAAGCTTTGGGTGTAAGTAACTTTATAATTATGTTTCGCCATATGTTGCCAAATGCAATGGTGGCTACATTAACTTTGATGCCTTTTATTGTTACTGGAACAATTGCTACTCTAGCTTCATTGGATTTTTTGGGTTTTGGATTGCCTGCCTCTGCTCCGTCTCTGGGAGAGTTGACTTTGCAAGCGAAACAAAACCTTCAGGCGCCATGGCTAGGCTTTACTGCCTTTTTTACGTTTGCAATAATGTTGGCACTGCTTGTTTTTATTTTTGAAGGTATTCGCGACGCTTTTGATCCTAGGAAGACCTTCAAATGACCTCTCTATTATCTGTAAATAATCTTGGGGTAAAATTTCAGAGTGATGGATCAGAGGTTATTGCCGTCGATGGAATTGATTTTGAAATTAACAAGGGAGAGGTCTTAGCCTTAGTTGGAGAAAGTGGATCTGGCAAATCAGTTTCGGCCCTCTCAATACTTTCGTTGCTGCCAAATAATGCGGATGTTTCTGGCTCGATTAAACTTCAAGGCAACGAATTACTGGGCATTAGTCATAAAGAACTCAAAAGTGTTCGTGGTAGTGAGGTCAGTTTTATTTTTCAGGAGCCTATGACATCTTTGAATCCACTTCACACCATTGAAAAGCAACTAAGTGAAGCGGTTGAACTGCATAGTGCTTCGTATTTTAGTAACATTAGAGAATATATTGTTGAGTTGTTGATGCGAGTCGGCATAGATAGTCCGAGACAAAGGCTAAGTGCTTACCCTCACCAACTATCAGGCGGTCAACGTCAGCGTGTAATGATCGCAATGGCACTCGCAAATAACCCGAAAATTTTGATTGCGGATGAGCCAACAACGGCACTGGATGTCACTATTGAGTCGCAAATATTAGATTTGCTTGTTCAATTGAGAAAAGATACCGAGATGGGCATTCTTTTTATTACGCACGATCTCGGGCTAGTTAAAAGATTAGCAAACCGAGTTTGTGTGATGAAAAATGGAAAAATCGTTGAAGATGGTTTAGTATCAGAGGTTTTCGAAAAACCAAGCCATCCATACACCAGAAAACTTCTTTTCGCCAATACTTCGATCAGTCCTGACCCGGTGGATGAAAAAGCTGATGTTGTTGCTGAGGTTTCCGCCCTGAAGGTTTGGTTTCCCATCCAAAGGGGTTTTCTTAAACGCACAGTAGGTTTTGTGAAAGCTGTTAATGAGGCTAATTTAACTGTTAGAGAGGGAGAGACTATAGGCGTCGTTGGTGAGAGTGGGTCTGGTAAGTCTACGCTTGCCCTCGCATTGATGCGCCTAATTAAATATGAAGGTTCAGTTTATTTTAATCGTCGGAATTTAAATGAATTCTCTCTTAAAGACCTTAGAAAATTAAGAAAAGATATCCAGATCGTTTTTCAAGATCCGTATGGATCATTATCGCCTCGAATGACTTGTGAGCAAATAATATTAGAGGGTGTGAAAGTTCATTTTCCTACTTCTTTGCACGAAACTGAAAAGTTGGTCGCAGAAGCAATGTTAGAAGTTGGCTTAGATCCTAAAACAAGGCATCGTTATCCTCATGAATTCTCTGGCGGTCAAAGACAACGCATAGCAATTGCCAGAGCTATGGCTTTGAAGCCAAAATTAGTAGTTTTGGATGAACCCACCTCAGCCTTAGATAGAACCGTCCAAGTTCAAATTGTTGATTTGCTTAAAGCTCTGCAAAAAAAACATAAAATAGCATATATTTTTATAAGCCACGATCTAAAAGTTATAAGGTCAATGTCACATCGTATTATTGTTATGAAAGATGGGAATATTGTTGAAACGGGTGATGCAAAGCAAGTTTATACTAATCCTAAAAACAGTTATACGAAAAACTTGTTAAAATCGGTTCAGTAAAAACTTTAAATATCTTTTTAGTTTAAAAGTTAATCTGCATTTAGATTTATCCAGATGGATTTATAACGTCACACGTTATGTGTCGGCTAGCTAACTTGCGGCAGGCCTGTTCAGCCGTAATTTTCGAAACACCGTAAAAGTTTGCTTCAAAACCAAGTTTTGTTTTCACAACTTTACGCAACGAACCACCCAATGTTGGCATTTCTGCAAGTGCAGTTTTGATTAGCATTTTTTCTGCTGCATATCTGGTGCCAAAGCGACCCACATTAACACCCCAAATTTTGTGTTCATCTGATGAATTATGGCTCACAAGCCTTGCTTGCTTCAGCATATTTGTTTCTTTTGTGACTGTGGAAGATATTGTGTCAGAAGATTTAATGTCCAGGGTTGCAAGGTGAATTTGTGCTGTATCAACCTTTTCTGATTTTTCTGCAGCCACCATTAGCATTTTAAGGGTTTTCTCGATCCCATCTGAAAGATCTACAGATGCTACGATTGCAGTATTTGAACCCGGTCGTGGTTTAGGGACTAAACTTTTTCGAACTGCACCAGAAGATCTCTTAATCTTTCGAGCGTCTAAGTTAATCGATGAGTAGTTTGGCAGGTGTGGTTTCCTTAAAGAGACATTCGTTGGTGCTTTTTTGAAGCCTAGGTCCATTAACTTCGCCACTTGTCTATTTCTTGTAGCAATACTTCTTCCGCCAAACACAGTTGTAATTATTCTTTCGCGTCCCCTCTCAGCAGACGCGGTGAGGGTGTAACCAGCTGCACTTGTAAACCCTGTTTTAATACCATCAGCACCCCTGTAATTTGCTAAAAAGCGGGTATTCGTATGACGAACCTTTTTTATCCCGGCATTAGCTGTGCGTCGCGAAAACAAATTATAATATTCTGGGTAATCATAAAAAACATGTCTCCCAAGTACTGTCATATCCCTGGCAGTAGAGAGATGTCCTAGCTGAGTGAGACCGTGAGCATTCTTAAAGGTTGTTCGATTCATGCCGAGTGCTTTTGCAGTTCGGTTCATCCGCCGTGCAAAAGCCGCTTCACTGCCCTCTATTGCCTCTCCAATAGCTGTAGCAGCATCATTAGCTGACTTGATTGCAGCGGCTCTAATTAAATATCGCAGGCTGATACGTTGACCCGCTTTAAGGCCGAGTTTAGAGGGTGGTTCCGAAGCGGCCTTTTTTGAAATTTTAACCTTCGTATCAAGGGTTATTTCTCCGTTCTCAACTGCTTCAAATGCGATATATAATGTCATCATTTTAGTTAATGATGCTGGATGTAATCTCTGGTCTGCATTTTCAGCATGTAAAACGCTACCATCTCGCGCATCCATAACCATTGCAGCATAAGTAGCTGCCATGGCTGGCTGTGACGCCAGCACTACCATTGAAATGAATAGTATAGTGAATATGCCCAACCAAGCGGACTGTAAAAGCCGTTTCGTAATATTAACTACCAATTTCCTGCCTCACACTGCCAGTTTTCTGGTCAGATTATTTCCAAACAATCAACAATATTAAGCGAACTTTGTCAAATAAAGTCTTAATTTCACTTACTTTTTTGTTTTATCAAGGCAGTTGGGCACAATATATGGTATCAGTGTATATGCGATATACTAGATATGTATTTTTGTATTAAAGTTTGAGAATAAATTGACTGACTTACCCATCATTTTAATTTATTTTTGGTATGGCTTGTAAGGGTCTTTTCAAGTTACACCGCTACATTATATAACCAATTGATAAATAATAACACGTTGAGAGAAAATGCCGGTTGTTCCCCACCAAATGTCAGGTGAGTTTGATCAGGATGGCGAACAAGGTGTAGCGCTAGAAACTCGCACTAAGACAAAGCGTCCACCGTTGTACAAAGTCCTTTTATTAAATGACGACTACACTCCAATGGAATTTGTGGTTGTAGTCTTGGAGCGATTTTTTGGTAAAAATCATACTCAAGCATTTGAGATCATGTTGACAGTTCACAAAAAAGGAATGGCTGTTGTGGGAATTTTTAGTCATGAAATTGCAGAAACAAAAGTTGCTCAGGTAATGGATTTTTCTAGGCGTCATCAACATCCATTACAATGCACGATGGAGAAAGAGTGATTTTGGCAAGGTATTTTAGCAAGAATTATTTATGTTTGTTAAGCGTTTATCTGTTTTAAAAGATATCCTTCCAGATCTTTTTACTGCAAATAAAACAACGTGTTTTATCAACCCGCAAGATTTAACCGATTTAGATTACTTCAGCAATAAGAATACCGTTGTTTTAACTGATGACATCAGACTTTATTCTCCTCTGTCGGGTGCAGGCTACAACTGTAAATCAGACGTAAATTTCTTAGCAGATGTTTCGATAGTTCTTCTGCCAAAGTCGAAAGAGCTTGCGAGAGAGTTGATACTTTTGGGCTCCAAAATTGCTAAAAAAGGATATGTCGTGATAGATGGAGACAAAAACGATGGCATTGTTTCTATTATCAAAGAACTCCAAAAACAAATTTCCTTTGACGTAAACCTTTCTAAAGCACATGGCAAAATAGCAGTTTACAAAACGGCTAGCGGAAATCTACCGTCAACGTGGCACCCTAATAAATTTAATAAAATTAACAACGAGTTTGTAACTTTAGCAGGTGTTTTTTCTTCGGATCATGTTGATCCAGGGTCTAAGTTATTGAGAGACCAATTACCCGAAAATTTAAATGGCTCTGGCGCTGATTTTGGTGCTGGTTGGGGTTTTCTGACAAAATTTTTGGAAAACTTAGAGTTAGTTGATAATATTTTTGCAATAGATACCTCAAAACGGGCATTAGAATGCGCCGTAAAAAATTGTGATACATCTAAAGTTGAATTCGTTTGGGACGATGTACAGCAATGGAGAGCGCCGAAACCTTTAGATTTCGTTGTAATGAATCCCCCTTTCCACTCAAATGGTAAGTTAGACATTGAGTTAGGTGAAGGATTTATAATTTCTGCTGCTAAAAACCTACTCAGGAATGGTAAGTTATACATGGTGTCAAATAGGCACCTTCCCTACGAAAATATACTGTGTAGATATTTTGGTAATTCGAAAGAAATTGGGGGAGATAATAGGTTTAAAATAATTCTGGCTGAAAAACCTCTCGCAGTATCGAGAAAAAAACCCTAAACTTACGAAACTTATAGGGGAGAAGAAATGTCCTTTTCTGTAGAAGGTAAGACGACCATAGTAACTGGGGCCGCTAATGGTATTGGCTTGGCAATAGCAAAGCACTTTGCCGAGGAGGGTGCGAACGTCATGTTCGCTGATATGGACGATGAAAGTCTTAAGAAGGAATTAGGTGAAGAATGTGAGAGTGGGAATGTACGTTACTTTTCGGGAGACTTGCGAGAAAGACTGACAATAGCTAATTTGCTTTCTGCCACTATAGACGCTTTCGAGCGCGTTGATATTCTGGTTAATGCTTCAAGGCAAGTTTTGCTCACAGATCCACTTGATTTAGAGGATGAAACAATTGCTGTTATGTGGCAACAAAACGTTTTGAATAGTTTTAGACTATCCCAGCATGTGGCTAAAAGAATGATCAAACAGTCGGAAGACGACACGGAAGCTGACGGTATTATTGGCACAATTGTAAACTTGTCATCAATTGCCTCAACCTTGGCACAACCGAGGCTTCTAGGGTACTCAATAGCGACGGCTGCAATGGATCAGATGACACGTTCTCTTGCGGTTTCACTTGCTCCTAGTCGTATCAGAGTAAATTCTCTGGCTATTGGTTCAATTATGTCTGCTAGCTTGCAGAACAGTCTTAAGGATGCGGATGAGCTTAGACAGGATATTGAGGCGCATACACCAATGGGGCGCATTGCATCGGCTTCCGAAATAGTTGAAACTGTTCAGTATTTGGCTGCGCCTGCTTCTGGTTTTGTAACGGGTCAAATAATCACAGTTGATGGAGGCCGATGCCTTCTGGATCCCGTATCTTCACCTTTTCATTAAATTAAGCATCAAAAGAATTAGACCAGATATGAAACAAATTACTGAAGTTGAAAAAAATAGAGCCAGTGAATGGTTTTTAAGTTTAAGAAACGATATCGTATCTGCTTTCGAAGAGTTGGAAAAGTCGCATTTTAAAGGACCTTTTTCGGAGCTCAATGCTGGTAAATTTGAAGTCAACGAAACAAAACGTGAGGATAAGCCAGGTGTTGATGCTGGCGGTGGGTTAATGAGTGTAATGCGAAATGGCCGCATTTTCGAAAAAGTAGGCGTCAACGTTTCAACTGTATATGGAAATCTTAATAAAGCCGCTCAACAGTCGATGGCTGAGCGTTTGGGAATCCCTGAAATGCGAGAGGACCCAAAATTTTGGGCTAGTGGTATTAGTTTGGTTGCTCACGTCAGAAATCCTAATTGTCCAGCGGTTCACATGAATACTCGTATGTTTTGGACACCATATGCATGGTGGTTCGGTGGTGGTTCAGATTTGAACCCCTGTATTGAATTTGATGAAGATACTCTTCATTTTCATTCCACACTTCGATCTTACTTGAATAAGCACGACCCTGAACTCTATCCTAAATTGAAAAAATGGGCTGATGAGTATTTTTTTATTCCGCACCGTAAGCGAGCCCGAGGGGTGGGTGGGATATTTATGGACGATCGCAACACTGGCGATTGGGAGGCAGACTTCAATCTTACTAAGGATATTGGCAAAGCTTTCTTGCCAGCATATCTCCCACTGCTTGAAAAACGAATGGTTAATGAGTTTGATAAGAGGGATAAAGAAATCCAGCTTGAGCACAGAGGCTTATATGCTGAATATAATCTTGTATATGATCGTGGGACAAAGTTTGGGCTGGCAACTGGTCACGACGCGAATGCCGTTCTAATGAGTTTGCCACCTCTCGCAAAGTGGTATTAAAAATCTACGGCAATACCTTTCCGTTCCCAGTCTCCAAATCTAACTGGTTCTGGGCCATCCCTTCCGCCGAACTCTTTTTTAGGAGCGGGTGTGTCTTTTATTGATTTTCGACGTTCTTCAGCTTCCTCTAACGCCCTCTTTGCTTCTGGGGGTATTCTTTTTGAGTTTACCATAATATCTTCCCTCTAATAAAGCTTGGGTATATAAAACCCCTCTAAATTGCAAGGAATTCGCTTAATGCCTGAAAAAAAAGTGCTGTCTGCTCGCTTTCAGGCGAGTTTTTTGATGGATAATATATTAAGTGAGAAGCGTTTATTAGCAGATTTAAATTTAAATCTAATCATGCAAAATCTGAGTGCCGCCGATCGTGCGCGTTCACAACGCCTGCTGCTTAACACGCTACGGCATTTGGAGCGTGCAGATGCTTTACTACTTCCTTTGTTAAAAAAAAGACCAACTTTAAAAATTTTAAACATTCTTAGATTAGCAACTGTTGAAATTATGGATGATGGTGATGCACATGGTATTGTAAATGAGTACGTTTCTATTGTTGGAATGAACAAGCGACTGGAAAATTACAAAGGACTTGTGAATGCGGTTCTTAGGAAAATATCTAAAGTTGATAGGAGTTCTTGGAACAAGTTAGATATTCCTAAATTACCAAAATGGTTTCGGCAGCTACTTTTACAGGCATACGGTAGTTCAATTACACATAAAATTGAGAAGCAGCATTTAGAGCGTCCGCCTGTAGATATAACCATTAAGACCCCAGAACTAATAGACCGTTTTTCAACTGAATTGAAAGGCAAGCAGATCATTAAGCATAGTTTGCGATTAGAAAATGCCGGGCAAATATCTGAGCTTCCAGGTTTTAAAGAAGGACAGTGGTGGGTTCAAGATATCTCAGCCAGTATCCCTGTACATCTTTTTAATGATGTAAAAGGGAAATCTGCCCTCGATTTGTGTGCAGCTCCTGGCGGCAAAACTATGCAGTTATCCGCGGCTGGGGCTAATGTGACTGCTGTAGATATGTCCAAGGTTCGAGCCGCAAAACTAAAGGAAAACCTAGCTAGAACGTCTCTTAATGCAAATATAGTTATTTCTGATTTATTCAAAATTAAGGGGTTTTTTGACATTATCATTTTAGATGCTCCGTGTAGCGCAACTGGGACAGTCAGGCGTCACCCAGATTTACCTTATGTTAAATCACAAGCGGACCTAAAAAAATTATTTTGTTTACAATATAGCATGTTGGAACATGCAGTAAGTTTAATGAAGCCGACTACTCAATTAGTTTACTGCACCTGTTCATTGTTTCCGCAGGAGGGTGAGTGCCAAGTGAGGAAACTTTTAAACGATAAGCACGAAATAAGAGTGGATAAATATTTGCCTAAAGAGCTAGATTTCCTGGAAAAATATCGGACTGAGGAGGGCGGATTAAGGTTGCTCCCAATTCACTTGGCCGAGACAGGCGGAATTGATGGATTCTATATTGTAAAGCTTGTAAAAGTTTAATCTTCGCGATTAGATTATCTGAATTAATATGGTCATGACCCAGACGATTACTGCAAGATGTCAAGTTTCAGAATTAAATTTTTACGGGATTATAATTTATGATCTTTATACTGATTATAAGAAATTATTTCTTTAAACTTGGGCACGCATTTTGTGCTAGAACCGTGAAAAATTTTGCCAAATCGGAGCAATTTATTTCTAAACCCGGTCCGCGCTCCATTGGTAATATCTTGCTCGCAGACAAAATTTGTGATGGAAAACTCTTTGTTTTTGGAAATATTTTTGAACTTGGAGATAAAGTTATATGGGATCATTCGTTATCCAGTATTGAGAATTATGAGGAATTACATGGGTTCCCCTGGTTGGATGACTTGGCGGCTAGGGGAGATAAAGCGGCTGTGGAAATTGTCCAGAAGTGGGTTTTTAGCTGGATCGAAAAATATGGATCAGGTTCAGGTCCGGGCTGGACGCCCAAACTGACTAGCAAGCGCCTCATAAGACTTATCCACCATGAGGATACAATATTAAAGGGATTATCGGAAAAATATATAAGCGCTTATTTTAAGTCAATTTATAAGCATGCAAATTTCATATCCAAGCGGTTCTACAAAACTGACAAGTTGACTATGAATTTTGAGGCCATTGTTGGCGTGATATATTGCGGTCTATATATAGACGGATTTGAGCGTTTTATTACTGTTGGGACGGAGCATCTTTCTAGGGAGTGCAGAGATAAAATAGATGAAGATGGTGGTATTTTGTCAAGGAATCCCGAGGAGTTACTCGAAATATTTATGTACCTGGTTTGGGTTGCTCATGGTTTGCATGATGCTGATTGGACTCCAAGTCAAGCTCATATAGAGACTATAAATAGCATTGCACCAGTTTTACGCCATCTTCGGCATGTCGATGGAAACTTATGCCGTTTTAATGGTAGTTGTGTTAAATACCCAGGAGATCTAGATCGTTATTTATTTTTATCTGGAAACAAAAAGAAAACGACAAAAATTTTAAAAATGGGCTACGCGCGGATGGAGGGCGGGCGTACTAGTATCATACAGGATGCTGGTCGGTTACCTAATATTCCGTATTCTCATTTAGCACATGCCTCTGTTTTAGGATTTGAACTAACGCACGGCAGACAGCCGCTTATCGTTAATTGTGGCTCCGGGGTGAATTTTGGCAGGGACTGGCACAAAGCGGGTAGAGCGACGCAGTCTCATTCTATATTCTGTATAAAAGGTAAATCTTCTGCAAAACTTTTAAAGAGCTTATCTAGTAGATCGGCAATGGGAGATTTTTTAACTCAAGGCCCAACAGAAGTTATGGTAAACAAATCAAGGGTCGCAGGAGGGACTGAGCTGACTGTCTCTCATAATGCTTATGCTAATAAATATGGAGTTATCCTAGAGAGAAAGTTAGAACTTTCGGATAATGGGGACACTTTGATCGGTCAAGATCAGATTGAGCTACTTTCAACTCTTGGCAAATCAAAAGAGATTTCCGTTTATGGTATAGAGTATGAAGTGAGGTTTCACTTGCATCCTGACGTAACGGCGCAAATTTTAGATGATGATACAGTACAAATGAATTCAAAGTACTCAGGGACGTGGATTTTAGAAGCTTTTGATTTAGCTCCAAGTTTTCATCCTAGTTATTATTTTAGTGAAGGGCAGGCATCACCAATTCCCACCCAGCAGGTTATTTTTTCGGCAAAGTTTAATGATTTTTTAAAGCAAGTCAGGTGGTCTTTACAAAAATCCTATGATATCGAAACTTGAAATTTAAATTGTTTTCTCACGCGTTTTTTCGAACAAAAATAGGTATTTCCGTTGGAAAAATTTATAAAAATTAAACGAGCATTAATCTCTGTATCAAATAAAGCAGGCATCTTGGAACTTGCACAGGAACTTCAAGAAAGAAATGTTGAAATTGTTTCAACTGGAGGGAGCGCATCTATGCTGCGTGATGCAGGCTTTAATGTTAAAGAAGTGTCAGAATTAACAGGTTTCCCTGAAATGATGGATGGGCGTTTAAAAACGCTTCACCCAAGAGTGCATGGTGGTTTGCTTGCTGTAAGAGATGAAAAATCACATTTAGAAGCAATGGAAGCACATAAAATAAAGGAGATAGATCTATTAATAGTGAATCTGTACCCTTTTGCAGAAACCGTTAAGAGCGGTGCTGATTATACTCATTGTATTGAAAACATAGATATTGGCGGCCCAGCAATGATTAGAGCGGCCGCAAAGAACTTTAAGTATGTTACCACAGTGGTTGATAGCCAAGATTATGGAGATTTAATTGATGAATTAAATGTTAACAACGGATGCACCTCTTATACCTTCAGGCAAAAACTATCACAGAATGCTTTTTCGTTAACTGCCAATTATGATGCTATGGTTTCAACTTGGATGTTAGAGCAAGCTGGGCATATACAACCTCGGCGTCTCTCGTTTTCAGCAGCTTTATCACAAAATTTGAGGTACGGAGAAAATCCACACCAGAGCGCATCTTTTTACGTAGATGAAAGTATAAATAGTGGCATTGGTGCTGCGTATCAAATTCAAGGTAAAGAGTTGTCATATAACAATATAAATGATGCTGACGCCGCTCTCGAATTAGTGAATGAGTTTACGGAAAGTGATGGAGCAGCAGCTGTTATTATTAAGCATGCTAATCCGTGTGGCGTCGGTGTGGCAAATAATCTAGTTGAGGCTTATAAAGTGGCTTTACACTGTGATACGACTTCGGCTTTCGGAGGCATCGTTGCTGTAAATCAGATCATTGATGAGGAATCTGCGAGAGAAATTACCAAGGTCTTTACTGAAGTCGTCATTGCCCCAGGCATAACGGATGGTGGGCGTAAAGTCTTCTCTGCGAAAAGTAATCTCAGATTATTGATAGCAGAGAAGTCAACTAATCTGGCGTGTGAATCAAAAGTAATTAGGCATGTGTCTGGTGGTTACTTAGTTCAAGATAAAGATAGAAAGCCTTTATCACAAAATAGTTTGCGTGTTGTTACAAAAAGAAATCCTACAGATAGCGAGTTTCAAGATATGCTTTTTGCCTGGAAAGTTGCTAAGCACGTAAAATCAAATGCTATAGTATACGCAAAAGATCTTTGTACAGTTGGGATTGGGGCTGGACAGATGAGCCGTGTAGATAGTTGTATGATTGCAGCTAAGAAGGCTGAAGAGATGGCTAAAGCTCAGGGTTTAGATGAGCTTCCAACACAGGGATCTGCATTAGCGTCAGATGCCTTTTTCCCATTTGCAGATGGATTAGAGGCTGCAATTGAAGCAGGTGCGTCATCCATAATTCAGCCGGGTGGTTCAATTAGAGATAATGAAGTAATTAATGCGGCCAATGAGGCTGGGCTTGCCATGATTTTCACTGGAATGAGGCATTTTAAACATTAGAGGTAATATGTATAAAATTTTACAAATTGCGATAATTACGATACTGTGCGACCAGCTTTCTAAACTCACCATGCTGTATATTTTAGATTTACCGTCTGTGGGAATAATAGATGTTTTCCCTCCTTATTTACAATTCACTATGGCATGGAATTATGGGGTAAACTTTGGTTTGTTTGCAAACAACACAGAGATTATGCGCTGGGTTCTAATCATAATTGCTTTTTTAATTTGTTTTGTTGTGATTAGATGGTCGGTTTCAGAAAAATTTGGATCACTGGGCTTAGTCGCTTGTGGTTTTTTGGTTGGTGGGGCAGCTGGAAATGCTATCGATCGATTTTTTCATGGTGCAGTTGTTGATTTTCTAAATGTATCTTGTTGTGGAATATCCAACCCGTTTGCGTTTAATGTAGCAGATATCTTTATATTTTTTGGTGCTCTTGGATTGGTTATATTTTCAGGCAAACAGAATGAGAGTGACTGAAGCTGTTTCATCCGTTAATATTGTAATTAAATTTAGAATGGTATTTTATGTTCTGTAGGATTTCAGGAATCTTAGTCAGTTTATTTTTATTGAGTGCTTGTAGCAGTGATGATGCGAGACTTCGGGACCTTTATGATGTTGGGACAGGCCCCGAGGAATTTGCGGTATTACCTAGTAGGCCTCTAACAATACCAAACAATTTAACGAAGCTTCCAGTACCTGATGCATCAGCAGGTAATTTAGCAGATCCGACACCAAAGCGTGATTTGATTGAAAAGCTGGGCGGCAGCATTGATGATACTGATAGCATATCAAGAAGAGATAAAAACTTGTTGGAGTATGTATCGAGGGCTGGAGTAGACACTAATATTCGTGAAGAGCTTGCGGAAGAAGACCGGAAGTTTTTGCGTAGGATGGGCGTGTTAACAAGTGTTAAGCTTTTTCGAGTAGATAGATATAATCAAATATATCGGAAAATGACATTAAGTGCTCCAAAAGAGTTGAAGCGTTGGCGTTCGTTAGGCGTTCGTACACCTTCGATGTCTAGTGAATGATATTTTTATGTTAAAATATTTTGTGATAATATAAGCTCTGAATAGATTATTTCTGTTACTGTCAATAAATTATGGGTACAATTGCTTTAATTTAAAGTTTTCACGTTTTGAATATATAAATGTTTAATTAGAAAAAATTATATGAAAAAAAATACATATGTTTCTCCAGTGGGGGGGCTCCCATCGCAATCAAAATTACTAACGGACAGAGCTGTATTTAAAAGTGCTTATGCAGTAATTCCCCGTGGTTGTTTCACTGATATAGTTACTAGTTTTCTTCCTTTTTGGAAGCATATGAGGATGTGGGTTGTCGCCCGGCCAATGACAGGTTTTGCAGAAACATTTAGTCAGTATGTGGTGCAACTAGAACCAAACGGAGGAAGTGATAATCCGGAAGCTAACTCGGGGGTTCAGTCAGTGCTTTTTTTGACGTCTGGTTCAGCTGAATTAACAATTAACAGTGAAAGCTATATTCTGAAAAGTGGTAGTTACGCCTATATTCCAGCTGGTTCTGAATGGAGTATTTGGAGCAATTCTAATGAAGAAACTAATTTCCATTGGATTCGGAAATTATATAAAGATATCAATGGGGTCGAGCGTCCTGCAGCTTTCGTAAAAAATGAAAATGAATGCGAAGACATCGAAATGCCTAATTCTAACAACACGTGGTTTACTAAGCGCTTTGTTGAGCCTGATGATATTCGCCATGACATGCATGTTAATATTGTGACTTTTAAGCCTGGTGGTGTAATTCCTTTTGCGGAAACACATGTGATGGAACATGGAATATATATTCTTGAGGGAAAAGCTGTTTATCATCTTAATCAAGACTGGGTTGAGGTGGAGGCAGGAGACTTTTTGTGGCTTCGAGCTTTTTGCCCTCAGGCATGTTATGCAGGAGGACCAGGACCTTTCAGATATTTACTTTATAAGGATGTAAATAGGCATATGCCATTTTTATAAGTTTATTGGATATTTTTTTTAGGCACTATTAAGTAGAGAATTAATTCGGTTACTTTATCCAAATTTTCCGTGGCAAAACCAGCCTCCTGGTAGTTGCGCTCCATGAGCATAAAATAGCCATAAAAATTCTCCATCATTACATCGTACCTGCCAATAATCACGCACTCCACTTCGCCAATTATTATCTTCTATCCACCATTCTGGTGCAA
The DNA here is from genome assembly GCF_965655845.1 of Candidatus Salinivivens marinus. NCBI lineage: Bacteria > Pseudomonadati > Pseudomonadota > Alphaproteobacteria > Rhodobacterales > Paracoccaceae > Candidatus Salinivivens > Candidatus Salinivivens marinus. Next base: position 111,193 of record NZ_CBFHHX010000002.1, read on the forward strand.
TCCGTTCTGGTCCCAATTTAGTTTTTACTTGGTATAATTTTTTCCGCCAAATAAAATGATCTTCTAGTCTTGAATGCTTTGGCACTTCTAATGCTTCCGGTGGCCATAAAAATGAAGGTCTATTGCGGTTTGAAGTTGGCCAGCTTTTCATATCATAATTTGACCATGCTGCATTTAAAACCTGCCACGATTTTTCAGGTATATGACTTTGAGCTGGTATGTGTCTGATAATTGCATCTAATCCAACTTTTGTTCCCAGCCGCGTTATTAGGTTTTTAAGTACGCTATTTTGATTTTTTATTACCTTTTCATGCAGATCCAAATTATTAATGGATTGAGATTGTGTGATAGGACCTACATTGATTGCTTCAAGTCGGATAATATCAATGCCAAAATTTGGTTTAATTTCATCTAATTTGAGCAGTAAAACAGAGAAGATACGTTCAGGATCATTAGTGAAACATGCCAGACTTACCAAAAGTGATTGTGTTTCATTATTATTAAAACCCAAATCAATTTTTAATTCCTGAAATCCTAAAACAGCAGTTTTTAATTTGTTACATAAACGAATAAGCAATTTTTCTATAGCGTTCTTGATATCCTCAATAAGCCCAATAGGTTCTGGAAAGCTTATTCTCACACCAAAATGCTTTTTGTCAGTCATTGGTGAAATTGTCTCTGGCACATGTCCTAGTGCCTGGTCTAATCTGGCAATCAATGTAGGGCCAAAGCGTCTGGTAAGAGGTGCCCTTGGTTGTTTCAACAGGTCTTTTACAGATTTTAAGCCAAGTTGGTTTAATTTAGTTACTATTTTATTTTCAATACGCAGTGATGCAATTGGAAGTTTAGCTAATGAGTTATAAGTATTTCCCGCTGGTGCAATGCGTATTGCATTATTTTTAAGTAATTGCGTCACTTGCTGTTTTGTATCGTCTATTTGTATTTTTTTTGTAGCACGGCTACGGGTTGCGCGAGCTTCTTGATCAATAGAATTACTTTTAAGGTAGCTTTCTGTTGGCTTGGGAGTAAAGCGAGCTAATGCCCAAGCACCTCCTACAGTATCAGCCACTCCACTTGTTACGGTCAAGCCGAATGTTTCTGTACGAGATACAATTAAATCAAGCATTCCTTCTTCACCACCAAATAAGTGTGCGCAACCTTTAATGTTAAGGATCACTCCGTCATAGTTGTCGGCTGCTACCCAAGGTGTGAATTGAGTATACCAACGACATAAGGCGTGTAGAAAAGTTAATTCGCATTTTACAGATCGAACACGGGTCATTAATTCTGGGCATATGGCTTTTGCATCTTGCAATGGCTGGCCGATATTTAATCCTGAATTATGTGCACCGAAAGATACGGAAGATAATGTTTGTGTATTACCATTATTTTCAATTATCGCAAGCTTATGATTTTTTTCGAATTTGAAAATTCGTTGTACCCGTTCTGCCCCAAAATATGGGAACCATAAAGAAATGTATCTTGGGTTTGACATTCTAATCTCAAATGTTCTTGTTTTGTTCTATCTATATAATAGATATATTGTCCAGTTTAATAATCAAGATTGATACTTTTTTTTCATATTCAGTGTGCTATATCCTTAATACTGGAGAATAAAAATGAAAACAAAAATTATATGTCTGGCATCAATAGCTTTTATTGCACTTCCTGTGTTCGCACATGAAGGTGTAAAAAATGATGCTGTGAAGCAGCGCATGCAGTTGATGACAGTAATTAAAGATACGATGGCAAAAATTGGTGCAATGGCACGTGGATTGGACCCATTTACTGAAGAAAGTGCAGAAAATGCTAAGCAAACACTATTGCTAGCCGCGGCAGATATTGAAGTCAAATTTAAATTAAATGAAACCGACCCACTATCAGAAAGTTCTCCAGCTATTTGGGAAAATTGGGAAGATTTTGTCGAAAAGGCCGATGATTTTGCATTTATGATTGAGGGTCTTGAAACAAGTTCTGCAGATACCCTGGCAGCTGGGCTTGGGAATATAGGCCAATCTTGTGGTTCATGTCACAAAGCTTATCGGATAAAAAAATAGACCGGTCATAATTTAATTTTAAATTAGGTTCTCTGCTTAAGCTTTAATGGATACTTAGAGCAATATTTTTCAGGGCCCCTGAGTTATACTGATTGCAAAATATTTTTTGCTGTGCAGGATATTAATAACAATGGGAGGACATTATGAGAACTCGTGCTGCAGTTGCAATAGAAGCTGGAAAACCACTGGAAGTGATGGACGTCAACCTTGAAGGGCCCAAGGCTGGTGAAGTTTTAGTGGAGATAAAAGCTACTGGCATATGTCATACGGACGAATTTACTTTATCTGGTTCTGACCCGGAAGGGCTGTTTCCGGCTATCCTGGGACATGAAGGAGCTGGTGTAGTTGTAGAAGTTGGTCCTGATGTTTTTGATCTAAAAGTTGGAGACCATGTAATCCCGTTATATACTCCCGAATGCAGGCAATGTGAATATTGTCTCCATCCCAAAACAAATCTTTGTCAAGCCATTAGAGAAACTCAAGGACGAGGCTTAATGCCAGACGGCACCACTCGGTTTAGTATGTTGGATGGTACTCCAATTCTACATTACATGGGCTGCTCGACCTTTTCTAATTTCACCGTTTTACCTGAGATCGCTTTGGCAAAGATTAATTCAAAGGCACCGTTTGATAAAGTTTGCTATATTGGTTGTGGTGTAACGACTGGAATTGGTGCTGTTATTAATACAGCCAAAGTTGAAATTGGAAGTCGGACTATTGTTTTCGGGTTGGGAGGCATTGGCCTTAACGTGATACAAGGACTTAGGTTAGCAGGTGCTGATCAAATTGTGGGAGTTGACCTAAACCCGCAGAAATCAAAAATGGCGAGAAAATTCGGTATGACGGATTATGTGAATCCAAACGAAGTTTCTGGGGATCTGGTTCAACATTTAGTAAATATAACGAAAGGTGGTGCAGATTATACGTTTGATGCCACTGGTAATGTTGAGGTAATGCGAGCAGCGTTAGAAAGTGCCCACAAAGGTTGGGGTGAAAGTATAATAATTGGAGTAGCCCCTGCGGGAGCGGAAATTTCTACTCGCCCATTTCAGCTTGTTACAGGTCGAGTATGGAAGGGAACAGCCTTTGGAGGTGCGCGCGGTCGCACAGATGTTCCAAAAATTGTGGACTGGTATATGGAAGGAAAAATCGAGATCGACCCGATGATTACTCACACTTTTGGGCTTGAAGAAATTAACAAAGGTTTCGATTTGATGCATACTGGAGAAAGCATTAGATCCGTAGTCGTGTACTAATTATAGACTAGTGCTGTCCGTATTTAGCCAAAAAAACTTGCACAACTCCATCTGCAACACGATCAATCTCGGCATCTGTAAATTTTTGTTGGATTCCAAATAGTGCTTTTGTGTAAAGGTCGGCTTTACACAATTCCGTAAACTGATCTGCTGCCAGGTATAGATCACTTATTTTCAAACAACCTTGTTGCTCTGCATATTTGAAATACTCGATAAGTTTAGATTGGCCCATTAAGGGACCATTTTCATAAAAACTTTTCCCTAAAATTGGGAATCGTTCGATTTCGGAAACGCAAATTCGAAAAATTTGTTGTGCTATATCTGAAACCAGCCAGTTAATTGTATAAGCTGCTGCTTGATGTAAAACCTTATCAACACTTTGTGTTTGATCAATTATTTTGAGCGCATTGTCGGCTTGGCTTTCACACTCTGACTTAGCGACCTCAATAAATAAGCTCTGTTTGTCTGGAAAATAACTATAAAGAGTGGCCTTACTTACTTTTGCGGTTTGTGCAATTACATCCATATTTGCCGCTTCAAAACCCTCGCTCAAAAAAATAGATCGAGCGCCTGAAATAACTTGTTGATATTTCCGTCCCTTATTTATTTTTTCTTTACTCATTATGGGAGCCTATCATTTTGCAAGTTTTTGTAAACTTACTAATTACTGGTAATTCGCGCACATTTTGATTAGGTAGTCGAGGACTGAAGCAATAATTTATGCATCAACTTGAAACATTTTCTAATTTTGGTTGACCACTCTAAATTAGCTGCTAACCCTTCTATATGATCAGCATTTTCTTACAAACGGCACCTTTTTTTTTAATAGTAGCCATCGGTTATTTTTCTGGAAAATATAAGTTTTTGGGCAAACGTGGAACGGATGCAATAACAAAATTTGTTTTTTATTTTGCCTTATCTGCGATGCTTTTTCGATTTTCAGCACAGCTTGAGATTAATAAAATTTTCGATTTGAAATTTGTTGGATGTTATGTGGTTGCAACGTTATTTCTTTATCTTCTTGTAATCTCGGCAAGTTATTTTTCAGGCAATAAGTTCGAAACGTCAGTTTTTGATGCTCAAATCGCAACAATTGGAAATACTGGGTTTTTAGGTATCCCTCTATTGGCCACCTTAGTTGGCCCGCAGTCAGTTGGCTATGTTATGATGATCCTAGCAACAGATTTCGCAATCTTTGGCACACTTATAGTTGTTTTAATAATGGTATCCCGGGACAGAAAATGGGGAATAAGATCATTAAAACCTATTATTAAAGGACTATTTCAAAATCCAATGATTGTGTCTTTTTCTTTGGGACTCGTCTGGGGTTATTTAAATTTTCAAACACCAAAATTTTTAAGTGATTTTTTGGTAATTTTAGGACAGGCAGCCACTCCGGGTGCATTATTTGCAATTGGTGCGTCACTATCTTTTCGAAAAGTAGATGATCCAACATCTGCATTCTGGTTGAGCTTTCTCAAATTATTTGCCCATCCGTTTTTGGTTGGTATTATGGCTTTCTATCTATTTTACATTGAGCCATATGCAGCGGCGGTAATGGTTATAACGGCCTCTTTGCCAGTTGCAGGTAACACCTTTATGTTGGCTCAACATTATAAAATAGACCCTGAGCGTATATCTGCGGCTATATTGCTTTCTACACTTTTTAGTGCACTAACTGTTACATTTACAATTGCGCTGGTTCTGTAGTTATGACTTAGATAAGCTGATAAGTAGATTAGAATGTATATTTAACGAAAGTGAGTATCGACAATAAAAGTTATGGATATTGTTTCAGAAAATAAAATGTTCGACGGAGTACAAGGCGTATATAAACATAAATCAACAGCGTTGAAGTGCAGTATGAATTTTGCAGTGTTTATGCCTAATGCACCTAGAAATACGCAAATACCGGTTTTATGGTTTTTATCGGGTTTAACCTGCACCCACGAGAATGCGATGCTTAAGGCAGGAATGCAAAAGTTTGCGCAACTTCATAAAATTGCAGTAGTTTTTCCAGATACTTCTCCTCGAGGAAAAAATATTCCAGATGATGATTCATATGATCTCGGGCAGGGGGCCGGTTTCTATCTTAATGCTACTCAATCGCCGTGGAAAGAAAATTATCAGATGTGGGATTATCTTATTTCAGAGTTACCCAGTGTGATAGAAAAAAACTTTAATGTTGATATTTCGAGGCAGTCTGTGATGGGTCATTCAATGGGCGGGCATGGCGCATTGTTACTCGCTTTTCAAATGAATATTAAATTTAGATCGGTATCAGCGTTAGCTCCAATTTGTAATCCAATGGAGTCAGATTGGGGTCGCAAGCAATTTTCTGCCTATTTAGGAAGCGATAAAAACTTATGGGAAAACTACGACGCTAGTGTCGTTGCGCAGCATACAAATTTTTCTGGCCCTATTTTAGTTGATACAGGATCTGACGATGAATATATCGATCTATTGTTAATAGACAGTCTTTCCAAGGTTTTAAAAGAGAGAAAAATGAATGCTATTTTTCGGATGAATAATGGGTACGATCACAGCTATTACTTTATAGCGACATTTATGGAAGAGCATATGAATTTTCATGCAAAGGCACTCTTTGGAAACTAAAGTTAGTCGTGATCGGTGAGCGCTATGGATGTAGAATATATTAATTATGACGAGGGTAATTCTTTATTGGATTGGCTTGAGCTTGTGAACGCAATTGAGAGTGGGCATCAAATGCCCAAGGCGCAAGTTCAAGATACTTTTATCTATAGAGAGGAGGATACGCTTTTATCTCGTTCTGCATGGATTGATGGGCTGGGATTAGCTGTTAAGTCCGCCACAATCTTTCCAAAAAACTCAATGCATTCGATACCAAAAGTAAATGGTGCAGTAAGTTTGTTTTCTGACAAAACTGGAGTCCTAGAAGCAATTCTAGATTTTCACCTTGTTACAAAATGGAAGACAGCCGGTGATAGTATTACAGCAGCGCTCCGTTTGGCACGACCTGATAGTAAAAATATTCTGATAGTTGGGGCAGGGACTGTAGGACAGAGCCTTTTTGATTCCTACTCTGCGGCCTTTCCTAAGGCTAATTTCCTAGTGTGGAACCGTACTCATGAACGAGCATTGTATATGGTTAAAAACAAAAGTAATGCGGTGGCTGTAGAAAACTTGGAGGCGGGTGTTAAAAGCGCTGACATTATAACTTGCGCTACCATGTCGAAACAACCAATTATCAAAGGGGAATGGCTTATACCTGGTCAGCATCTCGACCTGATTGGTGCCTATAGACCTGACATGCGAGAAGTTGATGATTCAGCGCTATGCCGAAGTACAAAATTTGTTGATAGCTATGATACGACCCTGGATCATATTGGTGAATTAAAAATTCCATTGAAAAATAATGTTATTTCCAGGGCAGATATTCTGGCAGATTTTTATGGACTTGGTAATTTTATACGCAGATCAAATGATGAAATTACATTTTTTAAAAATGGTGGAGGCGCTCATTTGGACCTGATAGTTGCCAAATATATTTTGACTGCATGGGAAAAAAATAAATATCCAAAAAGTTGAAATAATATTAGTTTATGCTGATTTGTACTGCTAGACCCAAGATTTCTGCTGTTCTCTTATGGGCAAATGCACAAGAGCGCTAAATGCGCCAACAGCTATCCCAATCCACCAGACAAGATTATAGTTTCCATAAACATCATATAGTCTGCCTCCAAGCCATATTCCCATGAAGCCTCCAAGTTGATGTGAAAAAAATACAATACCATAAAGCGTACCCATGTAACGCAGGCCATAAATTTGAGCAATCAGCCCACTTGTTAGAGGAACAGTAGCAAGCCACAAAGAACCCATAAGGAGCGAAAACAACACAACTGATATCGGTGTGATCGGCGCTAATATAAATACCGTACAGACCATAGTACGACCAAGGTATATGGATGATAAAAGGTACTTTTTAGAATATGTTTTGCCGAGGTATCCAGCGCCAAGGGTGCCCGCAATATTTGCCAGTCCAATTAACGAAATGGATATAGCACCCAGCGCAGAGGTAGAAGTAATTCCTAAATTGTATATTGCTGTTGTAGGTAGTATTGGGTTGCACATTTCGGTAACAAAAGCTGGAAAGTGTGCAGTTAGGAAACCTAATTGATAACCACAACTAAAAAATCCTAGAAATATCATTGAGTAACTTGGGTCCACTACTGCTTTTCCGACCAGTTCCCTCATACTTTGTGTTACATGTCTTTGGGTATCCGCTACAGAAACTCGCATGAAAGGCAGTAAAAGTAGGGTTGATAAAATAGTAATAGAAAATATCAAAAAAACTGATTGCCATGGCATGTAATGTAAAAGCAATTCTCCAATAGGTGCACCAAGTACTTGTCCAGCGCTTCCAGAAGCCGTCGCAATTGCTAGTGACATAGATCTATTTTTCTCCGAACTAGCGCGCCCGACAACTGCCAGGATTACTCCAAAACCGGTGCCGGCAACGCCGAAACCAACTAAAATTTCGTAAAACTGATGAGCCTGAGGGGTCACTGCTGCGGATGATAAAAGAAGTCCAAAAGCGTATGTAAATCCTCCTAAAATTATCGCACGACGATCACCAATTTTTTCTGCTAGTGCGCTAAAGATCGGCTGACCTATGCCCCACGCAAGATTCTGTAGGGCTATAGCTAGAGAAAACTCAGACCTAAGCCAATTGAACTCTTCAGCAATCGGTATCTGAAATACGCCAAAAGAGGATCGTATTGCGAAGCTTATAAGTATTATCACGCAACCGACGATTAATACTGAGTTAAATATTGAATTTTTGGCTACCATGCTTAACTTTCCAGCGACACTTCTAGGTATAAATAGTTTTAATTGATAAATTAACCCTTGCGATAATTACTACTTCAAGTAAACCCAAATAATGGAGACACTTGTTGATACATACAAAAGAAATGTTAGCTTAGGTAAAATCCAAAGAGAGAAGGCGCAGGAAGAGCTCTTAACCAGGTTTGATGCGTTACGTATTTCGGTTGAAAAAAAACAAAGAAAACTTTTGTTTTCAAAGTCTCCAGTCACACCAAAAGGAATATACGTTTGGGGTGGCGTGGGCTGCGGGAAATCCATGATCATGGATATGTTTGTGGCCTCTCTTAAAGTTGCGGTTCGGCGGATGCATTTCCACTCCTTTATGCAAGAAGTTCAATCATCGCTGAACTTAGCGCGACAAAGTAAAGTAAAAGATGCATTGGTGCCTGTAGTAAAAAAAATTACTGATGAATTAAATATTATAGCACTGGACGAGTTGCAAATCAAAGATATCGCTGATGCCATGATAGTCGGTAGGTTATTTGAAGCTCTCATAAAGGGGGGCATGACAGTAGTAATAACGTCTAATAGACCCCCTATTGATTTATATAAAAATGGATTGAATAGAGATTTATTTTTACCATTCATCAGCTTTATTGAGGCGAACTTTGATGTTTTCGAAGTCTCTGGTGTTAAAGATTATCGGCAGACCTTGATTGCTGGTGATAAAGTTTATTTTTCTCCTCTAAATTTAGAAAGCAGAGACTACATGGACTTACTTTGGTCCAATCTCACGGGAAATTCTAGCCACGAGTTTACTCTCACGTTTAAAGGTCGGGAAATAAGATTCCCTTTTTATAAAGATGGCGTTGCTAGGTTTGATTTTTTTGAGATTTGTGGGCAGATGTTAGGCCCGGGCGATTATTTGGCAATTATTGATGCCGTGAGAGTTCTCATGATTGATAATATTCCCCAGCTCAGTCGTTCAAATTTTAATGAAGCGAAGCGTTTTGTTACGCTTATTGATGCTGCCTATGAATCAAAAATAAGATTCATATGTTCCGCTGCTGCAGAACCTGAAATGTTGTATACGGAAGGCGAAGGTTCCTTTGAATTCGGACGAACAGCTAGTCGCTTGAGAGAGATGCAGTCAAAAACTTGGCTTAATGCAAGTTGAATTACTCTCCCAATAATAATTTGCCTGTATGATGCCTACGTCTTGGGAGAGTAATTAACTATTATGGATTTGATCACTTTATTTTGTTGGTAGTAAAACCTACATTGGCATTTTTCATTAACCCATGCGAATCATTAAACATGAAGTATGCGAATCAGTCAAGCATGTGATTCGGTCAATTGATCTCATATTTTTGAAGTGCAAGTACATGACCTGCTAAGTATAGAGATCCACATATAATTATTCGTGGATTTTCTGAATGCTGCTTAATCAATTTAAATGCCGATTCCAATGAGTCACACGAATTAGATACCATACCAACGTTTGCTGCTTCTTGTGATGTCTCATGACCGGATAAAGTATTATTCTCCTCAGGTATTGAAATACCAAATAACTTATCAATTTGAGAGGACAAAGGGTTCATAAAGCCTTTTATGTCTTTGGTATTAAGCATCCCGCAGATTGCATAAGTAGGACGGGGCTTTAATTTTGATAAGTGAGCAGCTATCGCTTCTCCAGCTGCGGGATTGTGCCCCCCATCAAGCCATATTTCTGCTGAGGGATACAACTTGTTGAGCAATCCGTCCTTAAGTTTTTGCATTCTAGCTGGCCAGCTTGCATTGGTTGTTACACTGTCAAAGTTTTTTATTAGTCCATTATCTAGCAGCCTCAACGTTTGAAGCGCACATCCAGCGTTAATTATTTGATGACCACCCGCTAAATTTGGATAGGGTAGGTCTAATAACCCCTGGCCATCTTGATAGATCAATCTGCCTCTTTCTTCCCAAGCCAGCCAGTCTTTTCCATACGAATAAATAGGAGCGTTTAATTCTAACGCTCTATCTTCGATAATCTTTAAGGCTTGCTCATTTTGTAAACTGATAACAACAGGAGTATTTCTTTTAATTATCCCAGCCTTTTCGGATGCTATCTTTTCTATAGAATTACCAAGAAATTGCTCGTGGTCAAAAGATATTGGTGTAATGACTGCTAGAGCAGGTTTCTCAACCACATTAGTTGCATCTAAACGTCCTCCAAGTCCTACCTCCAAAAGTGTATAATCTGCGTTTTTTCGGCTCATGGCTAGCATCGCAGCACAGGTAGTAATTTCAAAATAAGTAATTTCTTTGCCAGCATTTGCTTCGTAGCATTCATCCAAAAGCTGGGATAATTCAGTTTCTGTTATTAATTTACCTGCTAACCTAATCCGCTCGTTAAAGTGTATTAAATGTGGTGAAGTATACGTATGTACAGATCTGCCAGAGCTTTCCAAACCTGCGCGGATCATTGATAAGGTACTACCCTTCCCATTTGTTCCGGCAATATGAATAACAGCTGGCAGTTTTTTGTGAGGGCTATTAAGAGCCTCGAGTAAGGTGAAAACTCTATCTAACGTTAAATCAATAACCTTCGGGTGAAGATCCATCATTCTTTTAAGGATCTTGTCAGAGCTTTTGGATATCATTTAGAGTTTTCTTCGGCTTCTTCCGATGGGTTATCTTGCGGAGGCTTCGGTAAGTCTCCAACAACTACTGGACTTAGACCCAGAAGCATTCGTATAATTTTAATTAATTCACTTCTTATTTTAGTCCTAGGTGTAACAAGGTCCAACATTCCATGATCGAGTAGATATTCAGCTCTTTGGAAACCTTCTGGTAGTTTTTCCCGAATTGTTTGCTCGATTACCCTCGGCCCCGCAAAACAAATTAGCGCGTTAGGCTCCGAAATCTGAACGTCGCCAAGCATTGCATATGATGCAGTTACTCCTCCCGTTGTGGGATGTGTAAGAATTACAATGTACGGCAAGTTAGCCTCTTTCAATAATTGGATCGCAACAGTGGTTCTTGGCATCTGCATCAGGCTTAAAATTCCTTCCTGCATTCTAGCACCCCCTGCTGCGGAGAAAAGAACCAATGGGCGATTTAATTCAACGGCTCTTTCTGCCGCAGTAATTATTGCATTACCAACATACATGCCCATTGATCCTCCCATAAACGAAAAATCTTGGGCTGCTGCCACTATCGGAGTTCTGCCAATTTCACCTTCTGCAACTAACATAGCCTCTTGCTCAGCACTCTTTTTCTGCGCCGCTTTCATCCGATCTGGATATTTTTTTTGGTCTTTAAATTGTAATGGATCGGTAATAGGCTTTGGTACATTTATTTCAACAAAAACACCCCCATCAAACAGATTTTTGAAACGTTCGCGTGGGGTAATTGGCATATGATGACCACACTCGATACAGACATTTAAGTTATCCTGCAATTCTCTGTGAAAGAGCATTGTTCCGCATTCATCGCATTTTGACCAAAGATTTTCCGGCACTTCGCGACGAGAAAAGATAGAATTTATGCGGGGTCGGACGTAATTTGATATCCAATTCATTTCACATTCCTAATCACACAGTGTTCGTATAACTTAATAAAATGTTGGACCTCAAAATGCAATCGGTTCGATTCTTATCAGAGCAAATAAACAACGACACTAAACTTTTTTTTGATATCAATTCCAATGTTAGAAAAGGATTGATAAGGTGTTTGAAGTTAAACAAATTAAACATTTTTCTAAGCAATAGTTGATATCCAAAAGTTATAACACCAGCGAAATTTATATGATTATCAATACTTCTAGAATCCAACTTTTTATAGCTTGTTTGTTTATAACGTCGTGCAGTGGGCTTGGTTCTTTTTTCCCAAAACCAGTTGATGTGCCTTACAGCAAAAATGTAGTAAAGTTTAAAAATGGTGCAGTTGGTCTTGCACCGGAAGGATATTGCGTCGGCCCTTTCAAAAATAACTCTTATACCGGGAGTGTGATTTACACGTCCTGCGAAATGACGAAGGGTCGCGGTATGGTCAGTATAAGCTTTGCACCTATGGAAACTGGCGCGAACGGAAAAATCACACGCTCATACTTGGCAAATAATCAGCAAATAATTAAAACTGATTATTTGGATGGCTCTGATCTGGTAAAAGTTGAAAATAGTCGGTTTTCAGCAAAATCTGTGCAAGATACTGTTTGGCGCACAGCAAAAGCCGAGAAAGGCTATGTGGTTTTAGCCCAATATTTCTCACCCAGAAAGAAAAATGTATCTGATCTTCACCAGATGGAAATTCTAAGTGCATCAATAGCTAATTTCAGTGCTCCGGATAATCTATCAAACGTTAACGTGTCAGATTTAAATTTGAATATCGACGATCAAAGATCAAATACCTCCGTTAAGCCAAAAATGAGACCAGTAAATAAAATAACTAATTTTGTGACATCAAAAATACGCCCAAAGTTGCGTCCATAATTCCCGTTCTTAACGCAGCGTACCCCATGACAAGGTGGTCTCGATAACTTATTTCTGAAATTGAAGGAGTTTCTATGAGTGATAAATACCCAAACATGTTCAGGCCTATTGATTTTGGTTTTCTGACCTTAAAAAATAGAGTGATTATGGGTTCCATGCATACCAATTTGGAGGAAACAAAGGATTGGGGTAGGATAGCGGACTTTTATTCAGAACGGGCTAAAGGCGGTGTTGGGCTCATTATTACTGGAGGTATTGCCCCAAATGAGGAGGGCGCAGTATTCAAAGGTGCAGCTGCCATGTTGAATGAGGAAGATGCTGATAATCACAAAATTGTAACCGATGCTGTTCATAAAAATGGTGGCAGAATAGCCATGCAAATCTTGCATGCGGGAAGATATGCTTATAGTCCAGATTGTGTAGCCCCGTCTGCAATTAAATCTCCCATTTCACCTTTTGTCCCAAATGCTTTGGATGGGGAGGGTATAGAGAAACAAATTGCTGATTTTGTGAAATGTGCTCGTTTAGCTAAATCCGCTGGTTACGATGGCATTGAGATAATGGGGTCTGAGGGTTATTTCATTAACCAGTTTTTGGTTGAACATACTAATAAACGAGATGACTCATGGGGTGGATCTTATGAAAACAGAATGCGTTTACCCTTACAAATTGTGAATAAAATCAAGTCTGAAGTTGGAGAAAACTTTTTATTAATATTTCGCCTTTCAATGATTGACTTAATTCCAAATGGTTCATCTCATGAAGAAGTTGTGATTTTGGCAAAAAAACTTGAGATGGCAGGTGTTAACATCATAAACACTGGCATAGGATGGCACGAAGCTCGAATTCCAACTATTGCTACGTCGGTACCCCCAGCAGCATTTACTTGGGTTACAAAAAAATTAATGGGAAAGATTGATATACCATTGATTACATCGAATAGGATTAATACTCCAGAAAAAGTAGAAGAAGTATTAAAATCAAAAAGTGCTGATATGGTAAGTATGGCTCGGCCATTTTTAGCTGATCCGGAGTTTGTAAACAAAGCAAGTCTAGAAAAGAGTCAGTTGATAGCGCCTTGCATAGCTTGTAACCAAGCATGTCTTGATCACACCTTCAAAGGACAAATTAGTTCGTGCCTGGTTAACCCGAGAGCATGTTTTGAACGAGAATTAGAGCTCAAAATAGTGTCGGATTCAAAGAATATTGGCATTGTTGGCGGAGGCCCAGCAGGCTTGTCTGCTGCCATAACTGCCGCTCAAATCGGTCATCAAGTTACAGTTTTTGAAAAAGAAGACGAATTGGGAGGCCAACTCAACCTGGCGAAAAAGATTCCTGGAAAAGAGGAATTTTGGGGGTTGGTGACCTGGTATAAAAATATGATCAAAGCACTTCCTGAAATAGAAATAAAACTAAATTATGATGTAGCGAAGAAAGAATTAGAAGATTTCGATAAGGTCATAATCGCGACGGGTGTTCATCCACGCGAACCCAGTATTGATGGCCTCGATCACCGCCACGTTTATTATTACAAAGATATTTTAAAAGGAGGGGCAGACATAGGTTCTAAAGTTGCGATTATTGGAGCAGGAGGTATTGGATTTGATGTGGCAGAGTTTTTATCTAGTGAAAATCGCAAAGATGGAAACTTTCAGCCGTTGCCAGAATGGATGACTGAATGGGGCATTGGTGACCCTGAGATATACAGGGGTGGTCTTTTAGATAAGGATAGGTCCCCAAAACCCGTGCAAAGAAAAGTTTATCTACTGCAAAGAAAAGCACAAAAAATGGGTAAGAATCTTGGTAAGACTACAGGATGGATACACCGGACAGCTCTGAAAATGAAAGGAGTAGAGATGATCTCTGGTCTTACATATCACAAAATAAGTGATAAAGGGCTGTATATTTCTCGTGAAAATGGGGAAGCAATGCCGGAGTTGCTCGAAGTTGACACGATTGTTTTGTGTGCGGGTCAGGTATCTAACTCAGAACTTTATGATGATCTTAAGAGCTCTGGTTTCGACTGTTATTTAATCGGCGGCGCTAAAAATTCTGGCGAATTGGATGCGAAGCGTGCGATAGATCAGGGCACCAGACTTGCCCTATCAATTTAAAATCAAATTTTTCAAGTTTTCAATAGTCTATAATGGTATCCTCCAATCAAATGCATTCCAAGGCTTTTGTAAAAACAATTAGCTGACTGATTTTCCTTTGTACATAATGCTACTACGTTTTTAGCACCCATTTGGTAAGCCCAGTCACCCGCTTTTTGCATTACAAATTTGCCCATACCTTGCCGATGGCATTTGCGATCTACTATCAAAGCATGTACCATTGCAATTTTGTGTGCAACTGCTGCGAATGAAGACGCGGCTGGCTTCGCATTAATACGACCAAATATTGTTGTTTTGGGTGTTTTAACTCGACCCATTATTTCCATTCTTGAGGAGTCAATACCGTTAGCCATCCATAGTTCCCTTTGAATAGCTAGTGGAGGATATATTGAGAAAGCTGTCACTGGTGGGACTTGCTGTAATGACAATGTTTTTGATGAAATGCTCCAAATATTTGTTGGATCAATAAAACGATAGCCACGCTTTTTAAGTGCTTCGTCGAGATTATTCTGATCTGACCTTATCATAAATAGTTTTTCTTGGCGCCAACTTGTCATTTTATCTTCAGCAAATTCTATATCTGAGATATCAGGCGTTTCAATAGAAGTGGCGGCCGAAACGCGTTTCCCACCATTTAGGCTTTTACGCAATTTCCAATTTGAAAGATCATGGAATTCTTCAGCTGGCCATGTTTGGTCAATTACTTCAAAAATAGTGGATCTATTAGTCAATTTCATAGCAGTTTCGACTTCAACTTTTCTGCTACTCTTTCTAACTCTTCGTTGTCGATACCCCTAACTACGATATTAGTACCAAAGTTTCCGTTATTATTGTAAGGATACGAGCCTATGGAAACACTTTCATGGTCAGAGGCAATTTTTTTAAGTTCGACAGCAATCTCGCCCTCTCCGCGAGTTATCTTTATAGATTTGCTCAAAACTGGTTTGCCATTCAATAGTAGTGGAAGAATACTCTGCACCATTGATTGAAATATGTTCGGCACACCGGCCATGACAAAAACGTTATTTAAATGAAAACCGGGGGCAATTGAAATAGGGTTGTCAATAAGTTTAGCACCATTTGGTATACGGGCCATTCGTTGCCTAGCACTATTAAAATAAATATTCTGCTCTGAATAATAGTTTTCTAACAGCTTAAATGCGTCTTCTCGGATACTAATTTTCGTTTCAAAAGCGGCAGCAATACAATCCGCTGTGATATCATCGTGTGTGGGTCCTATACCGCCTGATGTAAAAAGATAGTCATATTTAGAACTTAAACATCTCACATCATGGATAATTTTTGTCGCGTTATCCGGAATAAATCGTGCTTCTTGTAAATCAATACCAATTTTTGTTAATTCACAAGAAAGGTAGTGCATGTTAGAATCTCGCGTCCTTCCTGAGAGTATCTCGTCTCCTATGATAAGAATCGCGGCAGTGGGATTTAACATCAATGGTCCTTTGCAGTTAAAAGTTGTATAGTTAAAAAAAATGCAGTTTCAATCAAATTTAGTTTCTGGCCGATTAGTGAAAAGATACAAACGTTTTTTTGCCGATGTAGAATTGTCAAACGGACGGATTGTTACTGCTCACTGCCCTAATACTGGTAGTATGCTTGGCCTCGCAAACCATGGAGTAAAAGTTTGGCTCGAGCCAAATGAAAATCCCAAAAAAAAGCTAAAATACAGTTGGAAGCTGGTTGACCATGAAAATGGTCATTTCACTGGTGTAGATACCAATGTTGCTAATAAAATTGTTAACGAGGCACTTTTACAAGGTAAAATTTTAGAAGTTTTAGATTATGATATAATATTGCGCGAACAAATATATGGAGCTAATTCTCGAGTAGATTTTCTACTTAGGAATGGATCGAAAACTTGTTATCTTGAAGTAAAAAGCGTCACCCTATGCAGGCAAGAAAAAATTGCTGAATTTCCAGATACGGTTACTTCAAGAGGCGCTAAACATTTAAAAGAACTATCAAAGACGGTTAGCACTAATACTAGAGCCATAGTTCTTTATTTGGTTCAGAGATCAGATTGTAATTATTTTAAAATTGCGGGTGACTTGGATCAAACGTACTTAAACGAAACTATATCTTCCTCTAATAGTGGAGTAGAATTTGTTTCGTACAGAGTAAACTTTCTTTCTAATGGGATAGAACTGGGATATAAACTGGAGTTAATAGATAATTCTAGCTTTTGAACCAATAAATTACAGCATAATAAGGGGTGATTATTTGAATTTAACAAAGGGGCAACTCAAGTCAAAGGATGGGATAGATTTATATTCCAGAAAAGATTTTGACGGAATGCATGCTGCTGGCCGCGTTGCCGCCGGAATTCTAGATGAAATTGTGACTTCAGTTTTTCCTGGACAAACTACAGGGAAAATTGATGCGATTATTGAAGAATTGATTAGTGATAAAAATGTCGTGTCAGGTACAATTGGATATAGGGGCTACCAACATGCAAGTTGTATTAGTGTAAACCATGTTGTTTGCCACGGCATTCCAAGTGACAAAATACTAAAAGAAGGAGACATCTTAAATATTGATGTTACAGTCATAAAGGATGGTTGGTATGGTGATACATCTAGAATGTATGTTGCGGGCCAGCCCTCTCGAAAAGCAGAAAGATTGATTCAGGTCACACATGATGCGCTATTCAAAGGTATAGAAGCGGTCAAACCAGGCAAAACTTTTGGTGACATTGGTCATGCTATCCAAACATATGTGGAAGAAAGCAGAATGTCAGTCGTGCGGGATTTCTGTGGCCACGGTCTAGGCCGAGTTTTTCACAGTCCGCCAAACGTGTTGCATTATGGCAGAGAGGGCACTGGTCCGCGTATCGAAGAAGGCATGTTCTTTACAATCGAGCCCATGGTGAATTTGGGGCGCCCTGAAACTAAAGTTCTTTCAGACGAGTGGACTGCAGTAACACGCGATAAATCTTTATCAGCTCAATTTGAACACGCAATTGGTGTAACTAAGGACGGTGCAGAAATTTTTACTTTATCACCTGAAAATAAATTTCATCCTACCTATGTCTAATTTGGCACTCTTTTGAAGAAGTGTAATATTGTATCACTGTACCTTCTTGTATCTTCCAAACTAAAGCCTTCTAGAGAATTCTTTTGTTCGCCCTCCTCTAAAATTATAAGAGCATTCTTACTAATCCAATTAGAGTCTAATGCTGATTTTATAGCTACCTCTCCAAGTGACTTTCGGTAAGGAGGGTCTAAAAAAACTAGGTTGTAAGGTTGATCAGAATTCAGTGGTATTTTTGTTGCATCACATATCTTGATTTTTGTTTTATCTTCAATATTACAGAGGTCAATATTTGCTTTTAATATTTGCAAACAGGCTTTATTTTTTTCTATAAAAGTACACGTTTTAGCCCCTCGTGAAATTGCCTCAACTCCCAGAGCTCCAGTACCCGCAAAAATATCTAGCACACGCGTATGCTCTATTTTAACGTCAAACTTTCCTCCGAAAAGTATGTTAAATAAGCTCTCTTTAATACGGTCGGTCGTAGGGCGAAGAGCGCTCATGTTTCCATCGGTCTTGATTATACTCAAGCGCCTGCCTTTCAAACTACCACCGATCACTCTCATTGAGTTAAAAATTCTTTCAGATCTATTTCTGGATTTGGTAACTTTAATTTGTTGGGTGATTTTCCTGCTTCTAGTAAACGTTTGCCCACCATATAAGCCCGACTATCATTAATAGCATCAACTGCCAGAAAGGTATCATCTTTATAGTACCAATTTGACATAGAGACAGCTTCTTTATTGATGCGTGAAACTATTTTATTGTACCCGTTGTTCAAACCCGCAATCTGCAATTTCACATCATACTGATCAGACCAAAACCAAGGCACTGGTTTATAATCCAGATTCGCTCCAAGAATATTTTTAGCAATGAGTTGAGATTGGTCTATTGCATTTTGCACACTTTCTAGGCGTATGTATTCATCGCCGAATGGAAAAGCACTACAGTCGCCAGCAGCCCAAATACACGGGTCTGAAGTTTGTCCCTTTTTATTAGTTTTAATCCCGTCTGCAATCTCTAGGCCAGCATCTTCAGCCAATTTGGTGCATGGTGAAATGCCTATACCAGCTATAACTATATCAACCGCGTAAAAAGAGCCGTCTTCTATGAATACACCATTAATTTTCCCATTCTGATGGGTGAAACGGTCTACACCGTAGCCTTCTACAATTTTTACATTATTATCTTGGTGAAGTTTTCGAAAAAAATTTGAAGTTTGCTTGCATGCAACTCGGTTTAAAATTCTTTTACTTTTCTCAACTACTATTACATTTAAATCCTTCAATCTAGCTACTGCTGCCCCCTCCAAGCCAATATAACCACCTCCCAATATCAAGGCAGTCTTACCTGGTTCAAATATCTCTTTGAGTTTGTCTGCATCATCAAGATTTCGAATGTAGTATATCCCGGATAAGTTTTTCTCAAAGTTTCCTGGGAACTGATTGGGTAATGAGCCAGTTGTCAGAATTAATTGATCATAGTCGTAAGTAACGCTATCAGTTTCTATCCGTTTTTTTATCCGATTTATTTTTTGTACTGTAAGCCCAAGCCTAAGTTTAATCTGATTTTCATGGTAAAAAGATTCTGGCTTTAAGTATAATCTTTCTTTTCCCATATCACCGGCAACATATTTTTTTGATAATGGTGGGCGTTGATATGGAAGAACATTCTCTGCTCCTATGAGCGTTATTTCTCCATCGAAACCTTGGCCGCGTAGATGTGTGGCTGCTTCAGAACCTGCTTGGCCTGCGCCAACAATAACAACTTTTGACATGGAGCACCTTTTGATCGTAAAGGGTAACATTCGAATTATATATATTTTGAGAAACTTTAAACTAAACAGGATGGATTATGTCAATCAAGATAGGTCAAAAGCTACCAGACAGTACGCTCTATAAAATTGGGGGAAATGGGCCGGAAACAATAAAATTTTCATCTTTATTTACTAACCGGAAACTTGCGATCTTTGCTATGCCGGGAGCTTTCACCCCGACTTGTTCGAGAGGTCATCTACCATCTATTATCGAGACTGCTGAAAGATTTTCTTCAAAGGGCATAGATGAAATACTTTGCATTAGTGTTAATGATCCACATGTAGTTTCAGCTTGGGGAGATATTACTGGTGCTACGGCAGCAGGGATTACTATGTTGGGTGATCCACTTAGCGAATTTACAAAGGCAGTGGGCATGGAGTTTGACGCTCCTGGTGTTGGCTTTTTAGCTCGCTCGAAGCGCTATGCTATGCTTGTAGAAGATGGGTTTGTTAAAATTTTTCTGCCTGAAACGGCTAGATCTACATGCGATATAAGCGGTGGAAAAGCATTATTAGACTTGCTCTAGGCAGCCTCGCTATCCATTTTTGCAGCCAGCTCTAGATCTAAGCTACTTAAACCTTGAACGTCGTGTGTGGTTAAAACCACTTTTACTGTCCGATAAACATTAAACCACTCAGGGTGGTGATTTATTTTTTCAGCCCAAAAGGCAATTTTTGTCATCCAAGAGAATGCCTCGATAAAGTTTTTAAACTGGAACTCTTTGCTAATTGCATCTCTATTTTTGTCCAGTTTCCATCCACTTTCAAAAAATTCTTTCAATTTAGTTTCTCTATCAGAAGCTGTAAGTTTATTCATTCTCTTTCCTCCAAATTTAAATCCTTAAAAGGACCGTAATCACTCAGTATTTCCATTTCTCTGCCAACAGCGCGACGTTCCTCATCCAAGTACTGTGCAACGGCTTTAGAAAAGCCACTATCGTTTATCCAGTGTAGCGAATATGTATGACTTGGCATATATCCTCTGGCTAACTTATGGTCTCCTTGTGCACCCGCTTCAACCCGAGATAGGCAGTTTTCGATCGCATACTCAATTGCTTGATAATAGCAAATTTCAAAATGCAAATTAGAATAATTTTCGGTGCATCCCCAATACCTGCCGTACAATGCATCCATCCCAATAAAATTCAAAGCTCCTGCGATCGGGGTTCCATCAATTTCGGCTAAGACCAACAGCAGTTCATTCGACATTTTTTCGCTAGCAATATCAAAAAAACTTCTTGTTAAATAAGGTTGGCCCCATTTTCTCCTACCTGTATCCTGATAAAAATCCCAAAATGCATCCCAGTGTTTCCCAGTAATTTCCTTACCGGAATACCGAACAATCTTTCCTCCAAAGTTTCTAGCTTTCTCGCGTTCTTTTCTTATGTTTTTTCTTTTACGGGACGAGAGTGCGTTTAGGAAATCTTGAAAGTTTTTATAATTATCATTACTCCAGTGAAATTGACTGCTCGTACGTTTGAGAAAACCTAAACTTTCACCTTTCTTAAACTCATCGAAACTACAAAAAGTTATGTGAGCAGAAGAAAGTTTATTTTTTGATGCAAAGTTTTTTATACCCTCCAAAAGTATGGGAAAGGCCTTTTCTTGATTTTCTTTTTTCGCTAGTAAGCGCTTTCCTGGTACTGGAGTAAACGGAACGGCCACCTGAATTTTAGGATAATAGTTTCCTCCGGCGCGCTCATAAGCGTTTGCCCATGCATGATCAAAAATATATTCGCCTTGCGAATGTGTTTTAATATACATTGGAGCACAGCCAAGTAATTCATTTTCTCTAAAAGCAAGTATGTAGTAAGGGTGCCAACCACTTGAATTACCAACAGATCCACTGTCTTCTAGAGCCCTTAAAAACCTGTAAGTTGTAAAAGGATCAACCGGACGCATGCCATCTATTTCTTCCGATGCTGCGCAAGCATCCCAGTCGTTTTCATTAACTGAAAGAAGTGTCTCGACAATCTTGATAGTTATTTCAGATTTCGGCATTAACTTAATGTTTTATTGATACGAATTTTTTTGTCTCGTAAAAGTTATGTCATTAAATGAGTCTGACAATAGGTATCGCAAACTTACCTTAGGCAAGTTCAGTTTATCTCAAAGATTCCCTCTATCTCAACTGCTACACCTAGTGGTAACGATGCCGCTGAAACAGCAGAACGTGAGTGTTTGCCCAGATCCCCTAGAATGTCTACGAGGATATTAGAGGCTCCATTTACGACTTGAGGTTGTTCTGTGAACTCAGCAGTCGAGTTAACAAAACCAGTCAATTTTACAACGCGTACCAATCTAGTAAAATCACCTTCGCACGCAGCTTTAACCTGTGCAAGTAATGATAGTGCACATTGTTTTGCGGCATTTGCGCCCTGTTCGACATTCATATTTTCACCCAATTTTCCTGTTATTAATCCATTCTCATTTTGTGAAATTTGTCCAGAAACGTATAAAAATTGCCCTACCTTAACAAATGGTACATAGTTGGCTGCTGGGCTTGGAGCAGTTGGAAGCTCTATCCCAAGACTTTTAAGGTTTTGTTCAACATTTTGCATAATGATTTGTGCTCCTTATATTTACATTAAGTTATGATATTTACTTACAGACAACAATGGCAGCTTATCAGAAAAAGAACGAAAGCTTTTTATTGTATATAGTGCACCAATCTGATTGACGTGGTTAATAGACTTTTTAAGATCTAATCAAATGTTATTTGGTGTTTGCGGTCCGTACCTTATGCTATAAAGTATTACCTTTAGTTGAATTATGTCTGTTCTGGGAATTGATTTGTTTTGAGAAATTTTCTGCTAATTGTTATTTTTGTCGTTTTGAGCGGGTGCCGAGTTCCTCTAGAGGATGGCATATCAGACCCTTTTGAAGCATCGAACAGACAGTCTCATGAGATAAACAAGTCGATGGATAAAAATATCATACGACCAATGGCAATAGTATATGGTGATATTACTCCCATTAAACTACAGTCCGTCGCAAACAATATGTCCATGAATTTTTCTTTGCCACGTTATAGCATGAACTACATCCTACAGGGCGAATTGAAGAACGCTTCAAAGTCATCTATGAAATTTTTAGTTAATTCCACGCTTGGCGTTGGAGGCATATATGACTTTAGCTCTCAGTTAGGACTAACAAGCGAGAAAACTGATTTTGGGGAAACTATGGCTAAATGGGGCTTCAGAGAGGGCCCCTATTTAGAAATATTAGTGTTAGGTCCATCCACTCAGCGCGATGGTATTGGCAAGGTAGTTGACTTAGTTTTGGATCCAGTAAGCCTAATTGGAGTAGGGGCCAAAAGTGCTGCAACTGCTACGTCTGTGGCTTTTGGTTTGTCTGCCCGTTCGCAATTTAGGGGGAGTATTGATAGTATTCTTTATGAAAGTGCTGACAGTTATGCTCAGTCACGGTTGTTTTTCCTGCAGAATAGAAGATACGAACTTGGAACCAACAAAGCTGAGCACTATATAGATCCATATAACTAAGTATGCGAGTAAGTATATGACTGTCATCAACAGTCGCCGTTTATTTTTAGCGTCATCTCTTGGCGCGGTTTTTTGGCCCAAACTCATGGTTGCGTCCGAAAAGGATGCAGCAACCCAAATTATTCACTTAGCGGTCCATGAAATTAATCAAATAATTAACTCAGGTAATACTGAAGAACAGATGTTGAAATCGTTCGAAGGAGTTTTCAATGAATATGCAGACGTACCCACAATTGCAAAATATGCTCTAGGTCGTGATGCCCGAACTGCCTCTGCTACTCAGCTAAAGGATTATACCAAAGCTTTCTCAGGTTACTTTGCCACTAAGTATGGTAGACGTTTCAGAGAATTCATCGGAGGTAGAATAGAAATCGTAGAAGTAGCAAAGGTAAAAAAGTATTATTCCGTGAATACGATTGCTCACATGCCTGCTTATGCACCTTTTGAGGTTGACTTCCTTGTATCTGAGCAAAGTGGTCAGCCGCTTGTCTTCAATCTTATTATTGAGGGAGTTAATATGCTGTTGGTAGAGCGCCAGGAAATCGGAGCGCTTTTAGATAGAAATTCAGGAAAGATAGACGCTCTAATAAGGGAACTTAAAGCTCTTTAGCTACTATTCCTCACCAAAAATAGTCAGTAATAATTTGTCAATGAAGCCTGCTCCTTGTTGCCTTATTTGTGGTTGGTACTCAGTGTCGATGATATTTGGAAAGAGGGCGAGTTTTCTTTTGTTCTTTGGTAAGGGTTGGGGTTTAATATCAGCATGAATTTTATTCATAATTAATGACCAGATTTCTGCTGGCAGACCTCCACCGGTAACTCCAATAAGCGGTTCATTGTTGTCATAACCCATCCAAACACCGGCGATGTATTCAGACGTAAATCCGATAAACCATGCGTCCCGCGCATCTTGAGTTGTTCCTGTTTTCCCAGCAATTTCCCAATTTGAAAATTCTGCCTTTTTGCCGGTACCATTTAATACAGCCTTTTCAAGCATATATACAATGTTGTTTGCCGTTTCTGACCTTAAAATACGGTCGGTGTCCGATGATAGACTTTTATTCGAAAAAGTACCGCCAGTTTCTAAACTAAGTTTTTTCAAACCATATGGTAAAACTTTAATTCCATCGTTTAAAAAAGTTGCATATGCGCTCGTTAGTTCCAACAGAGTAGTTTCAGACACCCCAAGTGCAATTGCTGGATTAGTTGAAATTTTTTGATAAATTCCCATGTCAATCGAAATTTGTCCGATTTTATCCAGTCCAATTTGCTGTGCTAACTTAACAGCAGGTATGTTTAAAGATTGTGAGAGAGCGTTGGTTAAAGAAACAAGGCCATTAAATTTTTTTTGGTAATTTTGGGGTGTCCAGGTGCCTGAACCCGGTATTTCGATCTTAATAGCTTCGTCCCTAATTAAGTCATTGGGTTTGTATCCTTGCTCAAGGGCCGTAGCATATACGAGCGGCTTAAACGCCGAGCCCGGCTGACGGAGGGCTTGTGTTGACCTATTGAAAGTCCCCGCAACATGAAGCTTACGTCCACCAACCATTGCTCTTACTGCACCGTTTGGTGACATGATCACGATAGCTGCTTGAGCTTTAGATTTAGGATCTACTTTCTCTCTGAAAATATTTTCTAAAACGTCTTCGGCAGCCTGTTGAATTTTTGTATCGAAAGTTGTCTCAATCGTGACATCTTCAGTAGTCTTACTTGTAAAAAAGTGAGGCGCAGATTGCATTACCCAATCTGCAAAATGTCCACCAGCCTTTTGGGAAGCTTTGGCCGAAAGTTTAGCTGGGTTTTCTCTAAAGTATTGTGCTGACTTTGCACTAAGAAAACCTTGCTGCTCCATTAGCCCTAAAATGAAATTAGCTCTATTCTGAGATTTTTCCAAGTTATTGGTTGGTGCATAACGGCTGGGTGCTACCAACAGGCCTGCAAGCATCGCTGCTTCGGCTGGATTTAGGGATGTAGCCGACTTATTAAAATAGCGCTGGGACGCGGCTTGAAATCCTCTTGAACCAGCGCCAAGGAAAACCCTATTTAAATATAAAGTTAATATTTCATCTTTGGTAAATTCTAATTCTAATGCAATTGCGAAAAGAGCTTCTTTAACTTTGCGCCACAAAGAACTTTGTCGGCAGTTTCCCTCATATTGCGCTTCGGAGTCCCAGTTGCTGGCTTTATATGGGATGCCGAGGCATAATAGTTTGGCTGTTTGCTGAGTTATCGTTGAGCCTCCATGACCTGTTAGGGCTCCTCTTCCTTCATTTAAATTAATCCTTATAGCACCGGCTATTCCTCTAGGACTTATTCCGAAATGTCTGTAAAATCGCTTATCCTCTACTGCTAGTATAGCGTTTTTTAAATGTATAGAAATTTTACTGGCTTGAGCAATTTCACCGAATTGTTCTCCTCTCCAAGCAAAGATTTCTTTATTTTTATCAAGCAATATGACTGAGCCTTTGGCCCGTGCATCGAGCATTTCACTAAGTGCTGGCAAATTAATTTTGTAATAAAATACTGTACTTAAAACGATCAGAGCTATTATCACGGCTCCTCGAACGATCCAGCCAAGAATAAAGCTAAGTATCACTTTCAGAAAAAACTTAATCAGCAGAATAACAGAACCAATGGTGCGAATAGGCAAGCTTTTATATACTTTTTTACGGGGGGCCGTACTTTTTTTGCTTGCTATTATTTTTTTAAAGCGTCCTCGTTTTAATCTTGAATGTTGGATCCTATTTCTTCTTACCATACAAAATCTCTATTTTGAGAATCTTCTCTGCCCAAATAACCTTTTATTTGATACTGGAAGAATTTCACGGTTTAATTTCGCACAAAATTTAGGCTTATGTACTTAATTGCGCATTTTTTATGCACAAATCATGAATTATTGGCAAAACAATGCTGGGTCTGCATTCAAAATCTTCGTTCCATGGGTTTTGGTCACCTCATCTATGGGCGTTTGTGTCTATGAATACGAAAGGAAACACAATGAAGTTAATCATTGCAACCATTAAGCCTTTCAAGCTTGAAGAAGTTCGCGAGTCGCTAACTGAGCTTGGTGTAAAAGGTATGATGGTGACGGAGATAAAAGGATTTGGTGCACAGTCGGGACATACTGAGATTTACCGAGGAGCGGAATACGCTGTAAATTTCGTTCCGAAAGTAAAGCTAGAGTTGGTCGTGGATGACGGAATGGCTGACCAAGTTGTAGAAACAATTACTAATACGGCTAAAACAGGCAAAATTGGTGATGGAAAAATATTCGTATTGGACGTGGGTCAAGCCGTGCGAGTACGCACAGGCGAGACTGGGCTCGATGCGATATAAGAGGATAATTTGATGAATAATAAATACTTTAAATGGATAGTCGGCTCTGTGATAGTGGGCTGTCTTCCGACATTAGCTGCCGCAGAGGATGCTCCAACACTTGTAGCTACAGACACAGTTTTCATACTTAACTCTTTGCTGTTTCTAGTGGGAGGTTTTCTAGTTTTCTGGATGGCTGCTGGTTTTGCAATGTTAGAGGCTGGTATGGTGCGATCAAAAAATGTCACTATGCAGCTTACAAAAAACGTTGCTCTGTTTTCCCTAGCTGCAGTCTTTTACTACCTGCTCGGATATAACCTAATGTATCCTTTGGGCACATGGTCAATGGAAGGTGTTTTGTCTGGTGTTTGGGGAGTAGCAATTCTTGAAGCGGTAGGTATAGGTCGAGATGCTGCTGATGACTATGGCTATGCATCAACTGGCTCAGACTTCTTCTTTCAATTAATGTTTTGTGCTGCTACTGCCTCCATAGTTTCGGGAGCGCTAGCAGAGCGTATAAAGTTATGGCCCTTCCTCATCTTCACTATTTTGTTAACTGCTGTAATTTATCCAATTCAAGCAAGTTGGAAATGGGGAGGTGGTTTCTTAGATGGTATGGGTTTTCAAGACTTTGCTGGATCAACCGTAGTGCATTCTGTGGGCGGCTGGGCGGCCTTGACAGGTGCTATAATCTTAGGACCAAGACTTGGTAAATACGCGCAAGACGGCAAGGTCAATCCCATCCCAGGATCAAATCTAGCCTTGGCTACTTTGGGTGTTTTTATACTTTGGCTTGGTTGGTTTGGGTTCAACGGTGGATCGCAGCTGGCAATGGGCAGTATCGGAGATGTTGCCGATGTGTCCCGTATCTTTTCGAATACTAACGCAGCGGCGGCTGGTGGAGCAATTGCCGCTCTTATCCTAACGCAAGTTATGTACAAAAAGCCGGACCTGACCATGATACTCAATGGCGCACTTGCAGGTCTCGTATCAATTACAGCTGAGCCTTTGGCACCCACGCTGGGTCAAGCGACTATATTTGGTGCAGTGGGCGGAATTCTTGTAGTTGTGTCTGTGCCAATTCTTGACAAGTTTAAAATTGACGATGTCGTTGGTGCGATTCCCGTACATTTAATTGCAGGGATATGGGGTACCTTAATCGTTCCACTAACAAATAGTGATGCTTCATTTGGAACACAATTATACAGCATTATCGTTGTAGGCATATTTGTGGTCATCACATCAGCTATTGTTTGGTATGTGTTGAAATCAATCTTTGGTATCAGAGTTGATGAAGAGGCTGAGATGAATGGTCTCGACACGTCAGAATTGGGAATGGAAGCTTATCCGGAATTTTCAAAAGGCTGACCTTCACAAAATAAGATACTTAGGGCCCAATTAAAATTTTAATTGGGCCCTTTCTTTTTTAAAAATATAGACTGAGGTTTTAGTTAATTTAATCTGTAAATTTAAATAGCCCATCGTAAATGGGCTCCAATGTATCTGTTTCAAATAAAGATGAAACTGATGTCCCGGACCAAATGTTTAGGATTGCCTGAGCGAACATGGGCGCGGATGGCACAATCCGAATATTTTTTGCTTCTTTAACAGCTTTGGTGGCTTCTATTGAGTCTGAGATAACTAGAGACTTCATAACCGAGTTCGTTATACGCTCTACTGCAGGACCTGATAAAACCCCATGTGTTATATAGGAATGGACTTCGCTGGCCCCATTATCTATTAGAACTTCTGCTGCCTTGCAAAGAGTACCTGCGGTGTCACAAATATCATCTACAATAATACATTTTTTATTAGAAACATTCCCAATGACCGTCATATCTGCTACTTCGCCAGGCCGCTCCCTGCGCTTGTCTACTATCGATAATGGGGCATTTATTCTTTTTGCTAGCTCTCTTGCTCGAGCCACGCCACCTACATCTGGAGAGACAATCATTACCTCATTCGCTATATTCTGAAATTGGCTTTTAATATCTAGTGCAAACACTGGTGAGGC
This sequence comes from Candidatus Salinivivens marinus, assembly GCF_965655845.1. Lineage (NCBI taxonomy): Bacteria > Pseudomonadati > Pseudomonadota > Alphaproteobacteria > Rhodobacterales > Paracoccaceae > Candidatus Salinivivens > Candidatus Salinivivens marinus. The sequence continues at coordinate 139,600 of NZ_CBFHHX010000002.1, forward strand.
GTATAAATTGTCAACTGGTATATCGAAGAATCCCTGTATCTGCGCGGCATGTAAGTCCATTGTTAGAACTCGCTCAATGCCTGCTTGAACAAGCATATTAGCAACAAGTTTCGCGCTTATAGGCGTTCGTGCTTTAGATCGCCTATCTTGCCTTGCATATCCAAAGTAGGGAATTACGGCTGTGATCCTGGAGGCTGATGAACGCTTTAGTGCATCTGCCATAATCAAAAGCTCCATTAAATTGTCATTTGCTGGATTAGAGGTAGACTGCACTATAAACATATCTTCCCCACGGACATTTTCATAAACTTCAATGAAAATTTCTTGGTCGTTAAAACGTTCTATTCGTGCATCAACAACTTCGAGCAACTTTCCCCGATGCAAAGACATTCTGCGTGTTATTGCAGATGCAAGGCTCATGTTAGAGTTTCCAGCTATAATTTTTGGTTCAGTCAAAGTTTGCATGAATTTTCCAAGTTAATTTTAGTCATTGTTTCTTATCCAAATAGCATTTTGTTCTGCCATCAAAAAGTTCTGATTTAATGTTTTGTGCTTTCTCGTCAAATTTTTGTACTGCCAGTTGCTTTTACTTAACATTAATACGTGTTTCAGTTCCATTAAGAATGCGCCTTATGTTCTGTCTATGTGTGAAAAAGATCAAACAGGTGAGTAATATTGACATACCAAAAAAGCTTGATTTCAAGAAAAAATATACCAGAAACGGCCCAAATATCGCAGAGATTAAAGCAGATAATGAAGACAGGCGGAAAATCACTGCGGATAATAACCAAATCATGCATGTTATAATTCCAAAAGTGAAATTTATAGAAGTAACGATACCTATGTAAGTTGCTACGCCTTTCCCACCTTTAAATTTTAACCAAATTGGAAAACAATGACCAATGAAAACAAATAAGCATACCGCATTTATGGTAAATTCTTTGGTCAGCAGCGCTGCACATAAAACTGCAACGAAGCCTTTTCCTGCATCACACAAAAGAGTCAAAAACGCAGCAATTTTATTGCCGGTGCGCAACACATTTGTAGCTCCAATATTTCCTGAACCTATATCTTTTAAACTTCCTAACTTAAAAATTTTGGCCCAAATTAGCCCGAATGGAATGCTACCCAATAAATAAGCTATTATTATCGAAAGTATTAATGTTAGTGGGTCGTCGTTATGAATAGGTAGAAAGTTCATCTGGAAAACACTTCTTTTCCTTTAACAAAAGTCCTTAGCACTCGACCTTGAAGCTTGTGACCGTCAAACGGGGTATTTTTGACTTTTGATTGGAGTAGTTCACGATTTAAAATAAAAGGTTTGTCAGCATCAAAGACGATTAAGTCTGCAGCTTTTTTATGTTTTAGGGTCCCAGAATCTAGGCCTAGTCGTTTAGCTGGGTTTAGAGAAATAGCATTAAAAATCTGATGCATTTCTAAGTGCTTGGAATGGTACAGCCGTAGCATTGCTGGTAAGATCGTTTCAAGCCCAATCGCCCCCGATGCTGCGTCTTCGAACGGTAATCTTTTGCTCTCTTCATCTTGAGGAGTATGCATTGAAGAGATTATGTCAATGGTTCCATCCCTCACTGCTTCGATAGTCGCCAATCTATCTTTTTCGGAACGTAAAGGAGGTTTGAGCTTAAAAAAAGTCTTATAATCGGCGATATCTAACTCATTGAAGCTCAGATGATGTATTGATGTTCCAGCGGAAATGTCTAACCCACTTTTTTTTGCCCGCTTTAGCACTCCTATCGAATTCATGTTAGTAATTTGATCGAAGTGGTATCTCGTGTTAGTCATTTCAACTAGCGCGAGATCTCTCTCTAAAGCGATGCGTTCTGCTACTGGTGAAACTGATGGAAGGCCCCTTAACGTTGCAAACTTTCCACTTGTTGATACAGCTCCCTGTGACAATGATTTTTCTTGTGGGTGTCCTATAACTAACACGTTCATTGCCGATGCGTAATTCAATGCCCGAGAGAATATTTTGTTGTCTTGAATAACATTGTCACAATCGGAAAATGCTATAGCTCCTGCCTCTGATAACATTCCAATTTCACATATTTCGCGACCTTTTCTGTCTTTTGTTAAAGCTGCGATGTGAAAAACGTTTACAATACAATCTTCATTTCCCTTTTTTTTCACAAAATCAAAAGTTTCTGGGGTGTCTATGGCGGCCTTCGTGTCCGGGCGAGTTATGATTGTCGTGACGCCTCCAGCTGCAGCGGCTTTACCTGCACTCTCATAACTTTCTTTATGACTGTCTCCAGGTTCACAAACTTTCACGCCGAGGTCAACGATCCCTGGGGCAACAAATTTGCCGGTACAGTCTATTTCGTTATCCGCTGCAAAATCTTTACGATCGATCAGTCCATTTCTAATTACTAAATTACCTTCCACTACTTTCTTTAAGTCCGGCTCAACTAAAAGAGCGTTTTTTAGCAGTAGGCTCATGATAATAACTTTTTATGCTTAGTACTGTAATTTTTTGATAATAATTCCATAATTGCCATCCGGACGGCGACACCCATTTCAACTTGTTCTTGAATTACACTTCTGGTTACATCGTCTGCAATATCACCATCTATTTCCACGCCTCTATTCATAGGGCCTGGATGCATGACGATCGCATCGTCTTTTGCATGGGACAACTTTTTAAAATCTAAACCGTATCGTTGAAAATATTCCCGTTCTGATGGAATGAAGCCTCCATCCATTCGCTCTTTTTGGAGTCTAAGCATCATAACGACGTCGACATCCTTAAGCCCTGCAAGCATATCGTGATATACTTCTACGCCAAATTCACTTATCTGCGAAGGCATTAATGTAGGCGGACCGATAAGCCGAATTCTATTTTCCATCTTCCCGAGCAGGAGTAGATTTGACCTTGCGACTCTACTGTGTGCGATATCTCCGCAAATTGCGATATTCAATCTATGTAGACGTCCTTTTGCTCTTCTAATGGTGAGCGCATCCAGCAAAGCTTGAGTTGGGTGTTCGTGCTGTCCATCTCCTGCATTGATGACAGAGCAATTAACTTTTTGTGCTAGTAAATCAACCGCCCCTGAATGAGGGTGGCGCACTACCAAAAGATCGGGACGCATCGCATTGAGTGTTAATGCCGTATCAACTAAAGTTTCACCTTTTTTGATCGAGCTTCCTTGTAATTGCATATTCATTACATCTGCGCCAAGGCGCTTGCCTGCTAATTCGAAAGATGCCTGGGTACGCGTAGAATTCTCAAAAAACATGTTTATTTGTGTTAGGCCTGCCAAGACATCTACGCGTTTGTGAGTCTTCAGGTTTAAATCAGCATACTTCTCCGCTTTATCTAAAATTTCCAAAATAGCCGACTGTGCAAGCCCCTCGATGCCAAGTAGGTGTTTTTGGGTAAAGCTCATTTATTTCTCAGAACAGTTTTAAAACTGTAATAGTAATATCAAAAGATTAGCACAAGGTATAAACTACCATAGACATTTATAGATTACTTTTAATCAAGTTTATTTAAGATTAAATTCAAAAGATGGAATCGGTTTTTGACTTAAAAAGTGCGAAAGCGCTTTTAGAATGGCACGTAGAGCTCGGCATTTCAGAGGCTATTTCTGAGAGACCAATTAATAGGTTCGAAAGCAAGGTCGAGGCGAATCCGGGTCCAAAGACTTCTGAGCCGAAAGATAATCCTGTAAATATTATACCAGATAATCCAACTGATGAAGCAGTTATGGTATCTGCAAATGCAAAAAATTTATCAGAACTGAAAGCTGCAATTGAGAATTTTCCACACTGTGATTTAAAATATGGAGCTAGAAATGCAGTTTTTTCAGCCGGTTCTCCATCTGCTAAAATAATGATTATTGGTGAGGCTCCAGGACGAGAAGAAGATTTTCAGGGTGAGCCTTTTGTCGGACGCGCTGGGCAGCTTTTGGATAAAATGCTGTTCTCTATAGGATTAAGCAGAGAAGCGAGTGATGCGGAAAAATCTGTATATATCACAAATGTAATGCCCTGGCGTCCACCGGAAAATCGTGAGCCAACTCAAGATGAAATAGACATGATGTTACCATTTCTAAAAAGGCACATAGAGTTAGTTAAGCCCGATGTATTAGTAGCAATGGGCAACATTAGTTGTCAGTCTCTAATTGGGCGTCGAGGGATCACCAAGATCAGAGGTATTTGGGCTGAGGCATTTGGACTTCCCGTTCTGCCCATGTTGCATCCTGCCTACTTATTACGTAACCCGGTAGCAAAACGCGAAGCTTGGTTTGACTTATTATCTCTCAGAGAAAAGGTTTTTACTTGATGTCAAAGTTAGATATGAAACGTGAATTTGTTCCCGTAAATTTTGCCATTCTAACAGTTTCAGATACGCGATCTTTAAGTGAAGATAAGTCCGGAGATGTTTTGTCAGAAAGGATCAAAGGTGCCGGTCATTTCGTAAATGCAAGAGAGATAACAACAGATGACGAGGCAAAGATAATAATACAGTTGAAAACATTAGTGGAGCGCCATGATATAGATGTAATTCTTTCGACGGGTGGCACAGGTTTGACAGGCAGAGATGTTACGGTTGAAGCGCACAAAAAGATTTATGAAAAAGAAATTGACGCTTTTGGAACATTATTCACAATGATCAGCATAGAAAAAATTGGTACGTCCGCGATACAGTCGCGTGCCACCGCAGGTGTTTCAGGTGGTAAGTATCTTTTCGCCCTTCCGGGAAGTCCTGGCGCCTGCAAAGATGCTTGGGACGGCATAATTGAAAAACAATTCGATTACAGGCATCGGCCTTGTAACTTTGTTGAAATTATGCCGAGATTGGATGAGCACATGCGGCGTAAGTGATCCATTGGTTGCTTTGGACCGTATGCTAGATAGAATTAACTGAGTAGGACTTAATTATGAGGTTCTTAGGCAGAGGACTGATAGGTCTTCTTTTATTCTCGCTCGCACTGGGTTTGTTAGGACTTGCCGGAAATACTATAAAAATTGCGGTGCAGGACCGTGTCAACAAAGAACCTAGGGCGCAGAAAGCGCGCGAGAGGACTTTTACTGTAAAAGTTGTTCCTGCTGAAATTACTAGTATGAATCCTACGCTGAATGCTTTTGGTGAAATCCAAAGTCGAAAGACATTAGATTTAAGGATGGCGGCAGGTGGACAGATACAAGAGTTATCAACAAATTTTGTTGAAGGTGGCAGCGTAATTAGTGGGGAGTTGTTAATACGCTTAGATGACTCTAATTACCAGTCGGCTGTGGATTTAGCAGAAAATAATTTGATTGATGCAGAAAATGAAGTGTCAGAATCTGGCCGTAATCTGTCTTTTTCAAAAGAAGAATTGGCCGCCGCGGAGGAGCAAGAGGAGCTAAGACTTCGTGCTCTAAAAAGACAGCAAGATTTGGTAAAACGTGGTGTTGGAACCGCGGCAGCTTTGGAAAATGCTGAGTTGGCGGCTTCAGCAGCTACGCAAGCGGTACTTTCCCGAAAAGCGGCTGTTGATCAGGCTAAGAATAGAGGAGCTCAAGCTGAAACGCGCCTAGTAAGGGCTGAACTTGCCCTAAACGATGCCAAAAGAAAATTGGAAGATACTGTACTTTATGCTGAATTTTCTGGGCTGCTGAGCGGTGTATCCTTGGTAAAGGGAGGTATTGTATCCGCAAATGAGCGCTTAGGACAGCTAATCGATCCGGAAGTTCTAGAAGTATCCTTTAAGATCAGCACTCAGCAATACACAAGGTTGCTAGATGATAATGGAGATCTTTTGAAGGCACCTGTTTCTATTGCTTTGACCAACACAGATCAGGGTTTGACAGCCGATGGTGTAATTATACGTGACAGTGCTTCAGTCGCAAAAGGTCAAACGGGCCGCCAAGTATATGCTAAGTTGACTAAATCCGTGGGATTTAAACCTGGTGACTTTGTGGCGGTTAAAGTTGAAGAGCCTACTTTAAATTGGGTAGTCGCGTTGCCTGCAACTGCACTTGATGCAAGTAACAGCGTTTTAATTTTGGGTGAGGGTGAACGATTGGAAGAAGCTCAGGTTAAATTAATGAGACGGCAAGGTAATGAGGTTATTGTTCGTAGCCGAGATTTGACTGGGAAAGAAATTGTTGCTCAGCGTTCACCAGTGTTGGGAGCCGGAATTAAAGTTAAACCAATACGTTCTGGAGAAGAAAATAAAGTAGCGGAAGTAGAAATGCTAGAGCTGACTGAGGAACGGCGAGCAAAGCTGATTTCTGCCATAGAAACGAACGGATACATTCCTAAGTCGGCGAAAGAAAGGATAATTGGGCAGCTCACGCAACCCAAAGTGCCAGCTGATGTCGTTGCGCGCATAGAAAGTAGAATGGGAGGCTAAACGTAAGATATGGTGCGTGATTTACCCATAGGAGCAGGCGGCATCCTGTCATATTTTACACGTCACAAGACGGTAGCTAACTTACTATTAGTAGTTTTGGTGATTTCTGGACTACTGACACTGCCAAATATGAGAGCACAGTTTTTTCCTGATGTTATAGTAGATGATATTTCTATTGGAGTTCGATGGAATGGAGCAGGTGCCGAGGATGTAGATGCGGGTATCGTTCAATTGCTCGAGCCAGTACTTCTTGGGATCGAAGGTGTTACTGATGCATCGAGTTCATCCAGAGAAGGTTCTGCGAGAATAAATTTAGAATTTGAGCCGGGGTGGGATATGGCAAGGGCGGAAGCGGATGTCGAGACCGCAATTGATCAAGTTACTGTCCTTCCCTCAGATTCTGAAGATCCCACAATAATTAGAGGTAATTGGCGGGACAGGGTTGCTAATGTTATAATTACGGGTCCAGTTGCTGTTGATCAGTTAGGGTTATTTGCAGATGAGCTTACGTCTCGGTTATTTGATGAGGGTGTAACTCGAACTACAATTCAAGGTTCTATTGCGCCCGAAGTACTGGTAGAAGTGCCATCAGCGAACCTTATCTTTTATAACATATCGATGAAAGAAATAGCACTCGCGATTTCTCAAGAAGTAGACACAAGTCCGGCCGGAGACGTGACAGGGGCAAATGCACGTGTACGGACTGGCGTTGAAAAACGCAGCGCGACCGCCATTGGTAATATTGTGCTTCGACTAAACTCCGATGGCTCGTCTTTGCTTTTGTCTGACGTTGCTGAAGTTAAAATGAGTGGAATAGATCGAGAAAGATCATATTTTGTTGGAAACAACCCAGCTATAGGCATCCGTGTTGATCGCTCGCAACAGGGTGATGCTATAGACATACAGCATACCGTAGAAACAGTTTCTAAAAAGTTTGAGCAGACTTTACCGCTAGGCACGACCGTTGACCTAATTAGGACGCGTGCTGATTATATTACTGGCCGTCTGAAAATGCTGCTAGAAAATGGTCTTACTGGTTTAGGATTAGTAGTTCTACTACTATTCTTATTTCTTAATGCTAGAACAGCATTTTGGGTGGCTGCAGGTATTCCAACAGCAATGCTAGCCGCTATTACCGTGATGTACTTCGCGGGGATCACCATTAACATGATATCACTCTTTGCTCTAATAATTACGTTAGGAATTGTGGTAGACGATGCCATAGTTGTTGGAGAACACGCCGATCATAGAGCCCGCATGGGATTAGAGCCTTATGAGGCGGCTGAAAGTGCGGCAAAGCGAATGGCATTACCTGTTTTTGCGGCTACTTTAACCACTATTATTGCGTTTTTTGGATTAGTTGTAATCGGAGGAAGATTTGGAGACTTGATCGCGGATATTCCGTTCACTGTGGTTGCAGTATTGGCTGCTTCCCTAGTGGAATGTTTTCTGATCTTACCAAATCATATGGCACACTCGCTTAAACACGTTAGAAATAATTATTGGTATGACTGGCCATCGCGTATTGTAAACTTTGGCTTTGAATGGTTCAGAGAAAAGATTTTTGGTCCTTTCACTCGATTGGTAATTTCATCTAGATATGTTGTATTGGCAGGTGCAATTGCTATCTTGGCATCTCAGGTTACAATGGTTATCTCAGGCAAAGTAAATTGGCGCTTTTTTAATGCCCCAGAGCAATCATCCGTAACTGGTAATTTTGCAATGGTTGATACGGCCAAACGAGAAGATACTCTGGCTATGATGAAAACTCTCCAGAAGACTGTAGAAGATCTTGCGAAAGAGTATGAAGAAAAACATGGTAAAAACCCTGTTAAATACCTGTTAGCTGAAGTTGGTGGTAACTCTGGGCGTGGATTGTCCGGTACTGAGAATAAATCAAAGGATCTTTTAGGGGGCATTGGTATTGAGCTGATTGACGCAGATCTGAGACCGTATTCTAGTTTTGCCTTTGTTGGCGAATTGCGTGATCGCGTTCCGCGTACGGCTCTTTTGGAACAAATATCTTTCAGGGGATGGAGAGCCGGTCCTGGCGGAGATGCTCTAGATATTCAACTATTTGGGTCGTCATCAAAGGTTTTAAAGGAAGCGTCTGAAGATTTAAAAAACGAACTAAGCAAGTATTCTCAAGTGTCTGCACTTGAAGATAATTTGGCTTACGACAAAGATGATTTAATACTTCAATTAACTCCTCAGGGGCAAGCAATTGGCTTTACAATTGATGGTCTTGGTGCGATTTTAAGGAGTCGTCTTAATGGTATAGAGGCAGCAACCTATCCGGTCGGACCTCGTAGTGCTTCGATAAGCGTAAAGCTACCTGAAGGTGAGTTGACGTCAGATTTCCTGGATAGAATGCTTCTGAGAGCACCTGATGGATCATATACACCTCTGGCTGATTTAGTGAGTGTGGATAGGCAGGCAGGTTTTTCTACTGTTCGGCGTGAAAATGGTATTAGGATTGTTTCCGTGACAGGAGATGTGTCTGAGGATGATCCAAAAGCCGCTCAGCAGGTCGTGGAAACCTTAGAAAATGAAATTTTGCCTGATTTGGCGTCAAAATATCAGATTGAATGGCAGCTTGCGGGTCTTTCGGAGCAGGAGGATCGATTTTTAAATGAAGCACGCATTGGTTTGATTACATGTCTGATTGGAATTTATTTAGTTTTAACTTGGGTTTTTGCGAGTTGGACACGGCCTATTGTAGTCATGGCAGTAATACCGTTTGGGCTTGTGGGAGCAATTTGGGGTCATTATGTTTGGGATGTTCCACTTTCAATGTTTTCTGTCGTTGGTTTGCTTGGCATGACGGGAATAATTATCAACGATTCCATTGTTTTAATTACAAGCATTGATGAGTACGCCCGCGATCGAGGGATTGTCCCTTCTATTGTTGATGCAGTTAAGGATAGGCTGCGTCCGGTAGTTCTCACCACTTTAACAACTGTATTGGGCTTGGCTCCTTTGCTTTATGAAAACTCCTCACAAGCACAATTTTTACGACCTACTGTAATAACTTTAGTCTATGGTTTAGGCTTTGGCATGTTATTAGTGCTATTGGTAGTTCCATCATTGGTTGCAATGCAAGGGGATCTAAAGAGGTTTTTTGTGGCTTTGCGTCATGGTTTAAAATTTCGAAATTTGAGAATTCGCCTTGGCTTCTATACTACAGCGTTTTTTATAGTTGCTTGGCTGAGTGCAACTGTCGGTTCACAAATACTAATAGGGGACTCATTAGTCGATTTTTCACAGCTGGGCATTTCAAATTTTAATTTTGGAGGTCTGGCTTCGGCTTTTCTCCTGTATTTACTAGGCGTTCTAGCCATTCTTTTCATATTTTATGCGGTAAATGCAATCACTTCAGTAAAAACTTCTAGACAAAGAGGCTAACCGGAGCATCCTACGAATTCTAGGGATTGGTTAGATCCAATAATTGTGGTTTTTATTGTTTCTCTTGAGATTACTCCAGGCAGTTCGGTCTCAACACTATTTTTTGTTGAGACTGTGATGCGATCATCAAAAATGTATGCCTTTTTTGATTTTACATAAAACACTGAACTCCCTACTTCGATCACAAAAAGCTCGATATTTTCTATTCCTGTTTTAACGTTCTTTTCGTTAAATTCTATGATTAGTTCACCGTTCTTTATGATACACTGGGGAGGTTGAAAACCTATATCATCCGATTTAATTGGTTCTGATAATATAGCACCTAAAATCTCGTAATTTTCTTGGTTTTGACCCGGTGTTGCAAAATAAGAAACGTTTAATGTAACTGGAATGCAAACATCCTCACAAAGTCCAATGTCAGCCTGTATTTCCAGCTTGATAGGTTTCGAAGTATCGATTGGTGTCACTTCGAGGGGAATTAATACGCTGTCCTTATAACCAATAGACCATAAATTATCGTCACCAAAAATAATGGGTGAAGGCCACATAATTTTTGCCGCAAGTACATTTTCAGATTTGTCAAAGGTGAATAAAGGCTCCAAACCAGCATTTCCTGGTAAACGCCAATAGGTTTTCCAGTTTTTATTTAAATCAATTTTTAAACCAAAAATGAGCTTCTGATCTTTTTCGATCCAACCATCAGTAATTTTTGCACTTACGAGCCCATTGGCATGAACAATCAGTGAGCTTGAAATAAGAAACCCAAAAACGAGTATTCCAAACTTAAATATTTTCATAGAGATGAGCTTAGATACCTGCATTGCTTGGGTAAGCTTAAATAAACATAGTATTATTTTGAAGCTCTTTTTTATAACTTTTTATTCTTGTATTGAGGCTCTTTTCAAACGGTCATTAATGGCAAGCCCAATTCCTTCGTTTGGAATTGGGCTAACAGAAATTGTTCTTGGATTAAAACTGTCTAAGATGTGGAGAAAGTTAAAAAGGTTTTGAGCAGCTTCACTTAGGCTTTTCCCTTTGGATAAATTCATATCACATTCAACGTCACCAAATCCTAGCTTTTTTTCTCCTTGCCTCCAATCTATTGCATCAAGACGCAACTTAGCCTTTGGAGCATAATGGGATTTCAATTGGCCTGGTGCGATAATTGGGCCTTCGTTATCATAATTTGCTATTTTTGCGCCCAATGCATTCGAAACGGCTTCAGGAGTTATAAAGCCGGTTCGTAAAATGGTAGGTACGCGCGTAAGTGTTACAATTGTGCTTTCAACACCCACTGCGGAGTTTCCACCATCAACAATCGCATCAATTTTTTGATTTAGGTTTTTTAAAACATGGTCGATAGAAGTAGAACTTATCTTGCCCGATAGGTTTGCGGATGGTGCTGCTAATGGCCTATTAAATTGACGTAAAATTTCTAACGCAACTGGATGACTGGGCATTCTTATCGCAACAGATGGAAGATTCGCACGGGCTGTTTTAGCAATTTGGGAATTTTTTGTTGATGGTAAAACAATTGTCAGCGGGCCGGGCCAAAATTTCTTTGTAAGGATTTCAGCGGCCTCGTTCCATTGAACATATTGTTTTGCCATTTTGATGTTTTTTACATGAATTATTAACGGATTAAAAGCAGGTCGTCCTTTGGCTTTAAATATCTTTGAAACTGCTTCTTCATTGGTAGCATCTGCCGCAAGGCCGTAGACCGTTTCTGTAGGAATTGCCACAAGTCCACCTAGCTGTAGAATTGATACGGCTTTTTCTATGTCTGACTGACTATACCCTAGGTTTTCAGTTTTCACGAAATGCTTCCTTATGACGTGGCGTCTTCCTTGATCCAATCCTAGAATTCTTTCACTGAACTTGGTAGCATCCCACGCTTATTACGTTTAATTAATTGATGAGGATCTTTATGCCAACGCGCGCCGCTGTTTCTGAATTCAAATTTATATTAGATAATATTATCGATTATGAAGAAGTTATTCAAACATCAAGGTTCAAAGACGCTAATGCAGAATTAGTTTCTCAAATTCTTATTGAGGCGGGGCGTATGTGCGACGATGTTTTATCACCTTTGAACAGGGTAGGTGATTTACAGCCAGCGATTTTAAGTAATGGGGTTGTTAAGACTTCGCCTGGTTTTGGGGATGGATATCACGCAGTAGCTCAAGGTGGCTGGATTTCTACTTCTGCATCCCCGGAGTTTGGCGGAATGGGACTACCACAGACATTAACGGCTTGTGTTAATGAAATGATGGCCGCAGCTTGCCTTTCCTTACAGTTAAACCCCTTGATGACCCAGGGTCAGATTGAGGCAATTGAAAATCATGCCGACGAGGGAATTAAGTCTATATATTTGCCGAAACTGATTTCGGGCGAATGGTGTGGTACAATGAATTTAACAGAACCTCATGCAGGTTCAGACGTGGGAGCGTTATCTACGAAGGCAGAGCCAAACGGAGATGGTTCTTATGCAATAACTGGACAAAAGATTTACATCTCGTGGGCGGATAATGACTTCACAGAAAATGTAATTCACCTCGTATTGGCGAGGTTGCCAGAAGCTATGCCTGGGCCTAAGGGTATATCTTTATTTCTTGTTCCTAAAAAACTTCCAGATGCCAAGGGAAATGCTGGTGTTTCTAATAAATTAAAAGTGGTCAGCTTGGAACATAAAATGGGGCTACATGGTAGTCCCACTGCGGTAATGCAGTACGAGGGCGCCACTGGTTGGATTATCGGTGAACCAAACGATGGTTTGCGGGCTATGTTTACCATGATGAACAATGCGAGGCTGGGTGTTGGAGGTCAAGGTATTGGTGTTGCTGAAGCAGCTTTTCAGCACTCCACCGAGTATGCATTGAACCGCAAGCAAGGTAAGTCAACTATTCAAAATAAACATGGCACAATAATTGATCATGCTGACATTCGCCGAATGTTAATATCAATGCGTGCTGATATTTTTGCTTCTCGATCAATTGAATTAGAAAATGCTAAAGCAATCGACATGGCAAATGCAACTGGGGAACCTGAATGGATTAACAAAGCTGCGTTCTTAACACCCATAACGAAAGTTTTTGGTACCGAGATAGGGATCAACATATCGAACCTAGGAGTTCAGATCCACGGTGGTATGGGCTTTATTGAAGAAACGGGTGCTGCGCAATTTAGTCGTGATGTGAGGGTTACCGCCATTTACGAAGGAACAAATGGGATTCAGGCTATGGATCTGGTTGGCAGGAAAATGATGGATAATGGTGAAACCGCATATGAGATTATTAACCAAATTAAAGAATATATTGATAATCTATCGGGCGTGAAAAAAGACTTATCCGGACTTTTGGGGTTGGCGAATGAAACGCTTCGTGAAACTGTTGAATATTTAATTTCAAAGAAAGAAGTGTCGGATCGTTTTGGAGGCGCGATGCCATTTCTTATGGGATTTGCTAGGGTTTTAGGTGGTTTTTATCATTTAAAAGCTGCAGTAGTTGAAGGCGATAATGGTCCTAGGACTAAGTTGGCCAATTTTTATATCAGAAGAATATTACCAGAGGCAATTTCTTTTCTTGTTGCTGCAAGAAGCGATCCTAACGAAATTTATAATTTCTCTGTAGATGAATTAGTTGGGTCCTGAGGTGACGATAAACCACCCCTGGGAAGCACCGCCTGAGTTTGCTGAACCTTTAAAAGTCGCTGACGGAATTTTCTGGTTTCGTGTGCCATTACCTAAGCCTTTAGATCATGTAAATGTGTATGTGCTTGAAGACAATAATGGATGGACTGTAGTCGACACAGGCCTTTCGACTAACAAAACGAGAGAAATGTGGCAAAAAATTTTTTCTGGGCCGATGGCTGGAAAGAAAATCCAAAGATTAATTGTTACTCATCACCATCCGGATCATGTAGGGTTGGCCGGTTGGTTTCAAAAAGAATATAAGGTTTCTTTATGGATGACCCGCACGGCTTGGCTTACAGCCCGTATGCTGCGGTTAGATGAGCAAAAGGTGCCGCCTCCAGAAACGATAGAGTTCTGGACGCAGGCGGGAATGCGCTCGGATATTATGGAGGAGCGGAAGAGTGGAAAGCCCTTCAATTTTGCTGATGCTGTATCTGCCCTTCCGCTTGGTTTTCGGCGAATTGTAAATAATGAAGAAATTGAGATTGGAAATCGTATTTGGAAAGTAAGGGTTGGAAATGGCCATGCGCCTGAACATGCAACGCTTTGGTCCAATGTAGATGATATTGTGATTGCTGGGGACCAAATTATTTCTTCTATCAGTCCGAATTTGGGAGTATATGCCACGGAGCCAAACGCTAACCCCGTAAAAGAATGGATTGATACTTGTCATAAACTATCTGCTTTTGCCTCAGATAAGCATCTTACTTTACCCGGTCATAAGTTACCATTTACTGGTTTAAAATTCCGATTGAAGCAAATGGTAGAAAATCATGAACTTGCTCTTAATCGTCTGATAAATTTTTTAGAAAAGCCTCACACTGCCGAAGAGTGTTTCAGTATTCTGTTTGGAAAAAGTATCCAAAAGTCAGAGTATGGTTTGGCTTTAGTAGAGGCGGTTGCACATGTTAATTACCTTTACTCAGACGGTACAGTATCTAGAGTTTTGGATAAAAACGGTGCCTTTAGATATCAAACTTTATGATAAAGTGCGGCAATTTTTATCTAACTTCGTGGGTGACAACGATTTTAAAGTTAGTTAAACAAAATTCGAGAGTGAAGGAATTTAAAATGACTACAGAACACAAACATGGGTCAATGGACACAGAAGTTCAGGAAAAAACATTTGCTGGCTTTATAAACTGGACGACTAAAACAGTTATTGTATGCATTTTGGCACTAATATTTATAGCTTTAGTTAATGGATAAATATTTAACCTTCCTGGGTTTTGGGACGTGAATGCATTAGCAGTGTCGTTTATAGCTTTGGGCCAACAGGTCGTTTTGCTAAGTGAAAATACCTAGTTTCGATTTTACTATGAGTTCTAAGATATAGAGTTCACAATCGAATAATATTGTAAACGAGTTTAATAAATATTGTTTTGATCAACTGGATAATTTGGTTTGATAAAAAAAGAATTACTTGACGAGTATATAATAGCTCCAAATCCAGATGGAGTGGAATTGACTAAAACCGTTGAAGGCTTAGACCATGAGGGTAATTCCTTTATAAGTCAGGTTATTGAGGAAAAGCCTCTTACGATTTATTTAAATAGTCAAGAAATCGTAACAGCAATGACAATTGGTGATTATCCTGAGTATTTAGCAGTTGGATTCCTTAAGAATCAAGGGATGCTTGATAGCTTGAATCCGGTTATATCTGTCGATTATGATGACGACTTGGCCGTGGTTGTCGTAAGAACTGAAAGTGAAACTAGCTTCGAAGAAAAGCTAAAGAAAAAAACGAGAACAAGCGGTTGCGCTGTAGGTACAGTTTTTGGAGATATGATGGAGGGTTTGGAGGGCTTAAAGCTTCCCACAAGCCAGCTGCGGATTTCTTGGCTTTATGACTTATCCAACAAAATAAATAGGACACCTTCACTATACCTGGCAGCTGGCGCAATACATGGAACGGTTCTGTGCAAGGAAAATAAGGCATTGGTCTACATGGAAGATGTTGGTAGGCACAACGCTGTTGATAAAATCGCGGGATGGATGGATTCCCATAATGTAAGTGGTAGTGATAAGATTCTGTACACCACTGGGAGATTGACATCTGAGATGGTTATTAAAACTGCTCAAATGGGAATACCAATCTTGGTATCAAGGTCAGGCTTTACAGCATGGGGTGCAGAAATTGCAGTTAAAGTTAATTTGACGCTTATTGGTCGCATGAGAGGTCAAAGATTTACATGTCTGTCCGGATCTGATCGCCTTATTTGGGATGTTGACGGCGAGAACGCTGATGACAAATAGGCCGCCGTCAGTCATTTTAGCGGGAGGTCTGGCCCGTCGAATGGGTGGAGGTCACAAGTCATTGTTAAAGCTTGACGGATTGCCGATGCTAGACCACGTGATCCAACGATTACAGCCGCAGACTTCTAAAATTGTGCTCAATGTCAATGGCGATAACTCGCAGTTTTTAGGTTACGGGCTGCCTATTGTTTCGGATACTTTACCAGGCTTTTTGGGACCATTAGCCGGAATTTTGTCTGGGTTGCGATGGGCTCAGAATTTAAATGCTGATTGTTTAATTTCAGTTGCAGCCGATACGCCGTTCTTTCCGGAAGATTTGGTTGAAAAGTTAATAAATGCTACTGATGATATGAAATATCCTTTAGCTTTAGCTTTTACACGAGATGAAAAAGGAAAAGTTCGTCGACACCCCACTTTTGGCATTTGGCCGGTATCACTTGCTGACAATTTAGAGGATGCTCTTGTGGATGGATTGCGAAAAATTGTCTTTTGGGTTGATCAACACGGTGGTAGATGTGTTGAATTTGATCAAGGTTTATTCGATCCATTCTTCAATGTAAATTCGCCTGATGATTTATTAAGGGCAGAGCGACTTTTAGGGACAAAAAAATGAAAGTATTTGGGGTAACGGGTTGGAAAAACTCTGGAAAAACAGGACTTGTTGAACGGCTGGTTAGTGAATTTATATCTCGAGGGCTGAGTGTTTCAACTGTAAAGCATGCACATCACACTTTTGATGTTGATCATCCTGGTCGGGACAGTTATCGCCATAGGGCTGCTGGAGCTAAAGAAGTGCTTCTCGTTTCCAAAAATAGATGGGCAATAATGCACGAATTGAGAGATGAAGATGAACCAGAATTGTCCGAAATATTAAAAAAAGTTGAGAAAGTTGATTTGGTTATCATCGAGGGTTTTAAAAGAGACCGGCATCCTAAAATAGAGGCATTTAGAGCAGAGACTGGGACCAGTGCTATAGCCAGAGAGGACGAGTCGATCGTTGCAGTTGCGGCGGATACATCCCTGACCAATTTAAAAATACCTGTATTTGACTTGAATAATACTTCTGAAATAGCTGATTTCATATCAGGCTTTTTAGATTTAAATGTTTGATCACGTATTTGCTATAGATTGGTCAGCAAGATCGCGACCAAGCCCCAAGAAGCCGTCTGCAGATTCTATTTTTATTGCCCAAAAAGATACGATTGAAACCAAACACCATCCAAAATATTTTAGGACTCGATTTTCTGCATACGAATATTTGACGGGGGAACTCCAAAAAAATGTTGCAAAAGGTAAGCGCCAATTAGTTGGCTTTGACTTCTCATTTGGTTTTCCGACAGGTTTTTTGTCAAGTTTGGTAGGGGAGCGGAATATAAAGGTTCTGTGGAAATGGTTCCTTGATGAAGTTAGAGACGATGCGAATAACGTGAACAATAGATTTTTAGTAGCAGACAAAATAAATTCCCTATTTAGCGGCATTGGCCCATTCTGGGGGTGTCCTGCCAATCTAAAGCTACCAAATCTGCCAGCTAAAGGAACGGAGTGTAAAGAACATAATTTGCCACAATTCCGTATATGTGAGCAATTTACTGCCGCACAACCAGTCTGGAAGCTTTACACGACTGGTGCCGTAGGCTCTCAGACCTTTCTAGGTGTGCCATATTTATATCGTTTAGCATTAGAGTTTGGTGAGGACATAGCTTTCTGGCCATTCGACGCAAAAGCATTCCTAGCTAATAATAAAATTGTTGTCTGTGAGATTTATCCAAGTATGTTCTTTGACAGTCATGCGCAAAAAAAATTAATCGATTTGTATCCTGATCAACAATATAACATAAAGGACGCCAGCCAAGTGCAATTAATGGCGGATTTATTATTAAGTTCTGCTGGAGCCCCTTGGTTTCAATCATATTTAGACCTAAGTAAATATTCTGAGAAAATAAGTGAAGAAGGTTGGATTTTTGGTCAAGGAATCGGGGTTGGCCAATGAAGAAACCACCTCCTTTAAAAAACGATTGCTTTGTATTGCCTCAAGGAACAAAGTGGACCCTCGTCGATGATGCCCTAGAGCGTTTAAAATCGGTTTCAAAGTGTCTGGTTGAAACCGAGAAACTGTCTGCAAAAGATGCCATAGGGAGGGTCTTGGCTGCAAATATTCATGCTGGTTTTAGCAGTCCTCCTCATGCAAATTCGGCTGTGGATGGTTACGCCATTAATTCAAAAGATTTGAAAAAAAGTGGCCTAATAAGCCTTACAATTTTGCCTGGTAGAGCTGCCGCTGGGCATCCATATTCTGGAGAAATTACAGAAGGGGATGCTCTGCCAATATATACTGGTGCCAAAATGCCCATTGGAGCTGATACGGTTATTTTACAAGAAGACACTGTTTCCGAAAACAGTAAAGTAAGTTTTTATGGCCCAATTAAAGCTGGATCAAATACTCGGGATCTAGGTGAAGATGTTGAAGAAAATACATTAATACTCCCCAAAGGAAGAAGAATTACACCAGGTGATATTGCATTGATGGCTTCCACTGGTGTTTCGTCGATAACTGTATACTCAAGGCTCAAGGTTGGAATATTTTCGACTGGTGATGAAGTCATCAATTCAGATGTTGACCCCTCTGCCGGGCAAGTATTTGATGCTAATCGTCCGCTGTTATATTCACTCTTGGACGAATGGGGCTTTGATGTAATCGACTTTGGTATTCTTAGGGATAATAGAAAACATATTGAGACTGAATTAGCAAAGGCCAGTGGACAGGTAGATGTTATAATAACTTCAGGCGGTGCATCAGCTGGTCAGGAAGATCACATGTCTGCTATACTAACAAAAAATGATAGCCTTGCGGTCTGGCGTATTGCGGTTAAACCAGGGCGCCCACTGATATTAGCAGTATACAATGGTAAGCCAGTTTTTGGGTTGCCTGGTAATCCAGTTGCAGCAGGAACATGTGCCATGGTTTTTGCAAAGCCAGCACTTAATGTTTTTTCAGGTAGTAATTGGTTGGAGCCATTATCGTTTGAATTGCCGGCTAACTTTTCAAAATCAAAGAAGGCTGGTCGCCGCGAATTCCTTCGAGCAAGAATTCGAAATGGCAAAGTAGATATTTTTAAATCGGAAGGATCTGGACGAATAAGTGGTCTTTCGTGGGCAGAAGGTTTTGTAGATCTACCAGAGCATGAATTGTCTGTGATGCCCGGGGAAAACGTGAAATATATCCCATTTTCATCGTATCTGGATTAGTTTTTCCAACAGTATTTATTGTAGGCCACAAAATTTTCATGAGTATGTGATTTGAAAGCTGGACAATTTTTATTCCATATGAAAAACGAGGCGCATTAGGAGACTCCAAATGACAACGACACGTTTTGCACCATCTCCCACTGGATATTTGCACATAGGAAACTTGCGTGCGGCATTAATGAATTTTTTAATAGCCAGAAAGTCTCGGGGAGAGTTTATTTTACGAATAGATGATACTGATGCAGAAAGATCTAAACAGAAGTTCATCGATTCAATTTTGTTTGACTTGGAGTGGCTTGGGTTAAATTGGGATAGAATTGAATATCAATCAAAAAGATTGGAAAGGTATGTCAGCACGGCCGAAGAATTAAGGGAGATGGGCAGATTTTACGAGTGTTTTGAAACCCCTACTGAACTAGATTTGAAGAGAAAAAAGCTACTGAATATGGGGAAACCACCTGTTTACGATAGGGCTGCTTTAAATCAGAGTGCAGATGAAAAACTTTCAATCAAAGCTGAGCGTGGATCAGGTCATTGGCGATTTCTTTTAGATCACGAAAGAGTAACATGGACTGATGGTATACTTGGAAATATGTCAATAGATGCTGCATCAGTCTCTGACCCAGTTCTCATTCGGGGTGATGGCCAGTTTTTATATACTTTAGCTTCGGTTGTAGACGATATAGAAATGGGAGTTACAGACATTGTGCGTGGTGCTGACCATGTTACCAATACGGCCACTCAGATCCAAATAATGAAAGCACTAGGAGTGCCGCCTCCAAGCTTTGCGCACCACTCTCTGCTTATCGGATCACAGGGAGAATCTTTGTCGAAAAGGTTTGGTACCATGGCACTGAAAGATTTACGTGCCTCTGGATTAGAGCCATTTTCAATAATATCTCTGATTGCTAGGCTGGGGTCGAGCCAGCCGGTAGAACTCTATTCTAGTTTTGAGGAAGTAGCTGCAGGTTTCGATTTATCAAACTTTGGCTCCGCACCCACAAAGTTCGATCTAAATGATCTTAAACCTCTAACACAACGCTATATTCAAAACCTGCCCTTTGAAGAAGTAAAAAATGATTTAATGAGTGCCGGCGTGCCCTCTAATTTAGCAGAATCTTTTTGGAATGTTATACATGAAAATATAAAGGTGCGTTCGGATCTTGCCGCATGGTGGACAATTTGTGCAGAGGGTGCTGAACCTTTAATTGACGACGAAGATAAAGAATTCGTTATGCAAGCTTTGATTTTGTTGCCTGCACAACCATTTACATCAGAGACATGGGGTAAATGGACTACAGCAGTAAAAGAAGCAACGGGTAGAAAAGGTAAAAATTTGTTTATGCCTCTACGAAAAGCACTCACGGGTATGGAGCATGGACCGGATATGTCGGCGTTTTTACCCTTTTTACAAATAATAAAGGCAAAGGTGTAACTTATTAAGCCCGAATGACTTCTAGTAGAAATCTACTTTTGATTTTTACAGTAGGTTTATATTTTCTGTTCTGGCTCGGTTTGATAATTAGTCTTCCATTCTTCCATCGTCATCCCGTAGAAAAGTTCCCGAGCTTGCTCTTTATCCATAGATACTCCGCGCTCGTTGGCTGCTTCTTGGTACCATCTGGCGAGACAGTTTCTACAAAAACCCGCCAAATTCATCAAATCGATGTTTTGAACATCAGTACGTTTCTCCATAAGATGATCTTTTAATGAGCGGAATGCAGCAGCTTCTATTTCAAGTTTTGTTTGGTCGTCCATTATTCTCTCCGGCTCGTTAGATAGTTTCAATATTATCTTTTATACTTAATTATAATTACTGTAGTTAATTTCTCTATATACAAAGATTTGAAGAAACCATAAATAACCTATTAGAGCGGTACTTTAGTTTTTTAATATTCTGAGCTTATTTTTTGCGAGTGTTAATATTTTTTTACAATTTCTCGATACATAGATCAATGTTGCACTGAATATTAAAATAGTTCATACAGGCGCTATGTTACCGCTAACATATAACCAGTGGTTTTCATGATATAAAGGAAAGCTGATGAGACGTCATCGCAATGTAAAAATCGTTGCAACCCTTGGTCCAGCTTCGGACGATTACGAAACTATTAAGGCTCTTCATCTTGCTGGAGCTGACGTCTTCCGGTTAAATATGAGCCATGGTTCTCATGATGATATCGCACAACGTCACAATACTATCAGAGAGATTGAGGAAGAATTAAATAGTCCAATAGGGATACTTGTTGATCTGCAGGGGCCAAAACTACGGGTTGGGGAGTTTAAAAATGACTCCGAAACCCTTGTTGAGGGGCAAGAGTTCCGTCTTGATCTGAAAACGGATTTGGGAACTTCTAAAAGAGTTAGTCTACCGCATCCTGAAATTTTTGCTGCTCTTACGACTGGATCAATCTTATTGGTAAACGACGGAAAAATTAAACTCGAAGTTACGGCATTTAGTAAAGACTCCGCAGACTGCATTGTAAGGGCTGGTGGTGTTATTTCTGATAGAAAAGGAGTGAATGTTCCAGATGTCATTCTTCCTCTAGCTGCTTTATCTGAGAAAGATAGAACAGATTTAGAGTTTGCTTGTGGATTAGGTATTGATTGGCTGGCTCTGTCCTTCGTGCAACGGCCTGAAGACGTTATGGAGGCGCGTGAATTAGCAAAAGGACGGGCAGCTGTTTTATCGAAGATCGAAAAACCAGCCGCACTTGCGAAATTTGATGATATTCTGAAGAGCTCTGATGGTATTATGGTTGCACGTGGCGACCTGGGAGTTGAATTGCCGGTTCAGAACGTGCCACCAGTTCAAAAAAGATTAGTTCGTGCGTGCCGGGCAGCAGCCAAGCCAGTGATAGTGGCTACGCAAATGCTAGAAAGTATGATTGAAAGTCCAATGCCTACTCGGGCTGAGGTGTCAGATGTGGCTACGGCAATATATGAAGGTGCTGATGCAATCATGTTGTCAGCGGAATCTGCAGCTGGTCTTTATCCTGTAGATGCAGTTCAAACGATGGATAATGTTGCGATTGAGGTTGAAAGTGACCCAACGTATCGAGAAATTATAGAAGCATCGCGAAATGCACGTCGTAACTCTGTTGCAGATGGAATAGTGTCTGCTGCACGAGAAATTGCAGAAACAACTGATATTAAAGCGATCAGTTGTTACACTCAATCTGGGACAACCGCCTTGCTAATCGCTCGGGAAAGGCCGCGTGTTCCAATTGTTGCCATGACTTCTGAAATAGAAACAGCAAGAAGATTATCACTCACTTGGGGCACAAATACTGTTATGTCTGGAGCGAAGCAACGTTTCAAAGAAGCTGTTGTCAGTGCAGTGCGAGGAGCATTATCGGAGGGTTATGCTTCGGAAAACGATCAAATAGTAATAACTGCAGGTGTCCCATTTAATATACCAGGCACTACAAATATTTTGAGGGTCGCTCCATGCAACGAAAGAATGATCTATTCAATGGATCCAGAATAGCGACCTCAGTAAGCAATTAAATGCGCACTTTCATTAATATTTAAGTCCAAAATATTGAAAATTGGGCTTGCGCAGACTACTAACTGCAGATATGTCAGCGACGCGGGGCCGGCTAATGGCATGCCGAGTCTCGTGTTAACATTTTCCTAAGGAGAACCAAATGCCTAAGATGAAGACTAAATCGAGCTGCAAAAAGCGATTTAAAGTGACTGCCACCGGCAGGGTTAAAACCGCCCAAGCTGGAAAGCGGCACGGAATGATTAAGCGGACAAATAAATTTATTCGTACAGCCCGAGGTACTACAACCCTCAGTGCCCCTGATGAAAAAATCGTTAAGGGCATGATGCCCTACGCGCGATAAGGAGAGCTAGAATGTCTCGAGTAAAAGGTGGTACAGTTACACACGCCCGACACAAAAAAATTATTGAGCAGGCTAAAGGCTATTACGGCCGACGCAAGAATACTTTCAAGGTAGCTGCGCAAGCGGTGGACAAAGCCAATCAGTACGCGACCCGTGATCGCCATAACAAAAAGAGAAATTTTAGAGCGTTGTGGATCCAGAGGATAAATGCTGCTGTCCGTGCTCATGATGAAGCACTTTCGTATAGTAGATTTATAAATGGATTAACAAAAGCGGGTATCGAGGTCGACCGGAAGGTGCTCGCGGATCTCGCTGTGCATGAGCCAAAAGCGTTCAGCACAATAGTAGATCAAGCAAAAGCCGCTTTAGTAGCTTAGTCTGAGAAAAAATTTTTAGATAAAGCCGTGCAGCTAGCGCGGCTTTTTTATTACATCGGATACAAAAAAACTTGTCAATCTATCTATACATGATAGCACAGTGTCGCCTGAGTAGTGAGGAAAAATGGACGATTTACGTATAAAGTATATTACAGCCATTTCCGAAGCTAAAGATGAAAATTCTCTAGAAGATGTTCGTCTTGCGGCTCTTGGAAAAAAAGGTGAGGTCAGTTTGCGAATGCGCGAGCTGGGCAAGATGACACCTGAAGAGCGGAAAGTGGCTGGCCCCACGCTCAATGCGCTCAAAGATGAACTTAACTCAGCACTTAATGCAAAAAAGACTGCTTTAGCAGATGCCGTTTTAAACGCACGCCTTGAAACCGAGTGGTTAGATGTAACCTTGCCATCTCGCTCAAAAAACAATGGCTCTATTCATCCAATTTCCCAGGTAACAGAGGAAGTTATTGCAATTTTTGCCGATATGGGCTTTTCGGTTGCTGAAGGACCAAGAATTGAAACGGATTGGTATAATTTTGATGCACTGAATATCCCTGGTCATCATCCGGCAAGAGCCGAAATGGACACTTTCTATATGAAAAGGAAGTTAGATGATGAGCGGCCGCCTCACGTTTTAAGAACGCATACTAGCCCAGTGCAGGTTCGTACAATGGAAAAAAGTGGTGCACCAATTCGTGTAATATGTCCTGGGGGAGTATACCGAGCTGACTATGACCAGACCCACACGCCGATGTTTCATCAGGTTGAGGGTTTGGCAATAGATAAAGATCTATCAATGGCAAATCTAAAATGGGTGCTTGAGCAATTTGTGAAGATCTTTTTCTCAGTAGATGATGTTGAACTCAGGTTTAGAGCATCTCATTTCCCATTTACGGAGCCATCAGCTGAGGTGGATATCAGATGTTCTTGGAATGACGGTCAATTAAAAATAGGTGAAGGTAATGACTGGCTGGAAATACTTGGGTCAGGCATGGTGCATCCTAAAGTCTTGAGTGCGGGGGGTATTGACCCCAATATTTGGCAGGGATTTGCATTTGGTATGGGAATAGATCGGATCGCAATGCTTAAATATGGGATTCCTGATTTAAGATCATTTTTTGACAGTGACCTACGTTGGCTGCGTCATTATGGTTTTGCATCGTTGGATCAACCTAATTTGCACGCGGGACTAAGTCGTTAAGTAGGGAAATATATTTAAGTCTTGTAATGTTAATAAAACATCCAACAATATTTTATAATCTTTTAGAGATAGTTACCCATAATAATCACGGACAGGCATAATGAAATTTACATTTTCTTGGTTGAAAGAGCATCTAGATACAACGGCTTCTTTGGACGAGGTTGTATATGCTTTGACTGACCTTGGCTTAGAGGTGGAAGAAGTAAGTGATCCAATAAAAAAATTAAACGATTTTACAATAGGAAAAATTCTCAAAGCCGAGAAACATCCTGATGCGGATAAATTACGTGTTTGTAAAGTCGACACTGATAATGGTGAGGCACAAATAATTTGTGGTGCACCGAATGCCAGAGATGGTATTCTAGTTGTCGTAGCAAAGCCGGGCGTATACGTGCCGGGAATTGATACAACGATTGGGGTCGGTAAAATCCGAGGAATAGAAAGTCATGGAATGATGTGCTCTGAGAGAGAAATGGAGCTATCAGACGAGCACGATGGTATTATTGAACTCGCGTCAGGAGATGTAGGTGAACCCTACGGTAATTGGCTATTAAAAAACAAGCCTGAAAAGGTAGACGCCGTTGTTGAAATAGCAATAACGCCTAACAGGCCAGATGCATTGGGTGTTCGCGGCATTGCCCGTGATTTAGCGGCACGGGGTTTGGGTACTTTAAAGCCGATGGAGGTACGACCCATTCCTGGAAAATTTGAATGTCCAATATCTGTATCCATTGAACCTGATACTCTTGTAAATGCGCCGGTTTTCTATGGTAGATTGATAAGAGGGATAAAAAATGGTCAATCACCACAATGGTTGCAGAATAAATTACGTGCAATTGGGTTACGGCCTATTTCAACTTTAGTAGATATTACGAATTTTTTTACTTATGATACCAATCGACCGCTACACGTTTTTGACGCAGATAAGTTGAATGGAACCTCTATCAGAGTGCATGATGCACTGGGAGGGGAAAAATTTAGCGCTTTGGATGATAAAGAGTATGTGTTGTCAAAAGGTATGACAGTAATTTCTGATAGCGAAGGAATAGAAAGTTTAGCAGGCATAATGGGGGCTAGCGCCTCTGGATGTACTGATACTACAGAAAATGTTTTCATTGAGGCTGCATATTTTAATCCAATAAGGACAGCTTACACTGGACGAGAACTAAAAATAAATTCGGATGCTCGATATCGCTTTGAAAGAGGAATAGATCCAGAGTGGACGGCTTTTGGTATTGAGGCGGCCACAAAAATGATCATTGAATTATGCGGCGGAGAACCATCCAATGTTGTCCAGGCAGGTGAAATACCTAATCATGGCAGGGCATACAAAGTAGATACTGCAAGGATTGAGTCTTTAGTCGGCATGGCCATTCCACCACATAAGCAGCTAAATATTCTGGCAAACCTAGGCTTCGTTATCAAGGGCGATACTGCAAGTGTACCTAGTTGGCGGCCAGATATTCAGGGTGAAGCTGATCTTGTAGAGGAGATAGCGCGGGTAGTATCTCTTACAAAGCTACAGGGTATACCGCTTCCTAGAATTACTAATGCGGTCCCTAAACCTGTATTAAGTGCAACGCAGCTTAGGGAGCAAACTTCCCGGCGAGCAGCTGCTGGATTGGGATATAATGAGTGCGTTTCATATAGTTTTATCGATGAGAAAAGTGCGAAGTTATTCGGTGGAGGTGATGCTTCTACCCAGTTAGAAAATCCAATTTCTAGTGAGATGAGCCATATGCGCCCAGATTTATTTCCGGGTTTATTACAAGCTGCTTCAAGAAATCAAGCTCGAGGCTTTTTTAATATGGCGCTATTTGAATTAGGACCTGTATTCAATGGCGGTGATCCTGGAAATCAGCAAAATAACCTTAGTGGTGTACTGATCGGGCAAACTGCCTCGAAAGATGTGCATGGGCAGGATAGAGAAGTAGACGTTTTTGATGTTAAGTGCCACATAGAGAATATCTTATCTTTAATTGGAGCTCCATCTAAATTCCAAATTTTACGTGGTGCAGAATCCCATTGGCACCCTGGACGGCATGGCCGTATTTGTCTTGGCCCGAAAAAAACCATAGGTATATTTGGTGAGCTACATCCGAAGATTTTAAGTTCTTTTGATATAAAAGTACCAACAGTTGGCTTTACCATTCTGCTTGATAATATTCCTACACCTCGAAATTCAAACACTACTCGGCCACCGTTTAGAGCAAGATCCTTGCAGGCAGTTGAGCGAGATTTTGCTTTTGTTGTCGGTGCAAAGGTAGAAGCGTCAGTTATAACAACTGCAGCAATGGCGTCTAAAAAGGATATCATCGAAGAGGTTAGAGTTTTTGATGAGTTTATTGGTGGTGATTTAGGTGATGGAAAGAAGTCAGTTGCAATAACTGTAAGACTACAGCCCACTGAAAATACTCTTACAGAGGTTGAGATTGAGGAAATTAGCAAAGGTATTATTGAGAGAGTAGAATCTTCTACGGGTGGTATTTTGCGCCGTTAGCTAATACATGATTACAATTTTTCTGATTAAAAAGAATGGTAAATTTGAAATTTCATTTCAACAGATAAAAGGAGAATTTAATGCTAGGTGTTTATTTAGCGGGTGAAATTCATACTAATTGGAGAGAAGAGATAGCAGATGGCGCTCGAAATCTTAATGTGATGTTTACGGCTCCCGTAACTGATCATGAAGCTAGTGATGATTGTGGTGTCAAAATAATGGGCTCTGAAGAATTGAAATTCTGGCACGATCATAAAGGAGCGAAGCTCAATGCAATTAGGACAAGAAGATTTATAGAAGAAGCTGACGTTATTGTAGTACGTTTTGGTGAAAAGTATAAGCAGTGGAATGCAGCCTTTGAGGCTGGTTATGCAGCAGCACTTGGCAAGTCAATTATTGTGATGCATGGGCCTGATCATCAGCATGCATTAAAAGAGGTAGATGCTGCGGCATTGGCAGTTGTACAATCCTCCAAACAGGTTGTGGAAATATTAGAGTATATAGAAAAAGGTACTTTGCCAGCTTAACCAGCTAAGAGTGTCACTAAGTTTATTTGTTAACTCAGCTTAATGTAAGATGCTTAAAGCTTTAAGATCAGGTTTGACCGTTTCTATTCCGAGGGCTTCACCGACTGCAGCGTATGTTAATTTACCATCGTGTACATTAAGCCCATCAAATAGATGTGGGTTATCCGAACAGGCCTTTATCCAGCCTTTATCTGCAAGAGAAATTATAAAAGGAAGTGTAGCATTCCCGAGAGCTAAAGTTGAAGTGCGTGCAACTGCTCCCGGCATATTTGCAACGCAGTAATGCATTATGCCATCTATTTCATAAATTGGATCAGCATGTGTCGTGGCGCGAGATGTTTCAAAACAACCACCTTGATCAATTGCAACATCAACTAAAGCGGTGCCAGGTTGTAGGGTAGATAACTGCTCTTTGCTTATTAATTTTGGAGCCTCTGCACCTGCAACCAGAACGGCACCAATGATTAAATCTGCTTGTGAGGCGAGTTCAGCAGTTGCCTTTTGTGATGCATATCCATTTTTAAAAAGGTGACCGAAGACGTCATCAATATAGCGTAGACGGGATAATGATTTGTCTAATACTGTAACATCGGCACCCATTCCAGCAGCAACTCTTGCTGCATTAGTGCCCACCACACCGCCACCAAGAACTAAAACTTTTGCAGGCGCTACTCCAGGAACTCCTCCCAAAAGAACACCTCTACCACCATTAGCTTTCTGTAAAGTCCAAGCTCCCATTTGGGGTGCAAGACGGCCTGCAACCTCTGACATTGGCGCCAAGAGTGGCAAGCCCCCATTTAAATCCGTTACCGTCTCATAGGCGATTGCGGTACATCCACTGTCAATAAGGTCATGGGTTTGTTCAGGGTCTGGTGCCAGATGAAGATAGGTAAATAATAATTGACCGCTTCTAAGCATTTTACGTTCGATTGCCTGGGGTTCTTTAACCTTAACGATCATGTCTGCTTTATAAAAAACCTCTTTTGCACTTCCAACTATTTCAGCTCCCTCTTTTTCATAATCACTATCAACAAACCCCGCGCCTTGGCCGGCATTCGTCTCTATGGTTACAAAATGGCCGCGCCTAACGAGTTCGTTTACCGCAGCTGGTGTCAGGCCTACTCTAAATTCTTGTGACTTTATTTCTTTTGGGCAACCAACCTTCATCACCTAATCCCACTAGTTTACTTAAGAGAACAATACGTTGCTTTTAAAGAAATTTTGTGTTAATTATTGCTCTATAATGGGTTTTTATTGAAATAATTTTCGAAAAAATGTTAACTTAATGATATGAAATTCGAGAAACATAAGTTGGATAGCACAGACTTACGAATCCTTAAGGTGCTTCAAATCAAGGGCAGAATTTCGAATGCAGAACTTGCAGACGAAATTAATTTATCTCCTTCAGCATGCCATAGAAGGATCCAAAGGATTGAGGACAGGGGTTTTATCAAAGATTATGTAGCATTATTAGATCCTAGAAAAGTTGGTGTTCCAACCACCGTCTTTGTTGAGATAAGGCTTAACGCACAAGCTGATGATGTTCTTGACGCGTTTGAGAAAGCTGTGTCTAAAATCCCTGACGTATTAGAGTGTCATTTGATGGCCGGCTCGGCAGATTATATTCTTAAGGTCGTTGCAGAAGATACTGAAGATTACTCGAGAATCCACAGGCAACAATTGACTAGATTACCTGGAGTTGCACAAATGCAAAGTTCTTTTGCGCTCCGAACTGTATTTAAAACTACCGCATTACCAGTGTAACGTGCTGTTCAGATAAAATAGTCTTCAAAGACATTAATTATGGAAAACTTAATAATTTCCACTAGCATTTAGTGACATTAGTCTGTAATTTTGATTCCCTGTCATTCTTTTAGATTTTAGCAGCCAATTTAAGTTATAGTAACCACATAAAATAAGACGTTTTAAAAAATGAAAAAAAATCAGCGGGATAAGTTTAATTGGTTAGAGGCTGAACTCAATGAAACATACGATGAGATGTTTGAGGCTGAGTTTTCTGAGCCAATGCTCCCGGATGAGTTCTGGAAAATATATAAGGGTGAACGTCCAGACACATTAGAAAAAAGAACCTACTTTGGAAATTTATTACGTCTCCAGATGAAATTAATAAAATTACAGGATTGGGTGGAAAATACAGGATCAAAAGTGCTCATTATTTGTGAGGGTCGCGATGGCGCGGGGAAGGGCGGTGTAATAAAAAGGATAACACAACGTTTGAATCCACGCGTTGCACGTGTTGTTGCTTTGCCCAAACCCACTGAGCGAGAAATGACCCAGTGGTATTTTCAGCGCTATGTACCTCATCTGCCTGCAGGCGGTGAGATCGTATTGTTTGATAGGTCATATTATAATCGCGCCGGGGTAGAGCGTGTTATGGGCTTCGCCTCTGAAGACCAGGTGGAACAGTTTTTTCGTGATGTGCCAGAGTTTGAGCGGATGTTGGTAAGATCTGGAATAATCGTCCTTAAATATTGGTTTTCAATTTCAGATGAAGAGCAACAGTTACGTTTTATGATGAGAATTCACGATCCAATGCGACAGTGGAAACTTTCACCCATGGACCTTGAAAGTAGGGTCAGATGGGAGGATTACACAAAAGCCAAAGAAGAAATGTTTTCCAGGACAAATATACCTGAGGCACCTTGGTACATAGTCGAGGGGAATGACAAAAAGAGAGAACGGTTAAATTGTATTGAGCATATTTTGAGTCAAATTCCATACTCAGAAGTTGATCACGAAAAAATAGAGCTACCAGATAGGGTTTTTAATCCTGACTACGAAAGACGAGTGCTGCCCGACAAACTCTATGTTCCTAAAATATATTGAGGTTGTTAAGATAAATAAAAACCCCCATCAGTGGTGGGGGTTTGAGTGAAATAATTTAAAGCATTCCTTCACGTTGTGCTTTTTTACGCGCCAGCTTTCGAGCTCGTCTTATCGCTTCAGCCTTTTCACGGGCTTTTTTCTCCGAGGGCTTTTCAAAATGTTGTTTTAACTTCATTTCGCGAAATACACCTTCTCGCTGTAATTTCTTCTTCAAAGCACGAAGAGCCTGGTCTACGTTGTTATCTCTTACACTTACCTGCATGTGGTAGTCACCACCTTTCCAATTTTGAGTTGCGCTTTATCGCAGGAAATGTTTGGTTACCAAGAAATTGAAATTTTGTCCATAGTATAAAATTGAGAACAAAAGATAGTTATGACAGAACAGAAAGAAACATTAGAAAAGCTTTTATCTGCTGCAAAACTTCACGTTCCCTTTGATGGTTGGGGAGATGTTACCTTCAATGCAAGTTGTGAAGATGCAGGTTTGGATCCCCAAATTGCTCGTCTTTATTGTCCACGTGGTGGACTGGACCTTGCTATTTATTACCACCGGTTATGTGATCAAAAGCTATTTGAGGAAAACAGGTCGCGACAGTGGGATGAAGCAAGGCTGCGAGATAAAGTAGGTAGTTTAATAAAAAATCGACTTGAACTTGTTGATGAAAAAGAACTTGTCCGGCGTGCCACCACTTTGTTTGCGTTACCTCCCAATAATATTACTGGCTTAAAATTAATCTGGGAAACGGCAGACATCATATGGAAGCTAGCAGATGATACCTCTAATGACATTAACTGGTACACCAAAAGAACTACACTCTCCGCTGTGTATGGCGCAGTAGTATTATTTTGGCTTGGTGACAATTCTTCTGAAAGTGAGAAAACCTGGGAATTTTTAGATAGACGTTTGGCAGATGTAATGAGGTTCGAGAAATTAAAGAGTACGCTCAAAGCCAATCCAACGCTTAAGCCATTTAGTGATTTTATTATTAAAACAGCTTCTAATATCAAGGCTCCTGTCGAGTCTAAAACACCTAAGCCAGGTAATTTTCACTAAGCTTATGCAATAAATGATAATTTGTCAGGGTATCAATGAAAGTAATTGAAATAACGAAGCCGGGTGGTCCAGAGGTATTAAAATTATCATCAAGAACCTGTCCAGAACCTTCAACTGGGCAAGTTTTAATTAAGGTTTGCTATGCAGGTGTAAACAGACCGGATGCGTTACAGCGGGCGGGTCTCTACAAGCCTCCGAGCGATGCTTCAGATTTACCTGGGCTTGAGGCGGCTGGCGAAATTGTTAAGATAGGTAATGCTGTTAGTGGCCTTAGTATTGGTGAACCAGTTTGTGCCCTACTTCCCGGCGGTGGATATGCTGAATATGTCACAACACAAGCAGCTCATTGTTTACCAATTCCAGATGGCTTTTCATTGAAACAAGCTGCTTGTCTTCCTGAGACTTTTTTTACGGTTTGGTCAAACGTATTTCTACGTGGAAAATTGAAAGCAGGAGAGCGTTTCTTAGTTCACGGAGGGTCGTCAGGTATTGGGACTACCGCAATACAACTTGCAAATAAGATGGGTTCTAGGGTTTTTACTACTGCTGGAAGTGATAAGAAACTAGCAGCCTGTTTAAGATTAGGTGCTGAAATTGGGATAAATTATAATGAAAAAGATTTTGTTGAGGAAATTAAAAAAATAGGTGGAGTGGATGTAATCTTAGATATGGTAGGTGGTGAATATATTGCTAAAAATTTGAAGTGCCTGAACGAGGATGGAAGATTAGTTCAAATAGCATTTCTCCAAGGGGCTAAAGCAGAAGTAAATTTTGCCCAGTTAATGATGCGAAGACTTACATTTACTGGAAGCACTCTCAGACCGCAGTCCAATCTCCAAAAAGCACAGATTGCAAGTGAATTAAAAGAGAAGGTTTGGCCATTACTGCGCACGGGAAATATTGAGCCGGAGATAGATAGTGAGTTTTCTCTGAAGGAAGCAACAGAAGCGCATCGACGAATGGAGAGTTCGGCACACATTGGAAAGATAGTGCTCAAAGTTGGATAATAGAAACTTTTTGGTTAAGTGTAATTGACACTTAAAACTTCATAGGCTTTCTCACCACCTGGTGTTCTAACTTCTACGCTATCGCCCGCATCTTTACCTATCAATGCCCTCGCTATTGGTGATTTTACATTTAACAGACCTTTTTCAATGTTTGCTTCATGCTCGCCAACAATTTGCCAAGTTTTTTCTTCATCCGTATCTTCATCAACAACAGTAACGGTTGCTCCAAATTTTATTGATCCTGATAAAGATTGTGGGTCAATCACGTCCACAAGAGATAGGATAGCTTCGAGTTCTTTAATTCGCCCTTCAATAAAGCTCTGTTTTTCTCTTGCTGAATGATATTCTGCATTTTCAGATAAATCACCGTGTTCCCTTGCTTCCGCAATGGCTCTAATGATGGCAGGACGTTCCTCGGATTTTAAAAGTTTAAGCTCAGCCTCTAGGGCTGAATGTCCTTTGGGTGTAATGGGTATTTTTTCCATTCACATTTTCTTTCATAATCATTAGTTTTCATACATCTTACTTTACTAAACCATGTTTGCTCAATGTATAATATGTGAATTCTTCTTCAAATGGTGTAACTGGGCAAGAAATTTCATATTATTATCCAAATTAATAATAATTTCCTTATATTTTGAGATACAATGCCGCAAAAGCTATTTTTAAATATAACAACAATTGACGCCCAATAAATAAGCACCATAAATAATGGTAGGAAGTCTAATCTAAAGTGGAGACCTAAAAATGGCGGCCATAGAACGTGAAATGATGGAATGTGATGTTGTTATCGTTGGAGCAGGGCCAGCGGGCCTTTCTGCCGCAATTAGGTTAAAGCATCTGGATGAAAATTTAAATGTGATTGTCCTCGAAAAGGGTTCGGAAGTAGGTGCCCATATATTATCAGGGGCAGTCCTTGATCCATCTGGTTTAGACAGACTTATGCCTGATTGGCGGGAGCGAAATGCTCCAATAACTGTGTCAGTAAATAAAGATAATTTTTATATCCTGGGTGAAGCTGGACAAATCAGACTTCCAAATTTCCTGATGCCGCCGTTAATGAATAATCATGGTAATTACATTGTCTCGATGGGTAACGTATGTAGATGGATGGCGGAGCAGGCAGAGGCATTGGGTGTTGAAATATTTCCTGGAATGGCATGTTCAGATTTGGTTTTTGGTGAGAATGATGAACTTATGGGTGTTGTTGCAGGAGAGTTTGGCCTGGGGCCGGACGGCAAGCCAACCGATGCGTACGAACCAGGCATGGAATTACATGGTAAATATGTGTTTTTGTCAGAAGGGGTTCGGGGCTCATTATCAAAAAAACTGATAAAAAAATATTCTTTGGACACGGATAGTGATGCTCCGAAATATGGACTTGGAATGAAAGAAATATGGGAGGTACTTCCAGAAAACCATAATGAGGGCGAAGTCACACATACACTTGGCTGGCCACTTGGGTTTAAGAGTTCTGGAGGCTCATTTGTTTACCATTTGGACAACAACCAAGTCTACGTCGGCTACATAGTAGATTTAAATTATAAGAATCCATATTTATTTCCTTATATGGAATTTCAAAAATTTAAACATCATCCTAAAATTGCAAAGATGCTCAAAGGCGGAAAAAGGGTGGCTTACGGGGCGAGGGCCGTC
The DNA here is from genome assembly GCF_965655845.1 of Candidatus Salinivivens marinus. Classification (NCBI taxonomy): domain Bacteria; kingdom Pseudomonadati; phylum Pseudomonadota; class Alphaproteobacteria; order Rhodobacterales; family Paracoccaceae; genus Candidatus Salinivivens; species Candidatus Salinivivens marinus. The sequence continues at coordinate 173,574 of NZ_CBFHHX010000002.1, forward strand.
ACTAAGGGAGGTATACAATCAATCCCAAAAGTAGCCTTTCCAGGAGGTGCGCTTCTTGGATGTTCTGCAGGGTTAGTGAACCTTCCGCGAATTAAAGGTAACCACAATGCTATGCACTCGGGAATTGATGCAGCAGATGCGGCCTTCAAGGCGATCAGTGATGGTAGAGCAGGGGATATTTTGCATGAGTATGAAGAGAGCCTCAAAAAAGGCCCAATTGGTAAGGACTTAAAAAAGGTGCGAAACGTAGCACCCTTAAACGGTCGGTTTGGTCCACTAGCCGGTTTATTGATTGGTGGTTTTGATATGTGGTTTCAATCTATTTTTCGGTTTTCAATGCTTGGAACTTTAAAGCATGGAAAATCAGATGCAGAGAGTACCGAAAAGGCGAAGGATCATAAAGAAATTTCATATCCAAAGCCCGATGGTGTCCTTAGTTTTGATAGGCTCACAAATGTATCATTCAGCATGACAAACCATGAAGAAGCTCAACCACCTCATCTTAGGCTAAGTGACAATACAATTCCAATTAATGTTAATTTACCTAAATACTCTGAGCCGGCTCAACGGTATTGTCCAGCTGGCGTTTATGAAGTTGTAGAAGAAGATAACGAGAATAGATTTGTAGTTAACTTTCAGAATTGTGTTCACTGTAAAACCTGCGATATCAAAGATCCCAGTGAAAATATTACTTGGGCGACTCCCCAAGGGGGTGATGGACCTAATTACCCCAACATGTAAACTACGAGCTTTACTGGTGAGTACATAACCTACGATGCAAATTCACTAATTTTCAGTAAAAACTGCTGTAAAATTTTTGAAAAAATAACTAAAAAGCAAAAATGTTGAAATTTTTACCTCATTCTATTTTCCTACTTATCATTTTAAGTATAGCTGGCATGGTTAGAGCAGAAATTAGTTTTGGAGGATATTTAGCAGGGCGCCATGCACTTTCTACAAAAGACTTCGATGCAGCTTCAACATATTTATCGAGAGCTATTGAAGATGACATTGAAAACCCGGAGCTATTAAATGGTCTAATTAGTGTACAAGTGTCACTAGGGGATATTGGTGCAGCAAAGATTTCCTCAGATAACTTAGACTTACTAGGCGTTCAAACCCAACTATCAAACATGGTAAAGATCGCAATCCAATTACGTAATCGGGATTTTGATAATGCAAAACAACAGATTGAGAATGAGCAAGGGATAAATCCGCTATTGGACAAAATAGTAACCGGGTGGGCTTTTGCTGATCAGGGCAATTTTGAAGATGCAGAAACTATTTTTGATGAGATAGGTAAAGGTTCCTCGCTTGCTCAGTTTTCTCAAATGCAGAAAGCATCAATGCTGGCTGCCTATGGACGATATGAAAGTGCATTAAATACTATTGAGAACTTAGAAAAAAACTCAAACCGAATCTCTATCGATACGCGAGCATTGAAAGTCCAACTGCTCTTAAAACTGGATAATAAAGAGGAAGCTACTGAGTACTTTTCGAAGATTTTTGGTGATGGGGTAAATTCTGACGCAGCAAATTTGCGTATGCAAGTTGAAGATCATCCAAATGCTTATGCTATTGAAGAAAGTCTGTCACTTGAAGCAGGTATTGCATACGCCTTTTATGCAATCGCTGACATTCTTAAAGACGATGCAGATCCAAATACTGCACTTTTATATGTTCGCCTCGCCCAGTACCTCAACGAGAATAGTCAGAAGGCTATATTGTTAGCTGCTGATTTGTTGGAGCAAATGGGACAATATGATATGGCAGTAGCAGAGTATGCAAAAATTTCTCTATCAAGCTCTTATTTTTTAAGTTCGGAGTTGGGTCGTGTTGGCGCACTTCGTGATGGAGGAAAGACTGAAGCTGCTCTTGAGGTTTTATATTATTTATCTAGAGAGTTTTCAGATAGTGGCATTGTTCATAATTCTTTGGGCGACTTTCTGCGACGGGAAGAACGCTATAGCGAAGCAAAAATAGCATATGACAGAGCCGTTGATATATATAGAGAAAATAATAATGTTTCCTGGCTCGTTTTGTATGCTCGAGGTATAACACATGAAAGATTGCAGGAATGGGATAAAGCAGAAGCGGATTTTAGGAACGCTCTCACTATTAATCCAGATCAGGCAAATGTCCTAAACTATTTAGGGTACTCTTTAATTGATAGAGGTGAAAAGCTTGATGAAGCAATGACAATGATAGAAAAAGCGGTCAGCTTACAGCCGGAAAGTGGTTACATAGTGGATAGCTTAGCATGGGGCCTTTTTAAATTAGGTAAGTATGAGACTGCAATTCCACATATGGAAAAGGCCGCTGAGTTAATGCCTGTGGACCCAATTGTTACGGATCATCTTGGTGATTTGTACTGGGCAGTGGGTAGGCAACTGGAGGCAAAATTCCAGTGGAGACGGGCATTATCCTTCGATCCTGAGCTAAAGGATGCAACTAGAATAAGAGAAAAATTACGGATTGGTCTCGACAGGGTTCTTGTAAATGAAGGTTTAAAGCCAACATCTGATTTATACACTAATGATAAATGAATTTGCTCCAGCAAAAATTAATTTGTCACTGCACCTTGTAGGGCAAAAAAGTGATGGCTACCATTTGCTTGATAGTATCGTTTCTTTTGTAAATGTTGGTGATACTTTACGCATGACACCAGGAGGATCAAGTGGGTTAATTGTCGAGGGACCCTTCGCAAAAGATCTCCCTAGTTCCAATCACAATTTAGTTTTCAAAGCGGTTGAAATATTCGGTAATGTAAGACTTCCTCAGATAACGTTAGAAAAAAACATTCCAGTGGCATCAGGTATTGGCGGCGGTTCTGCAGATGCTGCTGCAACAGTTCGGCTAATTTCTAAAGTTTATGATGAGCCAAAACCTCCAATAAACAAACTAATCTCATTGGGTGCTGACGTGCCAGTTTGTATGCATAAAGGAATTGTTCGAATGATGGGTGTCGGCGAAAAGATTATAAATTTATCTCCTGCTCCAAACGTTGGAATTCTATTAGTTAATCCTCGAAAAGCCCTTTCGACATCCGAGGTATTCAACGCTGTCAAAAAGAAAAACAACTCTGGAGTTAAGTCGCATACTTTCATGGAAGATAAGCTCAATTTATGGTTTGATTGGATTAACTCAATGCGAAATGATCTCACTTCTTCTGCGATAAATCTAGTTCCAGAAATTAGATTCATTCTGGATAAACTTGTTACTTGCGATGGTGCTAAGGTGGTTAGAATGTCTGGTTCAGGGGCTACATGTTTTGCCTTGTTCGAAAATTTTGACCTATTGCAGGATGCAAAAGATAAAATTAGAAAAGATTGTCCATCTTTCTGGTGTGAAAAAGGTCAACTTATTTGACGCGATCTACAACGTAATCTGCTAAATTTGTTAGTATTATTTTTATATCATTATCAGGAACGGCATCCAAAGAATTCTTTGCTGTTTTCGCCCATTTTAGGGCATCCAATCTCGTTCTTTCTATTGCTTCATATTTTTGCATTAATTCGAGTGCTTTATTGAAGTCTTCAGATGTCTGATCGCCTTTCTCAATGGTTCGCTTCCAGAAGTCTTTTTCGTTTTGATTACAAGATGAAATGGCTTTAATAAAAGGTAGAGTTAGCTTGCGTTCGCGAAAATCATCGCCATTATTTTTGCCGATTATTTTACTATCACCAGCGACATCTAAAAGATCATCAACTATTTGAAATGCAACTCCTAGTGCATCCCCGTACTTATAAAGAGCATTGATTATTGGTTCCTCAGACCCAGAAATTACAGCTCCAACCTGTGTGGCGGCAGAAAACAGTGCTGCTGTTTTGCCACGTATAACTTTTAAGTAAATTCCTTCATCGGTACTAATATCCCGCGAAACAGTTAGCTGCAGAACCTCACCTTCTGCTATAGTAGCAGATGCATTTGCTAAAATATTTAGAACCTCCAATGATCCCGTCTCAACCATTAGTTGAAAGGATCTAGAGAACAAGTAATCCCCGACTAGAACAGAAGATTTATTATCCCATAAAAGATTAGCGGAAGGTTTGCCCCGGCGTTTTTTACTTTCGTCTACGACGTCATCGTGAAGAAGAGTTGCAGTGTGAATAAATTCTACAATTGAAGCTAAGTGAATATGATATTGCCCTTCATATCCACACATTTTTGCTGATGCTAAGGTCAATAACGGTCTTAACTTTTTACCGCCTGCGTTTATCAAGTGTGATGCTATCTCCGGTATTCGAGGTGCATACTCAGATATCATCCGCTCATGAATTAATTTATCTACTGCATCTAGCTCTTTCTTTAGAAGTTCAGAAAGCAAATCGTGCGGCTTTTGATTGTTTTGGTCTGACGCCATTTTATCCTCAGTGTAAACTCGACATAACTTAATTTTATTTCTACTATTGTCCAATGAAAGAGCTACTGCGAACACAGGATCCGACCGTCATACTTTATGCCAAGACAGTATTAGACAGCGTTGGTATAACTAGCTTTGAAGCGGACGTAAATATAAGCAATTTATATGGAGTTCTTCCACGCCGACTTCTGGTAGTTGATCAAGAATTTGACGCGGCGCTGGATGCCCTTATTTCGAATGGTGTAGATGCAGATTTTTCTAATGGTAAATGATTTTTCTATCGATGAGTTTTTAGGGGGCAGGCTTAAAATTAAGCAACCTTTGCGAGGTTATCGTGCTGGTGTTGACCCTGTCTTGCTAGCAGCATCTGTAAATGCCTATGAAGGCGAAGATATACTTGATCTTGGTTGTGGAGTAGGGGTCGCAAGTTTGTGTCTTTCCCAGCGGATTTCTGGATTGAATATCTATGGGATTGAAATCCAAAGTGACTATGCCGCTTTGGCGAGTGAGAATTCAAAATTAAATTCCCTGGATTTAAATATAATAAATACAAATATTGCTAATTTGCCTGAATCTTTGAGGCAGATGCAATTTGACCATATTATTGCAAATCCTCCCTATTTTGATGGACTATCCTCAACTGCATCACTTAACGAAGGGCGCGATACTTCGCGAATAATAAATACCCCGTTAGCAGATTGGGTATTGGTGATGGCTCAGCGGCTGAAGCAAAAAGGTTGGGCTCATTTAATATATCGGGTTGACCGATTTGATAAACTGTTCCCTTTATTAAACGCTCGTTTTGGAAGCTTCGTTTTGACACCTATTGTGCCGAGGGCAGGTAGAGATGCTGAGCTCATAATAATTCACATGAGAAAATCTGGTAAAGCAGCTTTGCGGTTAGAATCGCCCTTATGTTTGCACAAGGGTGGCAAGCATCTTGCCGATTGCAATGATTATACCAATAAGGTCGAAGATATTCTGCGTGGCCGAGGGGAATTAACTTCTTGGATCAAAAATAATTAACTTAATGCAAGAAATCTTTAAAAATATTAGTTTAAAGAAAGTTCGGAGGTGACATGAAGACATTTATATGCTCAACTTAAGAGGTAAGTTTTTACAGGAGATAATAGATGACAGTTTCTTCCCATGTCCTCACCCTTCGTAAAAAACATCAAGAACTTTCAGAAGAAATAGAAGAGGCCCAAAGAGGCTTAGCTACTGATGATCTACATGTTACGGAGATGAAGAAGCGGAAATTAAAAATCAAAGAAGAAATTTCCCGCCTTCAAGCTTAATAAATATAATTTAGTTTCAGAAAATAAATTTCTGATATTCAATTTTTGTTCCTGCGTATTGTTTCGCCACGATTAAAATTTGGTTCTAACTCAATTATTTGGCCCTCAGCAGTAGCAGTCTCGGAAAGTCTTGCCGCAATAATTTCAGCAGCTTTTTGCCCAATTTCATAACGACATGCATCCATTGTAGCGAGCTTCATAGGTAATCCGTCCAATAATTCTACACCATTAAAACCTGCCAAACCTATTTCTTCCGGAATATTTTTCCCACAATCTAGTAAATGAAGTAACCCCCCTGCGCCAATCATGTCATTTGAGTAATAAATAAAGTCTAAATCACTATGTTTGTTCAAGATTAACTCAGTTAGATCTCGACCTTTTGCAAGAGCGGAACCCCCCGAATAAAACTCTGTTCCAACTATTTCCATGTTATTAGCCTTGAGTGCATCGGATAAACCTTCGAAGCGCTTTTGTGCTCTATGGTCTAGTGGCATCTTTGTACCCAAAAAACCGATTTTTTTGTATCCGGATGTAATTATTTCCTGAGCCATTAATCTACCCGCTCGCCGGTGTGATATCCCAACCATTCCATCGATAGGATCACCGTCAACATCCATAATTTCAACAACGGGTATTCCTGAGTTCTTAAGCATCAAACGTGATGTCTCCGAGTGTTCCAACCCAGCAATAATTATTCCCGCGGGTCTCCATGATAACATTTGATATAGGACTGTTTCTTCCTTTTCAGGAATATAATCTGTAATTCCCACTACAGGTTGTAGATCGGTATTTTCCAAAACAGAGTTTATTCCCATCATAACTTCGGGAAATACCATATTTGACATACTTGGAATAATTACGGCTACCAGATTTACACGCTGGCTTGCCAGTGCTCCGGCTATTTTATTTGGTACGTAACCCAAATCCTTTGCAGCTTGTAGAACTCGATCTCGCGTAGTTTGAGAAACGTCGCCTCTTCCTCTTAATACTCGACTAACGGTCATTTCTGAAACACCTGAAGCTTCTGAAACATCCCTTAGCGTAAGTGGGCGCTTGCTCGTTGATGCCAAATCTTGTCCTTTTATTTGTGAGATTGTCTTTATAGTTTAGTTGTAGATCAAACAGATCAAACATTACAAGTCAAAGTAAAATGAGGATCTAATTATTTATTGTGGGATTATTTAGATAGACAAACTCTGCTAAATTTACCAGAATCCTATAATCCTTGGAACGAAGCACAAACCTAACTGCTATTGTGACCGAAGCTTCTTGTATTTATACCTTACCAAAGGCCCCGTGGCTCAACTGGATAGAGCAGCCCCCTCCTAAGGGGCAGGTTGCAGGTTCGAATCCTGCCGGGGTCGCCAACAAGTATGTAGTTAAAAAATATTTTTTAATCGGCCATCAAACTAAGTTGCCCGCTCGTGCCGAAACTAAAAAATCTTCTTTACTACCTATAAAGTTTTTACCCCGCTGACCTAAGAAAGCTGCATCTATAATATTGGTAGTCTCTTCTTGGTTTGCTCCATAATCCCTGAAGCGCATCTTTACTTGCATAGCACTTAAGGTTGAAGTTAACATATCAGCTCCCTTCAACAGGTTTGTGCCAAAGATCTCTTGCAAAGCTTCTCTTCGAAATCCACCAATTTTAGCAACTGACCTTAGAATTGTTGGAAGTGTGAATGAACATGCAATTCCATGTGTCACGCCATACTTTAGAGTAATGGGGTAGCTCAAATTATGGGCAATCGCTGTCTTTGTGTTTGAAAATGCCAATCCCGACATTAATGCGGCTTCAGCGAGATTTTCTCTGAGAGCTAGATTTTTTGGCATCGAAAGCAATTCTGGTAAATCGCGTATAATGGTTTTTGCTGCAAATATAGCGTAACGTGCCGAAACTGGATTAGCGTTGCAATTCCAAATACTCTCTAACGCGTGTGACAGAGCGTCAAGTCCGGTCGCCATTGTTAGATCAACTGGTTTATTTACCATGAGGGATGGATCTATAATAGCATATTTTGGGTATAGATCAGGATGAGCTAGTGAATATTTCTTTTGCTCTGTTTCGTCCCATATTGTCGCCCAGCATGTAACTTCGCTGCCAGTTCCAGCCGTAGTGGGAACAGCAATAATTGGAATAGGAGGCAGATTTAGTTCTTTTTTTTCATTGGTAACAAAGTCTAAAACATTGCTGAATCCAAGAGTTGAAGCGGAAAGCACTTTAGCTGTATCGATTACTGAACCACCGCCTAGTGCCACAATTATTTCTATATTAGTCACCTTAGAGTTTAGCCGTTCACATTGATCATGCAGTATTTGGCAATCAGGATTAGGCTGCACATCATTAATTGTACATTCAGCAGGCCCTACCAAATCCTCTAATTCCTTACGAATTTTGGCAAAATATGGTTCATCATATGTTACAACGGCATATCGATGGCCTCTTAATTCAGTTGCTAATTCAGTGCTGGCGGACACATTAAATTTTATATTCACGGGATTAAAATAGGACCAAGCATGAAAATCGTCATTTGGCATTTTTGGAACTTCCCAAGAGAATAGAAACTATTTATTGGTAGTATACCATCGTCGATGCACGCGGTAAATAAATCTATTACTTCTGTGGCGAGACTGTCAAATATATTTCCCATATTAGAGGGTAAAGGTTTGGTTCATAATGGGTAGTAATTTGATTGTAAAATCAACTTTTATTAATCTATCTCTTAGAGTTAGGATTGGATTATAAGATTGTTGAAAGAATTTTAAACGTGTCTCCAAATTTCTTATTAGAAAAAGATTTAATCCACAGTGGTTACTCAATAATTGCAGGTGTTGATGAAGTTGGCCGAGGACCTTTAGCAGGTCCTGTCACTGCCGCAGCAGTGATATTAGACCCGCTAAATATTCCAGAAAATTTAAATGACTCAAAATTATTAAGTTTGAAAAAAAGAGAAAAAATATACGAAGAGCTTCTGTATAGTTCTACTTTTGCAATTGCACACGTCTCACCGGAAGAAATTGATAAGCTTAATATTTTGCAAGCTTCGTTGTTGGCAATGGTAAATGCTGTTTCTAAATTAAACGTGACACCAAACCACATATTAATTGATGGAAATAAAGTTCCGGAACAATTAAGTGGTATGGCCACCGCAATAGTCAAGGGAGACAGTAAGGTTGCATCAATTGCAGCCGCTTCAATAATTGCAAAAGTAACTAGAGACAGGTTAATGCGTGATCTGGATTCAGACTTTCCTGTTTATGAGTGGGCCAAGAATTCTGGATACCCCACAAAGTGTCACATGAATGCAATACTTAAGTATGGTATTACCCCTCATCATAGACGTTCATTTAAGCCGATACACAATATCTTGTGTGGTTAAAACAATCAGAGATTTAATTCAAAAACGAATTGACGGATTCGTGTCGATGAATCATTTTAGTGACAATTAAAGAGCGCATAAGCGCCGGTTAATGAGGCAGTAAAATGAGTAAACCTTTGCAGCGGATGGCGAGTAGCCTTCCAACTGATCGGATTTTGGTTGGAGATTGCGTAGAATTAATGAATTCTCTTCCAGAATGTTCAGTAGATTTAATTTTTGCAGATCCACCATATAACCTTCAGCTTAAAGGCGATTTACATAGACCAGATAATTCGCGTGTTGATGCAGTAAACGACCATTGGGATCAATTTGATAGTTTTAGAGCTTATGATGACTTTACGAATGCTTGGTTGTCAGCTGCCAGGAGAATTTTAAAAAAGGATGGAGCTATTTGGGTAATTGGTTCTTATCACAATATTTTTAGAGTTGGGTCCGCTGTTCAAAATCAAGGCTTTTGGATTTTAAACGATGTTGTGTGGCGAAAGTCCAATCCAATGCCTAATTTTCGGGGTATGCGTTTTACAAATGCTCATGAAACCTTAATTTGGGCATCTAAATCTAACAAGTCAAAATATACTTTCAATTATGAGGCACTAAAGGCGCTTAATGAGGGTACGCAGATGAGAAGTGACTGGACGCTGCCCATATGCACTGGTCACGAACGTTTGAAAAATGAGAAAGGTGAAAAGGCTCACCCAACCCAAAAACCTGAAAGTTTACTTTATCGTGTTTTGCTCGGGACAACAAACGTGGGTGACCTTGTTCTAGACCCTTTCTTTGGCACTGGTACGACTGGTGCAGTGTGCAAAATGCTGGGTCGTAATTTTATTGGGTTGGAGCGTGAGGAAAGTTACGCAAAAGTAGCAGAAAAGAGAATTAAAAATACTAGATCCTTAGATAACTCAGCTCTGAAGGTTTCAGCGGGGAAACGTTCAGAACCCCGAATACCTTTTGGTCAGCTGTTAGAAAGAGGAATGCTAAGACCGGGAGAACGGCTCATGTCCAACAACGGGCGTTTTACAGCAAGAGTAAGGGCTGACGGAACTCTTGCTGGCGATAGTGTGGTAGGTTCCATTCATCAAGTAGGTGCAAAACTGGAGGGTGCTCCGAGTTGTAACGGTTGGACTTATTGGTGTTTCAAACGGGATGGTAAAAGAGTTTTGATTGACCAGTTGCGTCAACAAATTCGTGATGAAATGGTTGCGGTCTAGTTTTTTCTATGCCTCTTGATGAACGTCGAAAGCTTTTTTAAAAACGGTTGGTAATTCGTTAGAATTAAATTCACCCACAAGTGCAAAAAAACCTCTTTTGGGTTTGCAATTGAGATTAACGAAAGCAGTCTTAAGCGTTATTTCAAGATGAAAATGCGTAAAAGTATGGCGTATTTTTGTTTTGTGAGTTTTCCATTCAGAGACGATTGGGGGAGACTCTTCGGGGTTTTGTGACCATTCGGAAGTAGGCCATCCGAGCATGCCGGCCAATAAACCCTTGTCCGGCCGCCTTTCTAAAAGATAGGCGTCATCAGTTCGTTTGACAATATACATATATCCATATCTGGTTGGCTTTTTCTCCTTCTTGCGTTTGAAAGGTACTAAATTTTGTGATCCATTTTTGTAGGAGAGGCAATGCTGCTGAAGCGGACAAACCAAACATTTAGGTGCAATGGGAGTACATACAGTTGCGCCTAAATCCATCACAGCTTGGGCGTAGTCGCCTGGTCTAACTGAAGGCGTTAAGTTTTTGGCAATTTTTGTTATCTCCTTCTTAGACTCTGGCAAAGGTATTTTGATATCAAACAATCTTGAAATTACTCTTTCTACGTTACCGTCGACAACAACCTCCTTTTTATCGAAGGCGATAGAAGCAATAGCTCCCGCTGTGTAGGGGCCGATACCTGGCAGTTTGAGGAGCGTTTTATAGTCGCTTGGGAATTTACCACCGTAATCAGAAGATATTATTTTGGCACACTTAAGTAAGTTACGGGCTCTTGCATAATATCCTAACCCAGCCCACGCTCCTGTAACTTCACCTTCATCGGCTTGCGCCAACTTTTCTAGTGTTGGCCATTTACTAATAAATTTAATGAAGTAACTTTTAACGGTAGCAACAGTAGTTTGTTGAAGCATTATCTCTGACAACCATACATGATAGGGATTGGGGGTAACACCCGCTATCCTATCTGAGGGACTTATACGCCATGGCATTTCTCGAGCATTTGTATCATACCAATTTAAAAGTAGTGGAGGTTTTACTTTTAAGTTCATTTTCTTATATTTTTTGTCATAACGAGTTTTTTTGCTTAAGGTATATGTAAAGCAGGAATGTTGAAATGCAAAACTCGCGTAAAAAATCTGGTGGATTTAAAAGAACGTCTGAGCTTCTAAAGCGGAGGATAACTCAAGCTAGTGAGGGAAGGGGTTTTTCTGAGACTAGGCTCCTTACGCATTGGAGTAGTTTTGTAGGTAATGGCCTTGCAGAAAAAACACATCCAGTAAAAATTAGTTTTTCGTCCGGCGGATTAGGAGCTACCCTAACGATACTAACGACAGGCCCTCACGCTTTAGAGGTTGAAATGATGAAAACTCAAATCAAAGAAAAGGTGAATGCCGCATATGGATATAATGCAGTAACAAGAATAAATATTACACAGACCGCCGAAATAGGCTTCGAGTTTACAAAGCTTGGTGTGTCTAGTGAGGGACAGGATTGGGATCCAAATCCGTCAATTATTCGTAAGAAGGTAAAAACAAGTCAACAGGTAGAAAGTGTGCAAGACAAAGACTTGAGAGAAGCTCTTGCAGATTTGGAAGAAAAAGTATTAACAAAATCTGAAGAAAGTAAATCATCTAGAAAGCAATAGTATGGGATTGAAATTTATAAGAACTACAGGATTATTTTTTTTAGTGATCGGCGCCATCTTTTGGTTACAACAGCCAAATTTAAATTCGATTGGAAAAAGTCACAAAAACTATTCATCACTACTAGCTTTTGCTGATGAAAATGCCGAGGTGACTATCGCTGAGATGACACTAGGCAGCGAGGAGGCAGAAGTACATATTGTGGAATATGCTTCGTATACATGTCCGCATTGCGCCACATTTCATACCGAAATTTATCCGAGGTTAAAAAAAGACTATATTGAAACGGGTGAAGTCCGTTTCACATACCGGGAGGTTTACTTTGATAAATATGGATTATGGGCTTCTATGATAGCGCGTTGTGCAGGCCCAGAAAAATTCTTTGGCTTAACAGATCTTATATATAAGTCACAAGAAAAATGGACCCGAGCTGGTGATGATGCTGCAATTGTAAACGAGCTATCTAAATTGGCGAGAGTTGCTGGGCTAAACGACCAGAAAATTAATACTTGTCTCAAAGATACAGAAAAATTACGCGCGCTTGTTGAGTGGTTCAAGACAAACGCTTCAAATGATGAAATCAAATCTACTCCATCTTTTGTAATTAATGGAGAAAAGTTTTCAAATATGGGTTATGATGAATTCTCGTCGATTATAGAAAGTAAAATTTCCCAGTAATGGCAGCCCCACTTGAAGGAATAAAAGTAGTTGAATTAGCTCGTATTCTGGCCGGACCCTGGGCGGGTCAGTTGCTGGCGGATCTTGGAGCTGATGTAATCAAGGTTGAGTCAGAAAAAGGTGATGATACGCGGGCATGGGGCCCGCCATTTATTGAGCGAGAGAATGACATTTCAGCTTCTTATTTTCATGGGTGCAATCGAGGTAAGAAAAGCGTAACTGTCGACTTAAGTACCTCAAAAGGTCAAGATCGCATCAAGGAATTGGTAAAAAATTCTGATATTTTAATTGAGAACTTTAAAGTAGGGGGTCTTAAGAAATACGGTTTAGACTATGAAAACCTGAATGCTATTAATAGAGGGCTTATTTATTGCTCAATAACGGGGTTCGGTCAGGATGGTCCGTATGCCACTAGAGCAGGATACGACTATATAATCCAAGGGATGTCAGGTCTGATGTCAATAACAGGCGAACCGGGTGGGCGTCCTTTAAAGACAGGCGTTGCAGTAACAGATATTTTTACTGGCATATACGCTTCAACGGCCATACTCGCAGCACTTCACCAACGCAAAGAAACAGGCAGGGGTCAGCATATTGATATGTCGCTTTTAGACTCTGCAGTGGCCATATTAGCAAATCAGGGCATGAATTACCTATCTACCGGAAGCCCTCCCGGTAGAATTGGAAATTTTCATCCAAACCTTAGTCCCTATCAAGTTTTTGAATGTTCCAATGGTCATATTATAATTGCGACAGGAAATGATCAACAATATCAAAAGCTCTGCAGTATTCTTCAATGTCCAGAACACGCTACAGATCCTAAATATGAAACTAATGCCAAGCGTGTGGAAAACCGATATGAGCTAGACGATATTATTAGTCAAAAAACGAGAAAATGGGAAAAGTTGCATTTATTAGAACAGTGTGAGGAAAATGGTATTCCAGCTGGACCGATTAACTCATTAGATGAAGTTTTTGCAGATGAGCATATCATCCATCGTGGAATGAAACTTACTTTGGAGGGTATACCCAGTATCCGTAGCCCAATAAAGTTCAGCGAAAGTGAATTAGTTTTAGATAAGCCGTCCCCAAATTTGGGCGAACATAATTCTGTTATTTTCCCTGACAACTTAAAATAGGTTTGAAAATTTTCTCCCAGCTCAAAGTTTCATTTAATTTAATTCTAACTGGCAAGGTCATTACCTCGCTTCTAAACTCCTTTGGTAATCGCACATAATCCTTTTCCGTGGTAATAAGTTGAGCATTTTCTGCTCGAGCGCCTACGATCAAGCGCTTCATAATTATTGAAGAAAGTTTCTGGTGATCCGCAAGAGCCTGATAGTCAACTATCTCTGCGCCTTGAGCTCGGAGCGTATCGAAGAAGTTTTCTGGATGGGCAATTCCCGCAAATGCCAAAACTTTCATATTTTCCAAAGATAACCCTGTATTTAAAACCTCAAGATTTGCTATTCCTAGTGGTATATTAATGTAGCTTTTATATATGGATTTGAATGTTTTCTGAGATGTTTCGTTCCCGATTGAAATTAAAACATCTGCCCGCTCCAAGCCACTGCTTAGTTTTTCTCTCAATGGCCCAGCAGGAATGCATCGGTTGTTTCCGAAGGCCTTTTTTGCATTTACGGTCAAAATAGATAGATCCTTGTAAACACTTGGATCTTGAAAGCCGTCATCTAGCAAAATTATATCAGCACCTTCTTTAATTGCGCTTTGTATTCCCTCTGACCGTTTGGTGGCTACCCATGTGGGTGCAAAGGCTGATAGCATCAAGGCCTCATCGCCTACGTCATTTGCTGAGTGCTCTTTGTCATTGACAGATAGAGGACCCATGGCATTACCCCCATATCCACGGGAAACTATATGAACATTGTACTTTCTGTCTTTTAAAAACTCAGCTGCTGATATGGTTGTTGGAGTTTTCCCGGTGCCGCCAGCATTTAGATTGCCTATGCAAATAATAGGAATATCAAATTGCTTCTTTACAGCTTTTGACATTCTTAACTTTGAAAGAAGTGAATAGATATGCCCGAAAGGGACAAGTGCTAGGCTAGAAAAACTTTTTTCATTGTTTTCTGGATACCAAAACTTTGGAGCTAGCATTGTGTAAATCTTTGAAGTTAGTTGATAGCATAAGGGTTTTTAACTCAAACTATCAGCGTAGAAAAGGCCACCTGATGGTGGCCTTTTGAGAATATAAAATTAAAATCCCAAACCTTCGTACTTTTTCTTAAATTTTGACACGCGTCCGCCTTGATCCATTAAACGAGTATTACCGCCCGTCCAAGCTGGATGCGAGCTGGGATCAATATCTAACGAAAGTGTGTCTCCATCCTTACCGTAGGTAGATCGCATTTTCACAATCGTGCCGTCGGTAAGCTTTACATCGATAAAATGATAGTCTGGATGTATATCTTTTTTCATAGCCGCACTCCTCAGGCTTGATTATCGGCTGGTTTATAATTTGAATCTTCAGCAATTCTTGCGGATTTACCTCTCCGAGAGCGTAAATAATAAAGTTTTGCTCTGCGCACTCTACCTCGTCTTACAACAGTGATGCTCTCAATGTTCGTAGAATGTAAAGGGAAAACACGTTCAACGCCTTCACCAAATGAAATTTTTCTTACAGTAAACGAACCGGCTATTCCACCGCCGTTTTTGCGACTAATACAAACGCCCTCGTAATTTTGAACTCTTGTTCTAGTTCCTTCGGTTACCTTGTAACCAACACGAATTGTGTCGCCAGCTTTAAAATCTGGAATTTTTTTCCCAAGCGCCTCTACCTGTTCGGCTTCTAGTTTAGCGATAAGATCCATTGTGATCTCCTGTCGATATGTGGTTTGCCCACAAAATTGAAGTGTTTAAGAGCTCTTGGTCTTCATTCGGATCCCAACATTAAGTCAGTCCGCCAGAGATAAAACAACCATTATTAATTCATCACAATTCGCCCTTTTATGCCGAAGAAAGCATTAAGCTCATTGCTCCCAAGAATACATACATAATGCTCACTCAGGTTGGACAGCGTATAGTAGCCGCAAATGAAAAATACAAGCACTTTGTAAAATCTAGATAAACGTTTATCCGATAAGTTCTAACCCTTACTATTTATTGGGTTAGCTTTTTCCCACATATCAGCCCTGTATTTCTTAGTATTTGATTTAGATTGATTTGCTCGCCACGATTCGATTTTGCCGTGATGACCAGAAGTAAGTATCTTCGGTACTTTTTTCCCTTTCCAATCATCTGGGCGCGTAAATTGATCATGTTCTAATAGGCCGCTGCTATGACTTTCAGTCATCAGACTATCTTGATTCCCTATTACATTTGGTAATAATCGAACCGTGGTATCGATCATAGCCTGAGCTGCTATCTCACCACCTGTCATCACAAAATCACCCATAGAAACTTCTTCAACCCCGTAGTGATCTATAACACGTTGATCTATTCCTTCAAACCTACCACATATCAAAATGATGCCTTCAGTCTTTGACCAGTTTTGTGCTAGTGACTGATTAAAAGTTTTTCCACGAGGCGATAGGTATACCAATGGCGTAGAGGTTTTTGCGTGAGATAATGCTTTTTCTATAGCTGGTCCCAGAACGTCTGCCCGTATGACTAGTCCGGGACCACCACCACTTGGAGTATCATCAACTTTTTTATGTTTCCCAATGCCAAAATCTCGCAGATTGATAGTAGATAAAGTCCAAATTCTATGTTGCAAAGCTTTTCCGGTCAGACTTAAACCCAGAACTCCCGGAAATGCTTCAGGGAATAAAGTAATGATTTGTGCTTTCCATGAGCTGTTTATAACTTCATTGTTGGTAATTAGCGATGTCGGTTTTTCGGATAAACTTATCCTTTTAAGTCCGTGCGATTTTGCCTCTTTTACCATTCTAAGCTCCCGGCAATAGCCCATCTGGTGGATCAGTTACAATGCGCCGAGCCGCGATGTCCACTGTGGGGACTGCTTCTTTGGTAAACGGAATCAATATACTCGTTTTCAAATTTACTCCATGAATCTCCAAAAGGTCTCCGGCACCATGGTTTAAGACAGCCTGAACTTTTCCCAATTCCTTCCCTCCAGTATCATAAACCATCATTCCAATCAGGTCACTGTAGTAAAATTCATCCTCTTGCAACGATGGCAAACGGTCGCGCGGAACAAAAAGCTTTGTGCCCTTTAGGTCATCTGCCTGTTCCTTATTCACTATGCCAGAGAGACGGGCCGCCAGGCCATTTTTCAACCGTCCAGTGACCACAATCTCGAAGCATTTATCTCCATTTTCTGTCTGTAATGGAGCATAATTCGCAATATCGTTTGGGTTCGAAGTAAAGGATTTAAGCCTCACCTCTCCCTTTACTCCGAAAGCTCCAGCCAAAGCGCCAACACATATTAATTTAGACCCGTCTATCAATAATTTACCTTTATTATATTTCTATAAGTAAGATCAGTTAGCCTAAAAATATCATAAGCATGGATGAGATATGGATTAAAACATATCTATTTTCTTCAAGTGGCGGCTGCCTCTTTATTGTCTCCCGACGCTTCTTCTGCTGGTGCCTCTGCAGCTGCTTCTTCTGCTGGTGCCTCTGCAGCTGCTTCTTCTGCTGGTGCCTCTGCAGCTGCTTCTTCAGATTTTGCTGCTTTTGCCTCTAAGCGCTCTTTTGCTTTAGTGCCCAACTCTGCTTTCTTTGGATTGTTTCTCTCAGTTTTGGGAAGAACACCTGCTGCTTCTAGCATCCGTGCTATTCTATCTGTGGGTTTAGCTCCGTGACCCAGCCAATGTTTAATTCTATCCATATCCATTTTCACCCTATCTTCACTGTCTTTGGGCAAAAGTGGGTTGTACGTCCCAAGCTTTTCTATAAAACGACCATCACGAGGCATGCGGCTATCTGCAGCAACTATTCTATAGAATGGCCTCTTTTTACTGCCCCCTCGGGCTAAGCGAATTTTCATTGACATTTGTTTATCTCCTTCAGAAATTTAAATTAATTTTGTTGTTGTTTATGGTGATGAATAACTTCTTCAACAATGAAACTCAGAAATTTTTTTGCAAATTTAGGATCCAGGTTTGCTTCAACTGCAAGTTGCGAAAGACGTTTGATCTGTTCTTCTTCTCGAAGTGGATCGGATGGTGGAAGATTGTGTTCGGCTTTCAGTTTTCCGACAGCCTTTGTGTGGTTAAATCTTTCACCAAGAGTATAAATCAATATAGCGTCAAGCCGATCTATACTTTTCCGATGATCTTTTAAAATTCTTTCAGCTCTTTCTGAGTTATTTTCTATTGTCAATGTCTTAGATCCTTAAGGTAGAGCAAAAATAAAAATTTTAGTAATATGCTACTGTTTTGGTCATAATAAATTTAATTAGTTTTCATATCTTCAGCGGAGGGATGACGATACATGTAGCAATGCCCCATATTGTCATTATGGTACTCTTTCTCATAAGTAGCATTTAGTCTTTTCGCTAAAGCAATTGAACGTTTGTTTTCTGGTACAATGTTACTTGTTATCGTGGTAAACCCTAAGTTAGAATAGGCCCAAGATCTCACAGCTTTTGCAGCCTCGAAAGCAACACTTTTCCCTTCAAAATTTTCGAAAACAACCCATCCTAACTCGGGTTCTGGCCAACCTTCGGGAAACCATACCCCACAGAGACCGGCTATTTCTTTTCCCTTCGTTACTATTGTAAAATAGCCAAAACCGTGCAGATGCCAGTGTCCAATATTTAATGCAAACCAGCGCCATGCGTCTCCGCGGTTTAACAAAGCACCAAAGAAGATCGAGCGTTCCTCGTTTTGTAAAAAAGCTATGGTAGGCTCTATGTCGACCTTTTCTGGCCCACGTAGGATTAAATTTTGAGTTTCTATTACTGGAGAGTTTGTTAGTGACATTATATTATTTTTTAACTCTAGAGAAATCTCGTGAAACCTGACCTAAAGACCAATTTGCAATTAAAAAGGTAATCATTTTCTTTTACCGAGCCCTGAAAGACCTGGTGGAAGACCTAAACCGGGTAATTTCCCCGATGGAAGGCTTCCCCCTAATTGTTTTGCAGCTTTTTCCAGGTCTTTCGCATCCATATTTTTAGGATTAAAGTTTTCGAGGTCAGCACCTTTCCCAAACATCCCACGCATGGCCTGTTTGAGCATTCCTCCTCGACCCATTTTCTTCATTACATCCGACATTTGACGATGCATCTTTAGAAGCTTATTCAGTTCACTAACTTCCATGCCGGAACCTATCGCAACCCTTTTCTTCCTACTGGCTTGTAAAATTTGAGGGTTAGCTCTTTCCTTTTTTGTCATAGAGTTGATAAGGGCAATTTGCCGCTTAAATACCTTATCATCCATACCTGCTTCAGAAGCTTGTTTAGCCATTTTTGCGGCACCAGGCATCATTCCCATAATACTTTCCATGCCGCCCATTTTCATCATTTGCTCAAGCTGTAACTTAAGGTCATTCATATTGAACTGGCCTTTTTGAAATCGCTTCATCATTTTTTCGGCTTGCTGGGCTTCAATTGTTTCTTGAGCCTTTTCAACTAAGGCTACAATATCACCCATACCCAGTATTCGACCTGCGATGCGTTCAGGTTCAAAAGTCTCGAGGGCGTCGACTTTTTCGCCAACACCCACAAATCTAATTGGCTGACCCGTCACAGCACGCATCGACAGAGCAGCTCCTCCACGTCCATCGCCATCCATCCTTGTAAGTATGACGCCTGAAACACCTATTTTATCATTGAATTCTGTAGCCACGTTGACAGCGTCTTGTCCTGTTAAGCCGTCAACTACGAGCAAGGTTTCTCGTGGTTTTACAATATCGCGGATTGCTGCTGCCTGATTTATTAGCTCATGATCAATGTGTAGCCTGCCAGCAGTGTCCAATAAATATACGTCATAGCCTCCAAGCGCTGCTTGAGTTTTAGCCCTTTTTGCTATAGTTAGCGGGTCCTCGCCTTTAACTATGGGTAGTGTATCGATACCGATTTGTGAGCCAAGGATTTGTAATTGTTCCATTGCAGCGGGCCGATTTACATCAAGTGAAGCCATTAAAACGCGCTTATTATCCTTATCTCTTAGACGTTTGGCTAATTTCGCTGACGTGGTTGTCTTGCCAGATCCTTGCAAGCCGACCATCAATATTGGTGACGGTGGATGGTCAATTTTTAAATTTTCATCTGTACCCGTGCCCGTCAGCATAGCTACCAGTTCGTCATGAACAATTTTTACCACTTGCTGACCAGGTGTGACGGACTTTGTTACATTCTGACCAGTTGCTTTTGATTCAACAGATTTTATAAAATCTCGGGCGACTGGTAAGGAAACATCGGCCTCTAAAAGTGCTATCCTAACTTCTCGAAGTGCGGTCACCACATCTTCGTTTGATAAGGCACCTTGCTTGGTAAGGCGACCGAATACGCCAGATAACCGTTCTGACAAATTTTCAAACATGAACTGACCTTTTTAAATCTATCTTTCACCCTTAGCACTCTGGATGTGAAACAACAAACGCCCCCGTGGGCGAAACTCGCTGACGGGGGTCGATTCCATGTTCGACAGAACCGGAAGTTTCACACTTCCCTGAATTACTTGCCGCTTATTCCAGATTCAGTATCAAGTCAAGGCTTGAAGCAGAGTAAAGTTTTCCATTCTATTCACTTAGTGACAACTAATTTTTTTTTGTTAGGTCGATGTGTGATTCAATTAGCCTCTCAAGGTCTTCAATATCTGGAATATCAAATTGACCAAAACTAAGCATCCAAACACTAGCGTCACGAATTCCATCTGGCTCTAGTTTGCACCAATTAACTCTTCCGCGCCTTTCTTGTGTAATAAGACCTGCATTACTAAGGATAGTTAAATGCTTGGATATGGCTGGCAGCGACATATCAAAAGGATGTGCTACGTCGGTTACTGCCATATCGTCCTCCAACAACATTATAAGTATTTCTCTGCGGGTAGCATCTGAGAGTGCAGAAAATAGTTCATTTAACTTTGCTTGCATACTGGTCTTATCCTTTTATCAATACTTAACCATATGGTTAAATATAATAAAATTTCAACTTTATTGAAAAAGTCGCAGGTGGGAACAGTTTTTTGTATAAAAACCAAATAAAAACAATCGGTTAAAATTTGATGGATAAGCTTAAACCAGAGGTTGACAGTAATCGAATGAAATAATAACTACAAGGTAAATTTGGAAATTCGTTCATGTCGGACAATGATCCATTAAAAGACCTTGGGCAAAAGATTCAGTCTGCAAAGAAGAGCTATGAGGTTGAGCCAAAGGTTGAAGGCCACCATTCGGGGTTGCAACATGCCTGGAGGATGGTAATTGAGCTGGTAAGCGGCATGGCTATTGGCTTCGGTCTTGGGTATGGATTAGATGTTTTATTTGGGACGTTGCCCATATTAATGATTGTTTTTACGCTGCTTGGCTTTGTGGCGGGTGTTAGAACCATGTTGTCAACGGCGCGCGAGATTCAAAAAGACCAGGTCATAAATCGATCTGAGAAAAGTGAGAGGAATAAATAAGTGGCTGCAGCAGCGCAACCGTCAGAAAAATCGGATGGACTTGTATTTCACCCAATGGATCAATTTATTGTACAACCTCTGTTTGGGTCAGGTCCTATTCATTGGTATACTGTTACAAATGTGACTTTGTGGATGGGTTTGAGTGTAGTTGCCCTTGTTTTGGTTATGTTGGTAGGGACATCCAAAAGAGCGCTAGTTCCAGGAAGAGCACAATCTATTGGTGAGCTTGCATATGGATTTGTGCATAAAATGGTAGAGGACGTAGCGGGTCGTGACGCAGTTCCATATTTTCCCTACATAATGACGTTGTTTATGTTTATCGTTCTATCGAATTTCCTAGGTCTTTTGCCTATGTCTTTCACAACAACATCTCATATAGCGGTCACTGCAGTGATGGCAATTGCCGTTTTTCTTGCCGTTACAGTCCTTGGATTCGTGAAAAACGGCGTTGGATTTTTCTCTCTCTTCTGGATATCTTCAGCGCCATTAGCACTTCGTCCGGCATTGGCACTGATAGAAATTATTTCTTATTTTGTTAGACCAGTTAGTCATTCAATTCGACTGGCTGGAAATATGATGGCAGGTCATGCCGTTATAAAGGTCTTTGCTGCATTTGCAGGTGTGGCATTGATTTCGCCATTGTCTGTGGTGGCTATAACAGCAATGTATGCCCTTGAAACGTTGGTTTCTTTTATACAAGCGTATGTGTTTGCGATTTTAACATGTGTGTATCTTAAAGATGCACTTCACCCTCATCATTAATCAGTTTAAAAATCAAGGAGATTTCGAATGGAAGGCGATATAGTTCAAATGGGTGCTTATGTGGGTGCAGGTTTAGCTTGTACTGGCATGGGTGGTGCTGCTATCGGTGTTGGTCATGTTGTAGGAAACTACATTTCTGGCGCACTCAGAAACCCTTCAGCAGCAGCTGGCCAAACGGCCACAATGTTTATTGGTATAGCGTTTGCTGAAGCACTTGGAATCTTTTCATTCTTAGTAGCATTGTTGTTAATGTTTGCCGTATAAGGTTTCTACTTTGCAAGGACATGAGCCAGTCTGCGCTCTGTCCTACAAAAAGTAGTACAGGAGTTTGTTATGGCTGCGAGTACAGATCAGGTTGCTAGTAAATGTATTGACGGGTACGGTAGTGCCATTGGTATGCCGCAACTTTGTGGTGATTGGATGGCCAACCAAATTTTTTGGTTAGTTGTTACGCTAGTAATAATCTTTTTAATTCTTTCGAGAATAGCGTTGCCGCGAATTGCAGAAGTGCTGGCAGACCGGCAAAGCACAATTACCAATTATTTAACCGCGTCTGAAGAATTAAAATCAAAAGCAGAAGAGGCGGAGCGCGCTTACACGCAGGCTTTAAATGATGCACGCAGCGAGGCCTCACGTTTATTGGACGCCTCAAAAGCAGAAATGAAAAAAGAATTGCAGGCTGCCATTAACAAGGCGGATGCAGAGATAAGCGTTAAGGTCGGTGAAAGTGAGAAATCTATAGCCGAAATTAGAAATAACGCTATGGCTAGCATTGAGAAGGTCGCAAAAGATACTGCTAAAGAAATTGTTGTAGCTTTGGGTGCCAAAGCAGACGCTAAAACAATCAATGCTGCTGTTTCCTCAAAAATGAAGGGCTAGACATGCGTTACACTTTACTACTCTCTTTTTCAGTTACAGCGAGTCCGCTATTTGCTGCGTCAGGTCCATTCTTTTCATTGAAAAATACGGATTTTGTAGTTTTATTATCGTTTTTACTATTCGTAGCAATTCTTTTTTATTTTAAAGTACCAAAGTTATTGGGGGGAATGCTAGATAAGCGATCTGCTGGTATCCAGGTAGAAATTGATGAAGCGCGGTCTTTAAGAGACGAAGCTCAGTCTCTTCTGGCGTCTTATGAGCGCAAACAGAAAGAAGCAATGGAGCAAGCCGAACGAATTCTGGAAACTGCAAAGGCTGACGCATCTGCAGCAGCTGAGCAAGCTAAGATTGACCTTAAAGACTCTGTGGCAAGGCGTATGGCTGCTGCTGAAGAGCGTATTTCAACAGCACAGGCATCTGCTGAGAAAGAAGTGCGGGATGCTGCGATTAAAGTTGCTATAGCGGCTGCAAGTGAAGTGGTTGCGAAACAGCTTACTTCAGCCGAGTCCAATAAACTTATTGATGCTGGAATCCTAGAAATCGAAAATAAACTTCATTAGATAAGTAAGACGATTCCAGCGAGTTGCTTCCGTAGTTTTGCAATCTAAGATTAAATATCGTTTGCTGCGTATAGGGATAGGGCTCGCAAAAGTTTAGATGGGCCTTATCGTTTCCCATAATAAAGCCCGACCACGTGTTCAGCTTCGGCAAAAAATAACCAACGAGAAATGAACAAACCCACTACATGACTTATAACTGCTAGTGCAGCGAGTAGATGGGAAAACGGTAAAGAAAGCAGCAAAACCGGTGTCCCAATCATTAAAATAAGTGTTATTATTCTCAACTTCGCGGAATGATTACGACCAACAATGTAAACAAATTCTTTTAGCAAATAATTGGTACCAGTGTGTGGCGGTTCAAAAGCACGAACGTCTCCAAGGGTACCCAAACCAGTACCACTTCCAATAGTGGTCCCAGATAACGCCAATGCCCGGTCACCTTTTATCCAAACTATCAACTGAAATAAGCCTGCAATGATAAGTAAGAAAAGACAAACTTTAATTTGGCCTGCCAAAAGTGCACCACCGCCCACGGACAATGATAAAAAATATACAGGAGTTAATTTTGTGTTCCATCTTGGTATCGATTTTAATTGAGCGTAGATCATTGAAGTAGTGAATACTGTCACAAGGGACATAATGGCGCCTAAAACTCCAAGTATTCGAATGTCATAGTCGAAAAATATTCTGCCTATCGCATAAATTGCCATTACAGAAAGTGTAAAAATTGCTGCTATAGCTTCCCTGCTGAGCCAACTACTTCTCCATTGTTTGAATGCCTTTAGTGATCTTTCAGGCCGTCCCAAATGGAAAGTTGATGAAATAAGACCACCAACGGCTAGCCCAAATCCGATGGCAAAAAAGATAAATGCAGCACCACCCGTCACATCAGGCATTTGTAAGCCTAAAAATACTAAAAGACCAAATCCTAGACCAGAAAGTGCTGTAAATATTATTACGGATGGAGTTGGGTGCATTAAATCTTATCCAATTGTTTATTCAGCCAACCAATGAAAGTATCAGGTTTCTCTGCAACAGGCTTAAGCAATGGTGCGAGTATATCTATTTCCTCCAAAGTATCTTTTGGCCGCGGCGGCAAATATTTGTTTACTGGTTTTGTTTCTTGTTCTGGCATCAAATCAATTCCGCCACGCTCTGTTACTAATTTACTCACTTGGCTTTCAGGGTCATTGAAATCGCCAAAGTGTCTAGCCCCGGCTGGACAGGTACGAACACATGCAGGAATTTGATCATCTGGTTCTAAATTTTCATTATAAATCCGATCTACGCACAGGGTGCATTTTTTCATTACTTTTTCGACGCTATCCATTTCACGTGCGCCGTATGGACATGCCCACGCACACAAACCACACCCGATGCAATCGCTTTCGTTAACAAGTACAATTCCGTCTTCATATCTCTTATAACTTGCCCCAGTGGGACAAACTGTAACGCATGGGGCATCCTCGCAATGTAGGCAAGACTTTGGAAAGTGTACTAATTGGGGAGTTCCTTCTTCTGGTGTGACTTCATATGAGTGAACACGATTAAGGAAGGTTCCTACAGGGTTTTGTCCGTAAGCATCTACATCAGCGAGTGGTGCGCCGTAATTTTCAGTATTCCATCCTTTGCAAGAAACGACGCATGCGTGACACCCAACGCAAGTATCCAGGTCAATCACAAGGCCTAATTTTCTTTCTGTTTTTTCTGGTAATGTCGTCATACTAATACCTAATAGTCATTTCTGACTTAATATTTAATAGAAATGCCATTTGTTAACTTTGTCCCTGTAGAATAATGTTTGGTCCTGGCTCCACTGGAGATTTAATTTCTTGAAACACAGGTTCGCTTGAAGAAGGTGGTTTAACCTTTTCTAATCTAACTTTGAGATCAAACCAAGCAGCTTGCCCAGTAATAGGGTCTGAATTTGACCATCGTAAACCATCTCCTTTTGAGGGTAAAAGCTCATGTATCAGATGGTTCAGTAAAAATCCTTTTGTTGCCTCTGGAGCGTTCTTATCTAGTGCCCAAGTTCCTCTACGTTTTCCAATTGCATTCCACGTCCAAACAGTATGCTCATTAAGAGCAGCCATTTCAGCTACAGGTACAGTTATTGTTCCGTGAATAGACGTTAACCGGACCCAATCTCCGTCTTTTAAAGAATGCGACTTCATTAGTTTTGATGGAACATATAGAGGATTAACGCCATGGATTTGACGCAGCCAAGCATTTTGTGTTCCCCATGAATGGTACATAGCCATTGGCCGCTGAGTTAAAGCATGGAGAGTAAATTCATCATTATCTGTTACTGTCTCTTCGAAAGGTGGATACCAAATTGGAAGGGGATCCATACTCGTTAGAATACGTTCACGTAGGTGTTCTGGTGGTTGCTGCTTTCCATGCCCCATAGCTGCTAATTGAAATTTCCTCATCGGTTCAACATATAACGAAAATAAATATGGCTGAGGACTATCATATAAACCCGTTTCTACGGCCCAATTTTGGTATCCAAGATTCCATGGCTTGTAGTATCTAGCATTTTTGGGCACATGTTTTGTCCAAAAGCCACCATTTTTAATGTATAGTTCGAGTTGTTTTTGATTGGGTGGACCCTTACCCGTATCTGATTTTGAACGCCAGCCAGCTAGCGGGCCAATCCCAGGTTTTCTTTCATGGTTTACTATATAATCTGCATAGTCTTTAAACTTTGCATTACCGTCATCATCTATAAAACCAGGTAGTTTTAGCCGTGCGCCCAAATCACACAACACACTTTGAAACCCTCTGACATCTCTGTCCGGGTTGATTACTGGCCACCGAATGGAGTCTGCGACAGCATCAGCTTCACAAATAGGTCTATCGAGTAAGCTAATACAATCATGTCGTTCTAAGTAGGTTGTATCTGGCAAAATCAGATCTGCATAGGCAACCATTTCTGAACTATAAGCATCAGAGTAAATAATGTGAGGTATTACATAATCGCCGCTATCAGTCGTATCGGTTAGCATTTCGATGACACCTTTTGTATTCATCGAGCTGTTCCAACTCATATTTGCCATGTACATAAAGAGGGTATCAATTTTATAGGGGTCACCTGCATGTGCATTCGAAATTACCATATGCATCAGCCCATGTGCTGACATAGGATTTTCCCAAGTGAATGCTTTGTCAATGCGAGCTGGAGAACCATCTTGCTTAAGGCATAGATCCTCAGGTCCATGCACAAAACCTAAGTGAGGGCCGTCTAAAGGAGCCCCTGGCGTTACTTTACAGTGTGGTTTTGGATGTATCGAACTCGGCTTAGGGTAAGGAGGCTTAAATCGAAAGCCTCCAGGAACTTCAACCGTTCCAAGAATAATTTGCAGGACATGTAAAGCCCTACAAGTTTGGAATCCATTGGAATGTGCTGATATTCCACGCATAGCGTGAAAAGAAACTGGTCTTGCAACCATTGTTTTATGCTTTTTACCTCTAAAGTCTGTCCACGGTTCAGCGATCTCGAAACTTTGTTCAAATGCCACTCTAGCAATTTCAGTCGCAATAGCCCTAATCTTCCCAGCCTTGATCCCCGTTCGCTCTGCAACTGACTCAGGGCTGAACTCATCTGATAAGTATTTCTCTATCATATGATAAAATACTGTTTGGTGACCGTTATGGCTTGCAGTTAGGCTTGGACTTATATTTTTCGTGTCGTAGGTAACGAGCTTTCCAGACTTTTGATCTATCACAAGCTCCTTATTATTTTTATCTTTTAACAACAGGCCCGTGTCATTATCCACTAATACAGGTGCATTTGAGAATTGGCTTAAGTACGCTAAATCAATTTTTCCCGCCTTTAACAAAAGGTGGATAAGTGACATTATAAATAAGCCGTCCGTTCCTGGTGTAATACCCACCCAGTCATCAGCGACAGCACTATACCCAGTTCTTATCGGGTTAATGCCGATAATTCTTGCTCCTCTGGCTTTTAGTTTTCCTATGCCCATTTTAATCGGGTTGCTATCATGGTCCTCTGCGACCCCAAACAGCATAAAAAGCTTTGTATGCTCCCAGTCTGGTTGTCCAAACTCCCAAAACGCGCCACCCATTGTATAGATGCCTGCTGCAGCCATATTAACCGAGCAAAAACCACCATGCGCCGCATAATTAGGCGTGCCAAAGTTTTGTGCCCAAAAAGATGTAAAGGATTGAGATTGATCCCTACCAGTAAAAAATGCCAACTTTTCTGGATTTTTTTCACGGATAGGCTTTAACCATGTTGTCGCTAAATTTAAAGCTTCTTCCCATGTGATTTCCTCAAATTCACCTGACCCTCTTGGCCCAACCCGTTTAAGGGGAGATTTTAGTCGCGAAGGCGCATTTATCTGCATAATCCCAGCAGACCCTTTTGCGCATAACACTCCCTTATTAACAGGATGGTCCTTATTTCCCTCAATGTAAGAAACTTTGTTATTCTTTACGTGCACATTTATGCCACAGCGGCAGGCGCACATATAACAAGTGGTTTTGCGAATTTCGTCGCTTACCTTTGGTGATGTGTCCAAATATGGTTGGTCCTTCATGTACACCCTTTGCTTGGCTTTGATAAAAATGGCTTACTTAAAGTCAGGTTGTAATCGTGCAGCCGCCTGAAGTACAGTAACTGCTATCATTTGAGTAATGTCATGCGGCGATGCACCGCGTGATAGGTCATTCGCGGGTTTTTCTAATCCTTGGAGAATTGGCCCGTATGCTTCAGCTTCACCGAGCCTTTGCGTGATTTTATATGCTATATTTCCTGCATCTAAATTTGGGAAGATCATTACATTTGCATTTCCTGCAACTTTTGAGGCAGGTGCCTTTTTGCTTCCAACTACAGAATCAATTGCCGCGTCGAATTGTAGTTCTCCGTCTATCAGTAAATCTGGCAGGAGTGCTTTTAATTTTTTCATTGCTCCTACTGTTTTTTCTATATTTCTATGGTTTGCGCTCCCTTTGGTCGAGAAAGATAGTAATGCAACTCTCGGGTCGGACTTTAAAAGGGCTCTACAAGTTTGACTGGCCGCCATTGTTATGTCTACTAGCTCACTTTCATTAGGTTCTATAACCAGGCCACAATCTGCATAGATCATAGGTTCATATGTTTTTGGAAAAATTAAAAAACAGCTTGAAACTGTATTCACGTTTGTCGCTTTTCCAATTACCCATAAAGCTGTTTTTACGACATTTGATGTAGTCTCTACTGAGCCGCTCAAAGTGCCGTCAGCGTATCCGTGTTTTACAAGTAAGGCAGCATATACAAGATTTGATGCAACTTGTTTTTCGGCTTGAGACCTTGTGATCCCTTTATGTTTTCTCAAATTATAAAAAGACTTTGAAAATTCCTCTTTCAATGGAGATGTTATTGGATCGTGCAGTTCAATATGATCAGGCTTTGAACATGAGTACTGTTCAAGCTGTTCTTTGATTTTAGCTAAGTGTCCTACTAAAATTATTTTGGCTATGCCGAGATTTACCGCCTTCACTGCCGCTTCAACCACTCTTGGTTCGGCGCCTTCACTCAGAGAGATTTTGAATGGGCTGGATCTGGTTATTTCCATAGCCAGATCCAATGGTCTTTTTAGACCCGGTTGCATTACTGTTTTAAACCACTTGTTCGCGCATGTCTGAAGCAGAAACACCGGCAACTGCAACTGGTTTCTTCATTGCATCACGACGAAAGGGTTCGCCCAGTTCTTGATTAATCATTGCTTCAATTAACGTCGTTTTCCCATTTTCCATCTGATCTTTGATCGCCGTGTGAAGTGCCTCGGTCAGTTCATCCATTGTTTTTGCTACGACCCCTTGTAGACCACAGGCTTTGGCAATACCAGCATACGAAACCTGAGTATCTAACTCTGTACCAACAAAATTGTCGTCGTACCAAAGTGTTGAGTTTCGTTTCTCGGCACCCCATTGATAGTTTCGGAAAACGATCTGTGTTACCGCTGGCCACTCTTCTCTTCCAATTGCAGTTAATTCATTTACGGCAATTCCAAAGGCGCCATCTCCTGAAAAACCTACTACTGGAACGTCTGGTCGGCCGATCTTGGCGCCAACGACTGATGGTAATCCATAACCACATGGGCCAAAAAGGCCTGGTGCTAAATATTTTCTTGTCTCCTCAAATGTTGGATAGGCGTTTCCAATAGCGCAATTATTTCCGATGTCGGAAGATATTATTGCTTCTTTGGGAAGCGCAGCTTGTATAGCTCGCCATGCCTTTCGCGGGGACATCCAGTCAGGTTTATCTGCCCGTGCTCGTTGATTCCAGGTTGTGCCGGAATCATCTTCTTCATGGTCCATAGAGCTTAGTTGTTGTGCCCATCGAGATTTTATTTCTGCGATCTTCTGTTTTCTTTCAGTGCGATTAAAATCACCCGCAGTGTCAGATAGCTTAGATAGAATTTTGCTCGCTACCAGTGACGCGTCACCAATGATACCTACACTTACCTTCTTAGTTAAACCTATTCTGTCAGGGTTAATATCTACCTGAATTATTTTTGCGTCTTTTGGCCAATAATCGATCCCGTAGCCTGGCAGTGTAGAAAATGGGTTTAATCTTGTTCCCAAACATAAAACAACGTCAGCATCTGTGATCAACTCCATTGCAGCCTTGGACCCATTGTATCCTAAGGGACCAGCAAATAGTGGGTGTGAACCGGGAAATGCATCATTGTGTTGATATCCAACACATACTGCTGCATCCAGGCGCTCGGCGAGCGCTTTCGATGCATCTATCGCTCCTTCAGATAAAACAACCCCTGCTCCGTTCAAGATTATAGGGTTTTTCGAAGAAGATAACATTTCAGCAGCCTCTGAAATTGCATTATCACCACCGCTTGGGCGCTCGAATTCAACCATCGCAGGAAGATCAATGTCTATTACTTGGGTCCACATATCTCGCGGTATATTGATTTGAGCCGGAGCGGAAGCCCGTTTTGCGTTCATTATAACACGATTGAGAACTTCAACTATACGAGTTGGGTCTCGAACCTCTTCTTGATAGGCGACCATGTCCTCAAACAATTTCATTTGTTCTACTTCTTGGAAGCCACCTTGTCCTATTGTTTTATTCGCAGCTTGAGGGGTTATTAAAAGAAGGGGTGTGTGGTTCCAATATGCTGTTTTAACCGCAGTTACAAAGTTGGTAATTCCTGGTCCATTTTGAGCAATCATTACAGCCATTTTCCCGGTTGCTCTAGTGTATCCGTCCGCCATCATTCCAGCAGAGCCTTCGTGAGCACAATCCCAAAAATTAATACCAGCTGCTGGGAATAGGTCTGAAATTGGCATAAATGCTGAACCGATGATGCCAAAAGCATGCTGTATTCCATGAGCTTGAAGCACCTTTATAAACGCTTCCTCCGTTGTCATTTTCATATTCTTTCTCCTAAAAAATTGGAATCATTGGGTCATAGTGTTTTTTATTTCAAGATGTTATGTACTACTCTTTCAAGATACTAATAGGGCCAAAAGTTATGCCGTTATAGGTCCAGTATCTGAAATTGCCCGAGCAATCAATTCTATACCCGGCGCAATTTTGCTGGTCGGGATTGACGAGTAAGCTAATCTAATGAAATTTTGGGGATAATTTTCTCCTACAAAGAATGGATCGCCTGGCTCGATCACTACATTCATATTAAGTAGATTTTGCGCTAATTCGATAGCTTTTATATGTTTTGGAGTTTCAATCCAAAAAGAAGACCCACCATGTTTTGCCTTTCCAGAAATTTTTAAATCAAATTTTATCAGGCTTTTCTCCATCTCCAGATGTCGCTCTTCGTACTGTTTAGACATTCTTTTGATTAGAGAATCGTAGTGACCCAGGCTCAGAAAATATGCCGCAGTTCTTTGAATGTGCCCGGGGGGGTGTCGAAGAACTGATGCTCTAAGGGCTCTGGCCTCTTTGATAAATGGGGCGGGACCTACTAGATAGCCAAGTCTCATCCCAGGAAATAGTGACTTTGAGAAACTCCCCACGTAGATTACCCTGCCATCTTCATCCAACGATTTAAGCGCCGGTAACGCCGGTTCTAAAAAGGACATTTCAAATTCATAGTCATCCTCTACTATTATTGCATTAAGCTCTCTAGCCTTCTCAATTAGATGTTTGCGTCTGGACAGTGGCATCGTTGCGGCGGTGGGGCAGTGATGGCTGGGAGTTGTAAAAATTACATTTATGTCATCATCAAGCTTTTCAGGCGGCAGACCTTGGTGATCGACGTCTACTGCCTCAATATTACATCTAGATTGGCTCAGAATATCTAGGAGTGCCGGGTAGCATGGGTTTTCAATCAAGGCTTTTCTTCTCTGTGTTAACAAGATCTGAGTTGATAACCAAAGTGCGTTTTGAGCACCTAAAGTTATAAGAATTTCATCCTCATCTGCGATGATACCTCTCCGTGGCAAGGTATGGCGCGCAACAAATTCCAAAAGTTTTGGATCATCCTGATCATAAAAATCGGATGTCATACTTCTAAAGTCCTTAGTTCCGAGAGCCTGCAGCGCACATAGACGCCAATTTGCATGATCAAATAAATTTGCGTCCACTTGCCCATAAATAAATGGATATTTATATCCAGCCCAATCACTTCTTTTTTCTGATAAAAATTTCCCACTGAACCGTTGACCTAAGGCTTTATTCCAGTCAACCAGCGTTTCTGGGTTTTGCGACTTTGTAATTTTAAATTGAGGGGCTTCGGGAGCATTTTGTGAAACATAAAAACCGGATCTGCCTTTAGAGGACAAATAGTCATTAGATTGTAGTTCCGTATAAGCAAGGGTTACAGTTATCCTGCTAACTCCCAAATGTTTAGCAAGTTTTCTGGTGGATGGGAGTTTTTCTCCTTTCCTGAACCTTCCAGATAGTATCCCTCTAGCAATTATTTGTTGTAACCGAGATTGAAGAGTACCCTCAACGCTTTCATCCATGAAAAATGTTTCGACTGGTACACTCATTTTACTTCAGATAACATTCCTTTCATCACTGCCCTAGCACTGCCAGCGTGGTGGGTATAAGTTATTAAAAATATTCTGTTTTTAAAACTATTTAGATTGTGTCGTTTTAAGTTTCTTTATAGTGGTCTTTATCCAAATATTTTCGCAAGTGACTTGTCTACTGCGTCGCTGATCTGGTCGATATCATCGGGAGTTGCAATAAGTGCTGGACTAAAACATAGAGTATTATTGAGGCCCGGAAGTGAACGGTTGGTTGCCCCAATCAATACACCTTGTGCCGCGCAGTCAGCTACCACAGCTTGAACTAATTTTTCATCCTCAGGTTCTTTTGTATGCCGATCTTTAACCAACTCAGCTCCGCAAAATAATCCTGCGCCGCGCACATCGCCAATTACTGGATGTTTTTCTGCCAGATGATTAAGGTTATCGATCATTCGAGCACCCATTTTGATTGTATTTTCCAATAAATTTTCATCTTCAATTATTCGCATGTTTTCGATAGCTGCTGTTGGTCCAGCGGTACATCCGCCAAAGGTAGAGATATCCCTGAAATAATTCATTTTGTCGCTAGGGTTATCTTTAAAACTATCAAATACCTCCTCTGTGGTAACTAAACATGCAATAGCAGCATAGCCAGAAGCTACCCCTTTTGCCATTGTGACCATATCGGGCTTAATTCCATAGTTTTGGTATCCAAACCATGTACCTGTTCTGCCAAGGCCGCATACGACTTCATCAATATGAAGAAGTATATCATATTTTTGACATATTTCTTGAATTCGGTCCCAATATCCTTCTGGGGGTGTGATTACTCCACCGCCCGCTGTTACGGGCTCAAGACACAACCCGCCCACTGTGTCGGGACCCTCTGCTAATATAACTTCTTCGATCGCATCAGCAGCACGCTTCCCATATGCTTCGCCGCTCAAATCCCATTGAGCCCTATATTCCAAACAATGAGGAACACGGATGAAACCTGGAGTGAATGGCCCATATTGAGCATTTCGCTCATCCTGCCCACCGGCTGAAAGTGCAGCTATTGTCGTCCCATGATAATCACGGTCTCGATAGAGAATCTTATTTTTTTTACCACCATATTTTTTATGAGCAATTTGGCGGACCATTTTAAAAGCTTTTTCGTTGGCCTCAGATCCTGAGTTGCAATAATAAACTCGGGATAGTCCCGGCATTTTTTCAATTAGTTTTTCAGCGAATAAAGCTCCAGGCACTGATCCAGCTGCTCCAGCAAAGTAGTTCAACTTTAGCAATTGATCGCGCACTGCATTTGCTATGCTTTCTCTGCCATATCCTACGTTAACCGTCCACACACCTCCCGAAACGCCATCAATGTGTTCTTTTCCATTTTGATCCCAAACTCGCATACCTTTGCCCTCAACGATGATCCTTGGTTCACCATTTTCGAAAGGCTTATGCTGTATTAAATGGTGCCAGATGTGAGCCCTATCGGCCTCAACAACATGACTAATGTCGTTTTGATTCAAAGTGCCATCCATGAGAATACCTTGCTATAGAGTTGTTTTATTCGAACAATATAATAGACGCTAAAACATTTTTTAAAATAGGTCCAGAAATATACCCACTGTATGGCCAGCTGGTTCATTTTGCCGCGTTTAAACATAAAAGTCATGACTAACTTGATGAAATCTAACTCATCGCGTAAAAATCAAAAAAAGTTTAAAAGATTATTTACAGACCACCTTTAAATAATAATTATTAAACTTAGCAGAATGCTATTTAAAATTGGCTGTATACTACCTAGCTTCGAATTGTTTTATCGGTTAGACTTATTGTGGGAGTTTAAAGTTGAGTAATATTCCAAAAATAACCCAGGCTGACCCTATCCCAGAAGCAGCGCGGTCTGATATAGAAAACTTATTATCAACAGGTGACCTGTTCCGCTACACTAACGAAAACTCGGCTGTATTCAAATTAGAACAGAATTTTGCCAGTAAGATTGGTGCAAAGTATGCACTGGCTGTATCTTCATGCTCAGCAGCTCTGTTTTTAGCCTTGAAAACCTTAAATCTCCCTGCAAATCCCAAGGTTCTTATACCAGCTTTCACCTTTGGCGCTGTACCATCGGCAGTAGTGCATGCGAATTGTATTCCTGTGTTATGTGAGTGTGGAACGGATTATCGTATCGATCTGGATGATTTTTTAGTCAAACTTCAACTTGTGGATGCTGTACTGATAAGTCATATGCGTGGTCATACTTCCGACATGGATAAAATCTTATCAAACTGTGAAAAATTAGGTGTGCCTGTTATCGAGGACGCGGCTCATTCACTAGGTACGTCTTGGAGGGGTAAAAATATTGGTACTTTTGGAAGACTTGGCTGTTTTTCGTTCCAATCTTACAAACTATTGAACTCTGGTGAAGGTGGGATGTTGATTACAGATGATCCAGACTGCTTTGCTAAAGCTGTTGTGATGTCTGGAGCCTACGAGCATAATTGGGAGAAACATCATGGGGAAAGACAGTTTTTTGAGAAATGGCAAAATCAATTACCGCTCTACAACATGCGGTTGAATAATCTGTCTGCTTTAATCGTGGACTCACAGATACCCTATTTGGATGAAAGAATTGAGAATGGACGCCGTAATCACGATATTGCTGCGAAAAAGCTGAGTCATAGTGAATGGATACATGTCCCTGAAAAATTTGAGCAAGAAGCTCGTGCGCCAGACTCAATACAATTCAACCTGGTTGGATTAACGCCGTCGGAGGTTAGTCAGTTTTGTGATCTGATAAATAGAATGGGCGTTGCACTTCAGGTTTTTGGCAATTCAAAGGATAATGCCAGGGCCTTCTGGAATTGGGATTTTTTACCAGAAAGATATAATTTACCAAAAACGCGAGGAATGTTAATGAACGCCTGCGATGTACGGCTTCCGGCTCGACTTAGCGTTGATGATTGTAAAAGTATTGCAGAAATGATCTTAGAAGCGCTGAGGCAGGTTAAAAGCAATATGGCCGCGGAATGATTAAAGTGTAAAGAAAAACAACTGTGTAGTACGTTTTAACTTATATAAATATTACTTAAATTTATTATCCCTAGGAAAACCTCTCGGAGCCATGCGTCCAGCACTAGCTCTTTTAGCCGTCCAATCCGCTAGGTTTGATTCAGTTCGCGTTCTGCCCGCGGGGTCTAACCAAGTTAGTCCGTCTGAAAGATCGAAAGTGGTTAAGTCTGACAAGCCTCCATCTTTATATTTTTGTAGTCTAACACCTTTGCCTCTAGCCATTTCTGGAAGTTCAGAAATTGGAAAGATCAATACTTTTCTATTTTCTCCAACTACTGCAATATGATCCCCATTAATATTACAACAGACTTTTGCTGTGGAATTATCTTTTACATTTAGAATTTGCTTTCCACTCTTGGTTTGGGCAATTACGTCGTCATGTCTGACTATAAAACCGTCCCCAGCCGACGAAGCAACCAATAGTTTCTGGTTGGAAATATATGGTATTATATTCACTACTTTGGCTTCGTCTGGGATATCTACCATTAACCTAATCGGTTCACCCATGCCCCGTCCGCCAGGCAGATTAGAAGCCAGAATTGTGTAGAATCGACCATTAGACCCTAATGCAATTAGTTTATCAGTGGTTTGAGCATGAAAAATAATTCCGGGACCATCGCCATCTTTGAACTTTAACTCTCTTTCAAGATCTATGTGCCCGTTCATAGCTCGGATCCATCCCATGCTTGAGCAAACTACTGTTATTGGCTCTTTTTCAATCATTGCCTCGATTGGCACCTCTTCGAAATCTTGTGCCTCTGCAAAATCAGTGCGTCTTGCTCCAGCCACAAAATTTTGGCCAAACTGTTTTTTTGTTTCGCGAATTTCTTCGGCAATTTTATTCCATTGTTGCATTGTATCAGCGAGCAAATCTTCCAAGTTTGCTCTTTCTTCCATCAAACTATCCCGCTCTTTAACCAATTCTACTTCTTCTAATTTGCGAAGAGAGCGTAGTCGCATGTTTAAAATTGCTTCAGTTTGTGCTTCGCTTAGCTCACCTTCGATTGAGACATCGGGTCTGTTATAGTCTGCTTCATCTTGAGCCCGTTCGTGCTTTTTCCCCCAGTCTTCGGACATAAGTGCTAGTTTGGGACTCTCATCATATCTAATAATATCAATTACGCGATCTAAATTTAAAAAAGCTATAATAAGACCTTCTAATATTTCCAGTCTGATATCTATTTTGTTCAACCGGAAGTTGGACCTACGTTTTAAAATATTGCGTCTGTGATCCAGAAAAGCCCTGAGCACCTCATTCAAATTGCAAACTTTTGGTATTAGGCCGTCTATGAGAACGTTCATATTGAGGGAAAAGCGAACTTCAAGATCAGAAATTTTGAATAACGTCTCCATTAAAATGTTTGGATCTATATTTTTGCTTTTTGGTTCCAGTACTACTCGAACATCTTCTGCACTCTCATCTCGAATATCTTCTAATATTGGTATTTTCTTTGTTTGAATTAGCTCTGCAATTTTCTCTATCAGTTTTGATTTTTGGACTTGAAATGGTATTTCTGTGACTACTATTTGCCATTGACCGCGCCCTAAATCCTCAACTGAGTAACGCGCTCTTAGTCGAAACGAGCCCCTGCCAGTTTTGTAAGCGTTAAGTGTACTTTCATAAGGTTCGACAATAGTCCCACCGGTTGGAAAGTCTGGGCCGGGAATGTACTTCAATAATGTTTCTACGCGCGCTTCGGGGTTTTTTATCATATGGAGACACGCATCGCAAAGTTCTGAAATATTGTGAGGTGGTATATTAGTCGCCATACCTACAGCAATTCCGCTTGATCCGTTTGCGAGTAAGTTAGGAAAGCTGGCAGGTAAAACTATGGGTTCGGACAAAGTTCCGTCATAATTTTCTCTGAAATCTACAGCATCTTCATTTAATCCATCAAGTAAAGCTTCAGCGACCGTAGTCATCCTTGCTTCTGTGTATCTGCTAGCGGCCGGATTGTCTCCGTCTATGTTACCAAAATTACCTTGCCCATCGACCAGTGGGTATCTAACATTAAATTCTTGAGCAAGCCTAGCCATTGCGTCATATATCGCGGCATCCCCATGAGGATGATAATTACCCATAACGTCACCGCTAATTTTAGCAGATTTACGAAACCCACCGTTCGCAGTAAGTTTTAATTCACGCATTGCATAAAGAATGCGTCTATGAACTGGTTTTAGGCCATCTCTTGCATCAGGAAGGGCTCTGTTCATTATTGTGGAAAGAGCGTAGGTGAGATATCGTTCGCCAATGGCGCGGCCCAGCGGTTCTGCTAGAATACCTTTATCGTTCAATTCATCTGATACTTCACTCATGATTTGTTTGATAAACAAGCTTGACAGTGGGGTAAAGGAGAAGACTGATGAATTCAAAAAAATATTTCAAATATTATTGGATGCATCGTCCTAATATTAAAGCGTATGAAAGGTTTACTTGATGGATCGTTCTATACTTATCACTGGTTGCTCTTCAGGAATTGGTTATGATGCTGCACATGGACTAAAAGCAAGAGGGTGGAGAGTTTTTGCAACTTGCAGAAATGAGGTGGACTGCGAGAACCTACGTAAAGAGGGCTTAGAAAGTTTTAGGTTGGATTATGATGATACTACCTCAATTCAGTCTGGTGTTGAATATATTCTTAATAATAACAACGGTGTTTTGGGCGCTCTGTTTAACAATGGGGCATTTGCATGCCCAGGCGCTCTAGAAGATCTTCCGCGAGATGCTCTAAGAGCAATATTTGAAACTAATCTTTTTGGTTACCATGAATTAACACGAGAAATCATTCCTATTATGAGGGCTCAGGGATATGGAAGAATAATTAATTGTTCATCGGTTCTCGGTATAGTACCTTTAAAATGGCGCGGCGCTTATAATGCGACAAAGTTTGCTCTTGAAGGGCTTACGCAAACACTCAGGCTCGAAATGCGAGATACTCCGGTTAAAGTGATATTAATTAACCCGGGTCCTGTGACTTCTAAAATTCGAGAAAATTCTATACCACATTTCGAAAAATGGATTGACTGGGAAAATTCAAAAAGAGCGGAGCACTACAAAGCGACGCTTGTTGGTCGTCTGAGGCAAAAAAGTTCTATAAATAAATTCGAACTACCTGCATCAGCGGTAACAAAAAAACTTGTATTAGCATTAGAAAGTAAAAAACCAGCACCTGCATACTATATAACGAAACCGACGTATTTCATGGCTCTGATGCGTCGCATATTGCCAACTATTTGGTTGGAAAAACTGCTTGTCAAAATTTAATTTATTTAAGTCAGCATCACGTGTTCACTTTTGCCAAATTACCACTAAATTCACAGTGGTAAAACCGACTATTAGGAAATCTCATGTCTCAAGATCCATTATTTATTCTTGTCATTCTTTCTATGGCTGCTGTTCTTATTGTTCTAATGATTGGAATCGGTGGTTTTGGAAGAGGCGGTGAGTTCAATAGAAAATATGCAAATAAACTTATGCGTTTAAGGATTCTTGCTCAGTTTTTAGCAGTCGCAATTATTTTATTATTTGTGTATTTAAGCGGATCAAGGGGATAAAAAATGGTCACAATAAACAAAGTTTATACAAAAACTGGAGATGACGGCGAGACGTCTCTGGGGAATTTTGAGCGTGTAGCCAAATATGATTTGCGAGTTGAAGCTTATGGAACGGTTGATGAATTGAATTCTCATCTTGGAATGGCAAGGCTTGTTTCTACAGGTGATATGGCTGCTAAATTATCGTCTATTCAAAATGATCTTTTTGATTTGGGTGCAGATTTATGCAGGCCAAATATGGATAAGGATGTAGAAGCTGATTATGAAGTTTTGCGTATAGTCCGTTCGCAAGTGGAGAGGCTTGAGCAGGAAATTGACACTATGAACGAGCCCATTGAACCACTAAAAACATTTATTTTGCCAGGGGGAAGTCAACTTGCAGCGCATCTTCACGTTTGTCGTACGGTCGCCCGAAGAGCAGAACGTTTAGCAGTAGAGCTGGCGTTTCATGATCATGTAAACCCAGAGGCAACTAAATACTTGAACCGACTTTCAGATTGGTTTTTTGTTGCATCTCGAGCTGCAAATAATAATGGAGTTGATGATTTAAAATGGATTCCAGGGGCAAATCGATAAGAACTGCCGTGACTCTTTGGTATTTGAAATCGAAATAAAATAATGTTACGCGACGTCGATTGTTAACGAGTCGACGCTTTTTCGCTATTTACCGCAGGTCTACTTTGATAGGAGATAAGTCGGAAAGTTTGGCTTAAAGTGTAATTGGCGATACAAGGAGATAATGACAATGAAGGTGCTTGTGCCTGTCAAAAGAGTGATTGACTATAACGTCAAAGTGCGCGTCAAAGCGGATGGTGCAGGGGTTGACCTTGCAAATGTAAAAATGTCCATGAACCCGTTTGATGAGATTGCGGTCGAAGAGGCAATAAGACTTAAAGAAGCGGGAAAAGTGGATGAAGTGGTGGTCGTTTCTATTGGCGTTGAAAAAGCGCAAGAAACTTTACGTACTGCATTAGCTATGGGCGCAGATCGTGCAATATTAATTGTGGCTACTGACGATGTTCACAATGATATTGAGCCGCTGGCAGTTGCAAAAATACTTAAAAATATTGTTGAAAAAGAAGAACCAGGCATAGTTATTTGTGGGAAGCAGGCAATAGATAATGACTTGAACGCGACAGGGCAAATGCTTTCAGCTTTATTAGGGTGGTCTCAGGCGACCTTTGCCTCAGAACTAAGTATTGAGGGGGACAAAGCGATCGTAACTCGAGAAGTGGATGGGGGCCTTCAAACAATAAAGGTCAACCTGCCCAGCGTTGTAACTGTCGATTTAAGGCTGAACGAGCCACGATATGCATCCCTACCGAATATAATGAAGGCAAAGAAAAAGCCGTTAGACGTAATGAGTGCTGAGGATTTAGGGGTCGATGTATCGCCTCGACTGAAAAT
Organism: Candidatus Salinivivens marinus; assembly: GCF_965655845.1. Lineage (NCBI taxonomy): Bacteria > Pseudomonadati > Pseudomonadota > Alphaproteobacteria > Rhodobacterales > Paracoccaceae > Candidatus Salinivivens > Candidatus Salinivivens marinus. The sequence continues at coordinate 213,896 of NZ_CBFHHX010000002.1, forward strand.
TAAAAATACTGGAGAGCCCGAAGCGCGTGCGGCGGGTATAAAAGTTGGTTCTGTGGATGAACTGGTCGAAAAACTTAAAGAAATGGGAGCGGTGTAATGGCAGTTCTAATTTTAGCTGAATTAAATGGAAATGAGTTGTCTGAGGATGCAACTGCAAAAGCAGTTTTTGCTGCCAAGGAACTTGGTGAGGTTCATATTTTATGCGCCTCATCTGATTGCTCTGGCGCAGCGCAATCGGCAGCAAAATTGAGTGGCGTGGCTAAAGTTTTATGCATTGATAGTGGAGTTTTTGGTAACGGCATGGCTGAACCAATCGCCGATTTAGTTGTTTCTATATCTGATGATTATGAACATATTATCGCACCGGCCACGAACTCTGCGAAGAACATACTGCCCAGAGTAGCCGCGCTTTTGGATGTGATGGTAATTACCGATATCACGGCAGTTATTAATTCCAACACTTTCGAAAGGCCTATCTACGCAGGAAATGCAATTCAAACGGTTGAATCTTCTGATCAGAAAAAGGTTATTTCGGTTCGAACAGCAAATTTTGAAGCTGTTGCAGCATCTGGTAATGCAAATATTGAAAATATAAACTCTGAGGTCGTTTCTTCTCTTTCTGAGTGGATGGAAGATAAAGTCGCAGCGTCAGACAGACCAGAGTTAACATCTGCCGGCGCAGTAGTATCGGGTGGACGAGGTGTCGGGTCAGACACTGACTTTGCAATGATTGAAAAACTTGCTGATAAATTGGGCGCTGCGGTTGGGGCTTCACGGGCAGCTGTTGATAGTGGATATGCTCCGAACGACTGGCAAGTCGGCCAAACTGGTAAGGTAGTAGCCCCAGATTTATACGTTGCGGTAGGTATATCCGGTGCAATCCAGCACCTTGCAGGAATGAAAGATAGTAAGGTTATAGTTGCGATTAATAAAGATGAAGAAGCGCCAATTTTTCAGGTTGCTGATTTGGGTTTAGTAGCTGATCTGTTTGACGCAGTACCAGATCTTACAAACAAACTTTAAGAAATGGGTTTCCCCAATGTTTAGTAAAGCTCACTGAAGTGAGCTTTACATATTATTTTGATGACTATTCGATAATTTTGGCGACGACGCCTGATCCGACGGTACGTCCGCCTTCTCGAATAGCAAACCTTAGTTTTTCTTCCATTGCGATAGGCGCTATCAGCTCAACAGTGAACTTCAAGTTGTCACCCGGCATAACCATTTCAGTTCCGCTTGGTAATACTACAGTCCCAGTTACGTCAGTGGTACGGAAGTAAAATTGAGGACGGTAATTTGCAAAGAATGGCGTATGTCTTCCACCTTCATCTTTAGTCAAAATATATGCCTCTGCCTCAAACTTGGTGTGAGGTGTAACTGAACCTGGTTTACACAAAACCTGACCACGCTCAACGCCCTCACGGTCAACACCGCGAAGTAACGCACCAATATTGTCACCTGCTTCACCACGATCAAGTAGTTTGCGGAACATTTCAACACCAGTACAAGTTGTTTTTGATGTGTCACGGATACCAACGATTTCTATTTCGTCACCAACATTGATTACACCGCGCTCAACACGACCTGTAACAACAGTACCCCGACCAGAGATAGAGAACACATCTTCAATCGGCATTAAGAATGGCTCATCAACTGCACGTGGTGGTTGTGGAATATATTCATCAACAGCAGCCATAAGCTCTTTGATTTTATCTTCCCCAATATTTGCGTCACGACCTTCCATCGCTGCTAGCGCAGAGCCAGCTATGATTGGAATATCGTCACCTGGAAAATCATACGCACTTAGCAATTCACGAATTTCCATTTCAACCAATTCAAGCAATTCTTCATCGTCCACTTGGTCTACTTTATTCATGAAAACAACCATCGCAGGAATACCAACTTGGCGACCTAACAAAATATGTTCACGTGTCTGCGGCATTGGACCATCTGCAGCATTAACAACCAAAATGGCTCCATCCATCTGGGCCGCACCAGTAATCATGTTCTTAACATAGTCAGCGTGACCTGGGCAGTCGACGTGCGCATAGTGACGATTATCAGTCTCATACTCAACGTGAGCAGTTGAGATTGTTATCCCACGCGCTTTTTCCTCCGGGGCACCATCAATTTGGTCATATGCCTGAAAATCACCAAAGTATTTTGTAATCGCTGCTGTCAATGTCGTCTTACCATGGTCAACGTGACCAATCGTTCCAATGTTGCAGTGCGGTTTACTACGATCAAATTTTTCCTTTGCCATCGTGGCCTCCTTTTAAGTTTTGCCTTCGAGATGACCTCAGTGGCAGATTTCTAATTATGCAAATTTCGCTTGAATTTCGTCCGAGATGTTTTGCGGCACTGGATCATAATGGTCGAATTGCATTGTAAATTGAGCTCGTCCTGACGACATCGAACGCAAATTATTTATATATCCGAACATATTAGCAAGAGGTACGAAAGCATTTATTGCCACAGCATTACCCCGAGGCTCCTGACCAGTTACTTGGCCCCGTCGAGAAGTCAAATCACCAATTATTCCGCCTGTATATTCCTCAGGAGTAACAACCTCTACCTTCATCACAGGCTCCAAAAGCTTTGCACCAGCCTTTTTCATGCCCTCTCGCATTCCCATCCGCGCAGCAATTTCGAATGCAAGGACAGAAGAATCTACATCATGGAATTTTCCATCGATCAAGGCTACTTTAAAATCGATAACGGGGAAGCCGGCCAACGGACCGCTGTCCATGACAGAATTTATTCCCTTTTCAACCCCAGGAATATACTCTTTCGGAACTGCTCCACCCACGATACGGCTTTCAAATGAATATCCCTCGCCTGGCGCTGTGGGTGTAATTATCATTTTAACTTCTGCAAACTGACCAGAACCACCTGATTGCTTTTTATGAGTGTACGTATGCTCAACTTCATGCGAAATTGTTTCTCTGTAGGCCACCTGCGGTGCACCAATGTTAGCCTCAACTTTGAATTCACGCTTCAATCGATCAACTAAAATATCGAGATGGAGCTCCCCCATCCCCTTCATAATGGTTTGACCCGACTCCATATCAGTCTCTACTCTGAAAGAAGGGTCTTCGGCTGCCAGTCTTGCAAGACCTTGAGACATTTTTTCTTGGTCACCTTTGGTTTTGGGCTCTACCGCAATTTCGATCACTGGCTCTGGAAACGTCATGGTCTCCAAGACAACAGCCTCTTTTGCATCGCAAATAGTATCACCAGTAGTTGTGTCCTTAAGGCCAGCCAAGGCAATAATATCTCCAGCGAAGGCCTCGTCTATCTCTTCCCTGTTATTTGAGTGCATCATCATCATTCGCCCAATACGTTCTTTCTTGGACTTAGTTGAATTCAGAACAGTATCACCCTTGTTCAGAACCCCGGAGTAAACACGGGTAAACGTTAAAGAGCCTACGAAAGGATCGTTCATTATTTTAAACGCAAGTCCGGAAAATGGCATGCCGTCATCCGCTCGGCGCGCAATGTTGCGTTCTTCCGCATCATCCCCGGGTGCAAAGCCCATGTAATCAACGACATCCAACGGACTCGGAAGATAGTCAATAACGGCATTCAAAAGTGGCTGAACCCCTTTATTTTTGAAAGCAGAGCCGCCTAAGACCGGGACGAATGAAAGACTCAGAGTCCCTTTTCTTAAAAGGTCCCTTAGTGTGCCGACATCAGGCTCCTCACCCTCCAGGTATGCCATCATGGCATCATCATCCATTTCGACAGCAGCCTCGATCATCTTACCGCGCCACTCTTCTGCCATACCTTTGAGACTATCACGAATATCAGCCTGAATCCACGATGCTCCTAAATCTTCGCCTTGCCACAACCATTCCTTCATTGTGACTAAATCCACAAGACCTTCCAGTTCTGTTTCCGCACCAATTGGAACTGCTACTGGCACTGCCCGCGCTCCAGTCCGATCTTCGATCATGTTTACGCAATTGAAAAAGTCTGCACCAATTTTATCCATTTTATTCACAAAAACGATCCGCGGAACCTTATATCTATCAGCTTGACGCCAAACCGTTTCAGTTTGTGGCTCGACGCCTGCATTAGCATCCAAAACACATACAGCACCATCTAGAACTGCCAAAGACCGCTCAACTTCGATAGTGAAATCTACGTGCCCAGGAGTATCGATAATGTTGAGACGATGCTTAGGGGTGTCTGCTTTCTCTCCATCCTCGGTTCGCTCCCAAAACGTAGTCGTAGCGGCAGAAGTAATTGTGATACCACGCTCCTGTTCCTGTTCCATCCAATCCATGGTCGCAGCGCCGTCATGCACCTCACCTATATTGTGGGATTTTCCTGTGTAGTACAGAATTCTCTCAGAACAGGTTGTTTTGCCAGCATCAATGTGAGCCATGATACCAAAATTACGATATAACTCTAATGGATATTCTCGTGCCATTTTTTCTGCCCCTACCTTTACCAGCGATAATGACTAAATGCCTTGTTCGCATCAGCCATTTTGTGTGTATCTTCGCGTTTTTTAACTGCAGAGCCCCTTGAATTAACCGCATCCATCAACTCTCCAGCCAGACGCTCTTCCATAGTATTTTCATTTCGGCCACGGCTTGCAGATATTAACCAGCGAATAGCCAAAGCCTCTCTTCTCTCAGGGCGAACCTCTACAGGGACTTGGTAAGTTGCACCACCTACCCGTCTAGACCTGACCTCTACTGTCGGCTTGATATTATCCAAGGCCTCATGGAACACTTCTACCGGAGCACGCTTTAGTTTTCCCTCAACACGGTCAAGAGCATTATATACAATTTTCTCGGCTATAGACTTCTTACCATCCACCATGAGATTATTCATGAACTTACTAAGCACACGATCTCCAAATTTTGCATCTGGAAGAATTTCACGTTTTTCGGCCGCATGACGTCGAGACATATTCTATTCCCCCTATTTAGGCCGCTTGGCGCCGTACTTCGAACGACGTTGCTTTCTATCTTTTACGCCTTGGGTGTCCAACACTCCACGCAAAATATGATAACGTACACCAGGTAAATCTTTAACACGGCCACCTCTTATGAGAACAACTGAGTGCTCTTGTAAGTTATGTTTTTCACCAGGAATGTATGAAATAACTTCATATCCGTTAGTAAGCCTAACTTTCGCCACTTTTCTCATGGCAGAGTTTGGTTTTTTTGGTGTAGTTGTGTACACTCTGGTGCACACACCCCGCTTTTGAGGACACTGTTCTAAGTGCATTGACTTGGAACGCTTTATCTTTGGCTGTCGTGGCTTACGTATCAGCTGCTGTATTGTAGGCATTCAGGCATTCCCCGTTTGGCTCTTACATTTTATTTTGCACCTACCAAAAGCTAGATGCGACGAATTTTTCGCGCTTTATGTTCACACAAACGCAAATGCCGCTTTTGCTCCCATTCTTGCGAGAACTAAGCGGTAGGTTTCCAGAGGATCGGGGAACTACCCGGATCTTGACTACTACATATTTGGATACGAAATGAGATACCCATCCGAATTACGCGTGCATATATGAGGAGTCGGTTAATTTGTCAACAGTGGGGAATTTTTTATTTATCAAATAATTAAATGGCAGATGACCAGCAGAATACAGAAAATAAGCTATTACAGTCTCAATTAATTAAAAGAGCACTGAACGAGCCCCGACTAGTAGAACGTGAGAACGATTGTTAGACACTTATAGAAAAACCCGCGGCAAGACCACGGGTTTTTATAAACTTTTTTCTATTTATTCTGCCTCTGACCCAACAACTTCTTCCGAAGAGGGAGCCTCCAACTGAGCGGCAGCATTTTCTTCCTCAATCCTAGCGTCTATCACGACTTTATCTCGCGCACTAGCTATACGCCGAACTCTTAATGCTGCACCGCCAGTACCCGCCGGTATCAATCTTCCTACAATCACATTTTCTTTCAAACCAACGAGCTTATCCTTTTTACCCTGAACAGATGCCTCGGTTAGTACCCGAGTAGTTTCCTGAAAAGAAGCTGCGGAAATAAATGAGCGTGTCTGCAAAGACGCCTTAGTAATACCTAACAGGATAGGCTCACCTTGTGCTGGTCGTCCACCTTTAGCGAGAGACTTTTCATTAGCAGCAACAAATTCAGCCTTATCAACATGCTCTCCTTTAAGTAGGGTTGTGTCACCGCTTTCAGCAATTTCCCATTTCTGTAGCATTTGACGAACAATAACTTCTACATGTTTATCGTTGATTTTAACACCCTGCAAACGATAAACATCCTGAACCTCGTCAATCATATAATTTGCAAGCGCTTCTATACCCATAATTGCAAGAATATCATGTGGCGCAGGATTACCATCCATAATATAATCGCCTTTTTGAACGAAATCACCTTCCACCACTGGTATATGCTTACCTTTTGGCACCATATATTCCACGGGCTCTAATGTTTCATCAGCAGGCTCTATTGTAATGCGCCTTTTATTTTTATAATCACGCCCAAATCTTACGTAACCGTCTATCTCGGCTATAATTGCATGATCTTTCGGACGCCTAGCCTCAAATAACTCAGCCACACGCGGTAAACCACCTGTGATATCTTTGGTTTTAGCCCCTTCCCGTGGTATTCGGGCGATCACATCGCCAGCTTTAATCTCCGAACCATCTTCAATAGATAAAATAGCATCTACAGACATCGGATAAGTTATTGGGTTGTCAGCATCATTGCGAACAGGCTCCCCGGCTTTATCCACTAATATTATTTCAGGCTTCAAATCATTTCCTTTGGGAGCAGCACGCCAATCGACAACAATTTTTTGTGTCATACCGGTTGCATCATCGGTTTCTTCTCGCACTGCAATACCGTTTACTAAGTCAACCAATTTAGCAGTACCCGCCTTTTCAGCAATAATAGGTAGCGTGTATGGATCCCACTCAAACAACTTATCACCACGCGATACCTTAGCACCCTCTTTTATAAAGATTTTTGAACCATAGCCAAGTTTGTGACTTGCTCTTTCATTTCCCTGCTCGTCAACAATTCGAAGCTTCATATTTCTACCAACAACCAATGTTTCTCCGGAGGAATTCTTAAGTGTCATGGGATTTTCGTAAGATATGACACCATCCTGGCTAGCTTCCAGAAATGATTGCTGCCCACCTTGAGCTACGCCACCAATATGGAAGGTTCTCATTGTAAGCTGAGTACCAGGCTCACCAATAGACTGTGCTGCTATAATTCCTACCGCTTCTCCAACATTTACTTTCGTACCTCGAGCAAGATCGCGACCGTAACAATTTGCACAGACACCTTCTTCCGCCTCACAGGTCAGTGGGCTTCGTATTCGTGCTGACTGCAATCCACACTCATCAATACGATCTGCCATGAGCTCGTCTACCATATCACCCTTGGCGGTTATGACTTCGTCATTCTCTGGATTACAAATATCCTCCGCAGCGATACGGCCCAAGACACGCTCTGATAACGAAGCGACAACTTCTCCATCATTCACTGCTGGCTCTGCAGTTATACAATTCTCGGTACCGCAATCCTGCATTCGTACTATGCAATCCTGCGCCACATCCACCAGACGGCGTGTTAGGTACCCGGAGTTAGCAGTCTTTAGAGCTGTGTCAGATAAGCCTTTCCTTGCCCCGTGAGTAGAATTAAAATACTCCAAAACAGTTAGACCCTCTTTAAAGTTCGAAATAATAGGGGTCTCGATAATATCTCCATTTGGCTTAGCCATTAAACCGCGCATCCCACCTAACTGCTTCATTTGAGTAACTGAACCCCGAGCGCCAGAATGTGCCATCATGTAAACTGAGTTTGGTTCTGCTTCCGCACCGCCCTCATCACGGGTACCAGACGAAATTGTTCCCATCATTGCATCGGTAACTTTATCATTACATTTTGACCATGCATCCACTACTTTATTATATTTCTCACCTTGAGTTATAAGGCCGTCCATATATTGCTGCTCAAAATCCTTTACCTGGCTTCTAGTCTCTTCAACTAACCCCCACTTATCTTCTGGGATAACCATATCGTCTTTTCCGAATGATATCCCTGCTCTAAAAGCCTCTTTAAACCCCATTCCCATGATCTGATCACAGAAAATTACAGATTCTTTTTGACCACAATATCTATACACATTATCGATTACGCTCTGGACGTCTTTCTTACGCAAAAGTTTGTTAACCAAATCAAAAGGTGCTTTTGCATTTTTTGGAAGCAGTGATCCAATTCTTACACGGCCTGGAGTGGTATCGAACCGTTTGAAAATTTCATTTCCCTCTTCATCAATCTGACCAATTCTAGCTTGAATCTTTGCATGAAGGTGTACTGTTCCAGTATCTAGCGCATACTGAACTTCTTCAGTAGAGCTGAAAGACATTCCTTCACCTTTCATACCTTCACGCTCTATAGTTGTATAATATAATCCAAGTATCATGTCCTGAGACGGAACGATAATGGGAGCTCCGTTTGCAGGCGACAAAACATTGTTTGTCGACATCATCAATACCCTGGCCTCTAATTGAGCTTCAAGGCTTAAAGGCACGTGAACTGCCATTTGATCTCCATCAAAATCAGCGTTAAAGGCAGCACATACCAGAGGATGGAGCTGAATAGCTTTTCCTTCAATTAAAACTGGTTCAAAAGCTTGAATGCCTAAACGGTGAAGCGTAGGAGCCCTATTCAACATAACCGGATGCTCACGTATCACTTCGTCTAAGATATCCCAAACTTCCGGCCGCTCTTTTTCGACTAACTTTTTAGCCTGCTTTACTGTAGATGAAAGCCCTTTAGCCTCAAGCCTAGAATAAATGAATGGCTTAAAGAGTTCCAATGCCATTTTTTTGGGAAGCCCACACTGATGTAGTTTCAGCTCCGGTCCTGTAACAATTACCGATCTGCCAGAAAAATCAACACGTTTACCTAAAAGGTTTTGTCTAAAACGGCCCTGCTTACCTTTAAGCATATCCGATAAAGATTTAAGTGGGCGCTTGTTAGTTCCAGTGATTACACGTCCCCTCCGACCATTGTCAAAAAGAGCATCAACAGATTCCTGAAGCATCCGTTTTTCATTACGTACTATGATATCCGGTGCCCTAAGTTCTATCAAACGCTTTAAGCGATTGTTTCTGTTTATAACTCTGCGATATAGATCGTTAAGATCCGATGTAGCAAAGCGACCACCATCTAACGGTACTAACGGCCTCAACTCCGGCGGGATAACTGGTACCACTGTCAAAATCATCCACTCAGGACGGTTTCCAGACTCAAGAAAACTTTCAACAACTTTTAGACGCTTTATAATTTTCTTTGGCTTTAATTCTCCCGTAGCTTCTTTCAGCTCTTCTCTTAAGCGGTCAGCCTCAGCTTCCAGATCTATTACAGCGAGCATTTCGCGAATAGCCTCAGCACCAATGTTTGCGGTGAACGCATCTATGCCATAGGTATCCTGGGCATCCATATACTCTTCTTCTGAGAGCATTTGTCCATATGAGAGATCGGTAAGGCCAGGTTCTATTACTACATAATTTTCGAAGTAGAGGACACGTTCAAGATCTCGCAAGGTCATATCTAGCATTAGTCCTATCCGTGATGGAAGCGACTTCAAGAACCAAATATGAGCAACAGGCGACGCAAGCTCTATATGTCCCATCCTTTCGCGCCGAACCTTTTGCAAAGTAACTTCGACACCACATTTTTCACAGACGACACCCCTGTATTTCATACGCTTATATTTACCACAAAGGCATTCATAATCTTTGGTTGGGCCAAAGATACGAGCACAGAACAAACCATCTCGTTCTGGTTTAAAAGTCCTGTAGTTAATCGTCTCAGGCTTTTTGATTTCTCCATAAGACCATGAAAGAATTCGTTCAGGTGATGCTAGAGAAACTTTTATTTCATCAAAAACCTTGGGGGAGGCCAGAGGGTTAAAAGGATTATTTGTAATTTCTTGGTTCATTTTTTATACCTCGATATGAGCAATAGGATTATCTTAAATAAAGCTTAGTTGCTTTAATCGTCCTCCTTTGCATCAAGAAGTTCCATGTTGAGCCCTAGTCCACGAACCTCTTTAACTAAAACGTTAAATGACTCAGGAACGCCAGCCTCAAAATTATCTTCACCTTTGACGATGGACTCGTAAACTTTTGTGCGACCAGCCACATCGTCAGATTTTACTGTAAGCATTTCTTGCAAAGTATAAGCAGCACCATAAGCCTCTAAAGCCCAAACTTCCATTTCCCCAAAACGCTGACCGCCAAATTGAGCTTTACCACCTAGCGGCTGTTGCGTCACAAGCGAATAAGGTCCTGTGGACCGAGCATGGATTTTGTCATCAACAAGATGGTGAAGCTTAAGAAGATACTTAATTCCAACGGTTACAGGTCTGCTAAATTGTTCACCTGTGCGGCCATCATACAGGATAGATTGCCCGGACTGATCAAATCCAGCTCGTCGGAGAGCATCATCAACATCACCCTCTTTGGCGCCATCAAAAACTGGGGTAGCAATAGGGACACCCCGAGCTACATTTCCAGCTGCCTCAAGTAATAACTCATCATCGATACCACTTAAACCCTCATCGTAAACGTCTTGTCCATACGCAAGGCGCATGGCCTCTTTGACCGGGGACAAATCACCAGTTCTACGGTAATCTTGGAGAGCCTCGTCTATTTGCAAGCCAAGCCCTCTTGCAGCCCACCCCATGTGCGTCTCCAAAATCTGACCCACGTTCATTCGAGAAGGAACACCAAGCGGATTCAAGCAAAAATCGACTGGGGTTCCGTCCTCAAGAAACGGCATATCCTCCATCGGGACAACTTTGGATATTACACCTTTATTTCCATGACGCCCCGCCATTTTGTCACCAGGCTGGAGCTTGCGCTTTACCGCTATAAAAACCTTCACCATTTTCATAACGCCTGGAGGTAAATCATCCCCACGACGCACTTTCTCTACTTTGTCGTCAAAGCGAGCATCCAGTGCGCGTTTTTGAGCGTCATACTGGTCATTCAATGCCTCAACGATTTGAGCGTCTTTTTCCTCTGATAGCGCAAGCTGCCACCACTGTCCTTTCGTTAACGAAGCAAGCACTTCATCATCGATTTTAGTATTTGGTTTGACGCCTTTCGGCCCTTTAACGACCTTCTTACCAACTAATGTGTTTTTTAGCCTTGCATAGATATTACGATCTAATATCGCTAGTTCGTCATCCCGGTCTCTAGCTAAACGCTCTACTTCTTCTCTCTCAATCTGAAGTGCTCTCTCATCTTTTTCGACCCCGTGCCTATTAAACACGCGCACCTCTACAACGGTACCATAATCACCAGGCTTTACCCGAAGGGACGTATCTCTTACGTCAGAAGCCTTTTCCCCAAAGATCGCTCTGAGCAATTTTTCTTCCGGTGTCATTGGGCTCTCACCTTTTGGCGTTATTTTGCCAACCAGAATATCGCCAGGTTCGACATCTGCGCCGATGTATACAATCCCTGCCTCATCAAGATTTCTAAGAGCTTCTTCGCCAACATTAGGAATATCGCGGGTTATTTCCTCGGGACCCAATTTTGTATCACGAGCGGCGACCTCGAACTCTTCTATATGTACCGATGTAAACACATCATCTCTCGCGACTCGCTCAGAGATAAGAATTGAGTCCTCATAGTTGTATCCATTCCACGGCATAAATGCCACGACTACATTCTTACCAAGAGCTAATTCGCCCAAATCAGTTGAGGGGCCATCCGCAATTACTTCACCTTTACCAACTGATTGCCCAACCTTAACTAATGGGCGCTGATTGATACAAGTATTCTGGTTTGACCTTTGAAACTTTCTGAGTCGATATATATCAACTCCAGCGTCACCTAACTCAAGATCATCAGTCGCCCTTATAACTATACGTTGTGCGTCAACTTGATCAATAATTCCGGCCCTCTTTGCCATAATAGCAGCACCAGAATCTCTTGCGACCACGCCTTCCATACCTGTGCCCACTAACGGAGCTTCCGCGCTTAGCAAAGGTACCGCCTGACGCTGCATGTTAGAACCCATTAGGGCCCTATTTGCGTCATCATTTTCCAAAAATGGTATAAGCGACGCCGCGACAGAAACTAACTGTTTGGGGCTCACGTCTATCAGGTCCACGCTTTCATTCGGTGCCAATGTATAATCACCATTCTGCCTGGTAGATACTAAATCGCTGATAAATTTCCCAGATTGGTCCAGCTTCGCGTTGGCCTGGGCAACAGTGTGTCTCATCTCCTCCGTAGCCGATAAATAATGCACCTCATCGGTGACCTGCCCATCCTTGACTATTCGGTATGGGGTTTCAATAAACCCATACTTATTGACACGAGCAAAAGTGGCCAAAGAGTTAATCAAACCAATATTCGGCCCTTCTGGTGTTTCAATCGGACACATACGACCATAATGAGTTGCATGAACATCACGCACTTCAAAACCTGCACGTTCTCTAGTTAGTCCACCAGGCCCTAAAGCCGAAAGTCTCCTCTTGTGAGTGACTTCTGATAAAGGATTAGTTTGATCCATAAACTGAGACAGCTGACTAGATCCAAAAAATTCTCTAACAGCGGCAGCAGCAGGCTTAGCATTAATCAAATCCTGAGGCATCACATTGTCTATCTCAACACTAGACATGCGCTCTCTGATCGCTCTTTCCATTCGAAGTAGACCAACGCGATACTGATTTTCCATTAACTCACCTACAGACCGGACCCGCCGATTTCCCAAGTGATCGATGTCATCTACCTCTCCCTGACCATCGCGAAGCTCTACCAGAGCTTTTATACAAGCAACAATATCTTCACTGCGAAGGGTGCGTTGAGTATCTTCGGCATCAAGTGCCAAACGCATATTCATTTTAACACGCCCAACAGCAGAGAGATCATAACGTTCACTATCGAAAAATAGTGTATCGAACAGTGCAGACGCAGCCTCGACTGTTGGCGGCTCACCAGGGCGCATTACCCTATATATATCTAATAATGCCGTATCTCGGTTCAAATTTTTGTCCTGAGCCATGGTGTTACGTATGTAAGCCCCAACATTGACATTATCGATATCTAAAACAGGTATCTCATCTACACCGGCATCCGCTAGATCTTTAAGCGTGCCACCGATTAGTACACCTTCTTTATCATATTCAGCAGTAAGCTCATCTCCTGCCTCTACATAAATAGCTCCATCATCTTCGTTTATTATGTCTTTGGCAACGTAACGACCAATAATTTGGTCATAGGGAATTAATAACTCAGTTACTTTACCCTCATCTTTAAGCTTCTTTACGGCTCTCGGTGTTACTTTTTTTCCTGCTTCAGCAATTACTTCTCCCGTGGCCGCATCCACTAGATCAAAGGCAGGACGGGTTCCTCTTACTCGGTCAGGAAAAAACTTGGTTACCCATCCTTTTTTCTTGTTTAGTCTGTAGGGTACTGTTTCATAATAAGCATCCATTATACGCTCTTGATCCATGCCAAGTGCATACAACAAGGTTGTTACGGGCAGCTTTCTACGACGATCAATTCGAGCGTAAACAATATCTTTCGCATCAAATTCGAAGTCTAACCAGGAGCCTCGATATGGAATGATTCTGCAGGCAAAGAGCAATTTTCCAGAACTATGCGTTTTCCCTTTATCATGATCAAAAAATACCCCAGGAGATCTGTGCATCTGTGAAACAATTACACGCTCAGTGCCATTAACAACAAATGTACCATTCGGGGTCATAAGAGGCATATCACCCATGAACACGTCTTGCTCTTTAATATCCTTTACCGATTTAGCCCCAGTATCTTCATCAACATCAAAAACGATTAATCTGAGTTTTACCTTAAGTGGGCCACTGTAAGTCATATCCCGCTGTTGGCACTCTTCCACATCATATTTAGGACTTTCCAAGTCATAACTTACAAACTCAAGTATCGAAGTTTCGTTAAAATCCTTGATTGGAAAAACAGACTGGAAGACCCCTTTTATCCCCTCGCCATCGAGAGGTTCAGACTGATCGCCAGATTTTAAAAATAGGTCATAAGAAGATTTCTGAACCTCAATTAGGTTCGGCATATCTAAAACTTCTCTAATTTTTCCGTAATACTTTCTAAGACGTTTTTGGCCGATGTAGGTTTGTGCCATGATATTACACACCTTTTTATTTATCTCACCGGTAATACAATCTGTCGGGTTCCAGATGTATTCCCACACGAGAGAGGAACTACGAAAACCTATTCTTGACTTTCTTCCCGTTAGAAAGTCTCCCGGTTCTTCCATTCTTCCTTATGAAACACCCTGTCAAATGATGCTTTATAAGACAGACGTGGCTGGGCCTGAAATATCACGCCCAGCCAGTAAGTAGTTCAAATGTGAGTTTATGCCAGCTCTACTTCAGCACCAGCAGCTTCAAGCTTAGATTTTATTTCTTCAGCTTCAGCCTTCTCCACACCTTCTTTTAATTTTCCGCCAGCCTCTACAAGGTCTTTAGCCTCTTTCAAGCCTAGACCAGTAATGCCACGAACTTCTTTTATGACAGCAATTTTGTTACCGCCCGCACTCTTAAGAACTACGTCAAACTCAGACTTTTCTTCCGCTGCTGCACCACCAGCATCTCCAGCAGGTCCTGCCATCATTACTGCGCCCCCAGCGGCGGGTTCGATACCATACTCATCTTTGAGGATAGTTTTTAGTTCCTGTGCTTCAAGCAGGGTAAGACCAACGATCTCTTCTGCCAGTTTTTTCAGATCAGCCATTTTCGACTCTTTCCGTTTTAAGTTGTGTTCCAACGTGCTTCGTTACGAATAACACGCCCTTCAGTTGCCTCATGCAGCTCTTTCTTCAATTGTAGAAATGATACTTGCAATGTTGCTCGATGGAGCACCAAGAACACCAGCAACATTTGCTGCAGGTGCCCCAATACATCCAACAATGGAAGAAATAAGTTCATCTCGAGAAGGCATTTTCGATAAAGCCTCTACGCCGACACGATCAAGAGCGTTTTCGCCCATTGATCCACCGAGAATTTGAAACTTACTATTATCTTTAGCGTACTGCTCCGCAACTTTTGCTGCGGCAACAGGATCTTCAGAATAGGTAAGAACCGTCATTCCAGATAAATACTCACCCATGCTTTCACATGATTTTCCATTCAGAGCTATTTTAGCAAGTCTATTCTTTGCCACGCGCACAGATGCTTCCGCCTCACTAGCACGCGCTCTAAGATCTTGCATCTCGGCAACCGTTAGGCCTGTGTATTGTGCAACAACCACAACGCCAGAGCTCTCAAAAATTTGGCCAAGTTCTTCGACCACCTTTTCTTTTTGCGCTCTATCCACAGTTTCACTCCAAATTTGGGGATATTCCCCAGCTCAATTTTGCCGGAATAATTTCCGGCATTCGAGTCCTAGAAATAGGATTCTGAGCGGTTAAGATCACAAGAGCCCTGCGACCTTTATATCTCGTTCCCATCTCAGGAAGGAATTATCAGCTTACGCCAACCCTCCATCTCGGACAGTTGAGAACCTTTACACGATTCTCGCCGGCTATCTATGAGATTTTTGCCAAATAAACAAGAGGCATTTCCAAAAATATTACCGAATACCATTGAATTCAAAGCAGATATAAAATTTTGCCTGCTTCAAGTACATTCTTTAAAAACACTAACCCGCTGATTTATCTATACTTACGGTTACGCCTGGCCCCATGGTTGAGCTCAAAGTAATTACTTTCATGTAGGATCCTTTTGTACCAGTCGGCTTTGCTTTTGCAACTGCATCAATAAAGGCATTTACATTTTCTACCAGCTGCTTCTCGTCGAAAGAGGCTTTACCGATACCCGCGTGCACAACACCGCCCTTTTCAGCTCTGAATTGAACTTCACCGCCCTTTGCAGCTTTTACAGCCTCAGTCACATCAACAGTCACTGTTCCCACCTTTGGGTTCGGCATTAAATTTCTTGGACCCAATACTTTACCTAAACGTCCGACAATTGGCATCATATCAGGTGTAGCTATGCAACGGTCAAAATCGATCGTGCCGGCTTGGACAGTTTCCATTAAATCCTCTGCTCCAACAATATCAGCTCCCGCATCTTTTGCCTCCTGCGCCTTTGCGTCACGCGCAAAAACTGCCACACGCATACTCTTACCGGTACCATTTGGCAAACCAACCACACCTCGAACCATTTGATCTGCATGGCGCGTATCGACACCAAGGTTCATTGCTATCTCTATTGTTTCATCAAACTTAGCAGTTGCATTGGATTTAACTAATTTTACAGCCTCTTCAATTGATACGTTACTTTTACCATTGAAGGCTTCCATTGCTTTTTTTGTTCTTTTACCCACTTTTCCCATTTACTTCACCTCAATACCCATTGACCTTGCTGAACCCAAAATGATTTGCATTGCAGCATCGATATCGTTTGCATTTAGATCTTTCATTTTTGCCTCAGCTATTTCTTTAACTTGGGCAACCGTTACAGATCCCGCAGTTTCCCGACCAGGAGTATTGGCTCCAGACTTCAACTTCGCAGCTTTTTTGAGATAATAGGATGCTGGCGGGGTTTTGATTTCCATTGAAAACGATTTGTCCTGAAAATACTCTATTATGGTTGGACAAGGTGCGCCTTGCTCCATATCCCCGGTCTTTGCGTTGAATGCTTTGCAAAATTCCATAATATTAATGCCACGCTGTCCAAGCGCCGGACCAACTGGCGGTGAAGGGTTAGCCTGACCTGCAGGTATTTGCAATTTAAGTGTGCCCACTAGTTTTTTAGCCATCAAAAGGCTCCTTTTTTCAACATTTCTCTAACGCGTTAGAGAAATTCAAGTTGTGTGGTACGGGCTGCGCATCGCGACACGATACCCTCCCACATTTAATGCTCAAGTTTGCTTAGAAACCTGAGTAAACTCTAACTCAACGGGTGTCTCTCGTCCGAAAATTGATACCGTGACCTTTAACCGCTGATTATCATTATCTACTGCTTCAACCATTCCATCAAAATCTTCGAACGGCCCATCGTTTACCTTTACTTTTTCGCCTACTTCGTAAGTTAAAAGCGTTCTTGGAGATTCTTCACCCTCTTGAACCCTGTTCAAAATGGCATTCACTTCATTATCTCTCATTGGCATTGGGCGGCCTTGAGGCCCCAGAAAACCCGTAACTCTATTGATGGAATTTATCATATGATACCCACGATCTGACATTTCCATCCTAACAAGAACATAACCTGGCATGAACCGTCTTTCTGACGTTACTTTCTTTCCGCGTCGCACCTCAATAACATCTTCTGTTGGCACTAAGATTTCTTCAATCTCATCCTGAAGCCCAGACTCCTCCACTGATGTACGTATTTGTTCGGCAACTTTTTTTTCAAAATTTGAAAGGACACTTACCGAATACCATCGCTTTGCCATTTTATTTAAGTCCTTACTTCATCTCAAATCTCAAACAGAAATATTTTAACACAATCTCTGCATTTAGGATAAAAAATCGGCGCACAACTCGAATCGCTGCACGCCATTTAACATCGGGAGTTGTCCTAAAGGTATTTGATGTCCTTTTCAAGTCGCAATTTATTTCCGAAAAGTTAGCTCAGCTGACCAAAGACAGAATATTCTGTAAACCAAATCGTATAATCCAATCTACTAGCGCAAAAAATACAGCTGCCAAAGCAGATAGTGCAAACACCATCACCGTAGTGAGTAGTACCTCTCTTCGGGTAGGCCATGTTATCTTTGATACCTCTGATCGCACCTGTTGGATAAATCTAAAAGGATTTGTCGTTGCCATCTTACAATTCTTTCTATCTCCGTGAGCGTCTAACCTCACTGGTACCAAAGTTCAAGGGTGCAGTTGGCAGGGGCAGCAGGGTTCGAACCCGCGACCTACGGTTTTGGAGACCGTCGCTCTACCAGCTGAGCTATACCCCTACGCCGGTCCTAATTAATCTTCATGCATATGAATTTCAACCAGAAATTTATATTGGCGCAGAAACAAATTAGTAGAAAAATTAATAATTAGAATGATCAGATCTAATATTACGCTTTATTTTGCGCGAAAAAATTGTTCTAAACCGAGCTCAAAAGAAAAGCTTTTTAAAATATTTAGGAATTATAATGAGTATCAATAGAATTGGAATAATAGGCGCAGGCCAAATGGGCACAGGCATAGCCCATGTAATGGCTCTAGCGAACTACGACGTAATCCTCAACGATGTTTTGCCAGAACATTTGATATCAGCGAAAAATAAAATAGCTCAAAATCTTGATCGGCAGATTGCAGCAAAGAAAATTTCTGGCGATGAAGCTTCTGAAGCTTTGAGTCATGTTAAGACCTCCATAGATCTTGAAGCAGTTGCAAACACAGACTTAATAATAGAGGCAGTAAATGAAGAAGAGGAACTCAAACGAAAAGTCTTCTTGTCTATTATGCCTTACTTAGAGGAACATACCGTACTGACTTCTAATACATCTTCAATTTCAATAACTCGCTTGGCGAGTAGTACAGACAGACCAGAAAAATTTTTAGGTTTTCATTTTATGAACCCAGTTCCGATAATGCAGCTTGTAGAGCTTATTCCCGGTATAGCAACTACTCAAGATACATTTGAAAAATGCAAGGCAGTAGTCGATCGACTCGGTAAAACAGTTGCGAGATCGGAAGATTTTCCAGCTTTTATCGTAAACCGGATTTTAATTCCAATGATAAATGAGGCTATATACACATTGTATGAAGGTGTGGGATCTGTTGAAGCAATAGATACTTCTTTAAAACTGGGCGCTAACCACCCAATGGGGCCTTTAGAATTAGCAGACTTCATAGGATTAGATACATGCCTGTCAATAATGAATGTCTTACACGACGGCTTGGCAGACACAAAATATCGCCCATGCCCATTATTGACTAAATATGTTGAAGCTGGATGGTTGGGAAGAAAATCAAAACGTGGCTTTTATGATTACAAAACGGGAACTCCGTTACCTACCCGATAATCTAGTTTGCGTGCAAACCTAGGGTAATATTTCTCAGCCACTTCATAAATTTTCGCGGACTATTTGACCACTTTTGTATTTCATCTCTTCCTACTAATTCTCCAACAATTGGAGACTGCGGTTTATGCATAGCTTTTACAACTTCCCGAATTAAAAGGCCTTGGCGCAATGTTGCTGATATCTGATTTGCAATTTGATAAGATCTAGAATTCGCCCCTGGAAAACAAATGGGAAGCACTGCTGCACTAGATCGTTGAATTAATTTCGCCGTAAAGGGGTTCCACTCTCTCTCAATAACAGGTCCCCAAAACGACTCCGAAGCTGCTACGGATCCTGAAGGAAAGACAACTACGCAGCCACCATCTTTCAGATGGGTCATTGCACGCTTACGCATTTCTAAATTTTTTTCTAATGCCATTTCTTCATGAGGAAATGGTACTGGAATCATAAATTTATCAATCTGATCAACTCCCGTGAGCAGTGATCTTGTGAGGATTTTATAGTCTGTTCTTACTTTTCCAATAAGTTCGGCCAAAACCATACCATCTATTAAGCCGTGAGGATGATTAGCAGTAACAACTAGTGGACCCGTCGTCGGTATCCGTTCCCATTGATATTGGGGTGTTTCAAGTTTGATATCCAACACATCAAGTGCTTGTGACCAAAAGGGCTGCCCGTATGGTATGCCCAGTCGCTCAAATTTTCGAACACATCTCAAAAGTTTAAGCTGACCTGTCAGCAACTCTATAGACTGTATAATTTTTTTTTGGACTGGATTTGTAAACGTGTTGGCGTATGAAAGGCGTTTCCTATCGTAGCGCTCGGTGTAAATATTTTTGTCAGATTTTTTGGAATGAAGATTTGTGGGCATTATTAAACTTTCAATCAATCACATTTCTTCACCAAAAAGATTTTCAACTAAATTTGATAGAGCTTTGAGTGTATCCTCTGATTGCTTTCCAGACAAAACCAAGTCAATTTCACTGCCTTTAGATGCCCCCAGCATTAGCAACCCCATGATACTATCACCACTGGCTTCTAAACTATCTTTTTTAACAACCACTTTAACATCGAATTTGTCCACTAATTCAACAAACTTAGCTGCAGCACGGGCGTGTAATCCCTTCTCATTCAAAATTCGAAGTCGAACACTTTTGGTATTAGTCATTATTGTATAACAGCATTATTTTCGTACGAGTTAATGTATTTGCGTCCGGCCGATAATGCTAGGTCAACGGCTGACGACAGAGTAAGGTGTTTTGATTGTGAAAGTTTAATCAACAGTGGCAGGTTCATCCCATAGACAATCTTTCGATCACTAATCTGACAAGCCTTTAACGCCAGGTTAGACGGACTAGATCCAAAAAGGTCAGTGGCTACTACCACGCCGAAGCCAGTATCAACAGATTCTGCGGCCTTACAAATTTCGGTTTCCTTTTCAGTTCTATCGCATTCGGCGGCGATTGAAACAGCAACAATATTTGATTGAGGGCCAACTACATGTTCAACGGCCGCTTTGTACTCATTAGCTAGCTGTCCGTGAGCTACAATAACTATACCTATATCACCAACCATAATTAATCTTTTTCACTATTTAACCATATACGCAAGTACGAAAATCCATGTCGAAAACGGCAAGTGTCTAAATCAATTTAAAACCAATAAAACTAATTCGATTTAAATCATGAATTCGTATGTCCAGAATAGGGACCGAATAAAAAACTTATATATCAGTAGCCATAAAATAAGTAATTCAACATAAAATACAAAACCAATGATAAAAATGCAGAAAATTTAACACAGATTTAGTGTGCAATGAAAATTATCATAATTGTGTCAATCTAGAGTTGTATCATAGGTCTAAAAAACCCCCATACTTTGACCAAACGATTATTGCATCAGACAATCCATAAAAATTCTTTCCTTTCACACAGGGAAACTCAACACCAAATAACTCCATTTTATGACCACCCAACCTCGAATCCGACGTTAACTCCATATCGATTATCAGGTCTATACGTGCTTCTGTAGTTAACGGAACGTTTATCAAACCCAAACCCCGCACCTCTAACGCGCCTGGCAATGATGGAGGTTTTGTCATCATCAATATTTTATTTTTCACCTGCAAATGAGCCCTGTCATCACAAACGAGCTGAGCTCCGTTAGCAACGAGCGATAATGCTAGAGAAGATTTTCCTGAACCTGATTCACCTAGAATTAGTATGCCCTTGTTTTCAAAACACACACCACTGGCATGAATGTTTTTTGTTTTAAGAATATTTTTCAAATTGGGGTCCCCAAAATAATGTGATTAGTATAAAAAAGTAACCTCACAATTTTAAAAAGTTAATATCGTTTTAGAGAACAAGACAACATTCTGAAATAGGATAAGATTACTATCCAGAAATTCGAAGGTTAAAAACTGCACATATGGTTAATTTGAAAACAAATACTTGATTTTTTAATGCTTACTTATTATCAGCGCTGAAAAATCATACTCAGGTTCAAAAATAAGGAAAAATTTTCGATGGCAAAGGAAAAATTTGATCGTAGTAAACCGCACTGCAACATTGGAACGATTGGTCACGTGGACCATGGTAAGACAACACTGACAGCCGCGATTACAAAATACTTTGGTGATTTTCAGGCATATGACCAAATTGATGGTGCCCCGGAAGAAAAAGCGCGTGGGATAACAATCTCAACTGCTCACGTAGAGTATGAGACGGATAATCGTCACTATGCACACGTCGACTGTCCAGGTCACGCTGACTATGTTAAGAACATGATTACTGGTGCTGCCCAGATGGACGGAGCCATTTTGGTTGTTAATGCTGCAGATGGTCCAATGCCGCAGACACGTGAACATATTTTGTTAGGTCGCCAAGTTGGTATTCCTGCGATGGTTGTTTTCATGAATAAAGTAGACCAGGTGGACGACGAAGAATTGCTTGAATTGGTTGAAATGGAAATTCGTGAATTGCTAAGTGCGTATGATTTTCCAGGTGACGATATTCCTATCATAGCTGGCTCTGCGCTAGCAGCGATGGAAGGTCGTGACGCAAATATTGGGGAAGATAAAATCAAAGAGCTTATGGCTGCTGTTGATGAATATATTCCACAACCACCACGTGCAGTTGATGAGCCATTCTTAATGCCGATTGAAGATGTGTTCTCTATCTCTGGTCGGGGTACTGTTGTTACAGGTCGTGTTGAGCGCGGTGTAATCAATGTTGGTGACGAAATAGAAATCGTTGGTATCCGTGACACATCAAAAACAACTTGTACTGGTGTTGAAATGTTCCGCAAACTACTTGATCGTGGTGAAGCAGGTGACAATATTGGTGCGTTACTTCGCGGTGTTGACCGTGAGGGCGTTGAGCGTGGTCAGGTTTTGTGTAAACCAGGTTCAGTTACACCTCACACCAAGTTTGAGGCAGAGGCATATATTTTGACTAAAGATGAAGGTGGAAGACATACGCCATTCTTTGCAAATTACCGTCCTCAATTTTACTTCCGTACCACTGACGTAACTGGGACTGTAGTATTACCAAGCGGAACTGAAATGGTTATGCCGGGTGACAACTTGAAGTTCACTGTTGAGCTGATAGCGCCTATCGCAATGGAAGAAAAACTAAGGTTTGCTATTCGAGAAGGCGGACGTACCGTCGGATCAGGCGTCGTCGCCAAAATTATCGAATAGTCATCAAAATAATATGTAAAGCTCACTTCAGTGAGCTTTACTAAACATTGGGGAAACCCAGTAAGGTTCGAAGAAGTAATGAGATGCCCTCATTCCCTCCTCTCAACTTTAACGTCGGTTAAAAAGGCAAGGTAAAATGCAAAGCCAAAACATCCGTATTAGGTTAAAAGCCTTCGACTATCGTGTTCTAGATGCAAGTACACAAGAGATAGTAAATACTGCGAAGCGAACGGGTGCGTCTGTTCGAGGTCCTATTCCACTTCCGAACAAGATTGAAAAATTCACTGTTCTTCGTGGGCCGCATGTTAACAAAAAGTCGCGCGATCAATTTGAAATACGCACTCATAAGCGGCTATTAGACATAGTTGACCCAACACCACAGACTGTAGATGCTCTTATGAAGTTAGATCTCGCAGCTGGTGTTGATGTTCAAATTTCTGTTTAGGAGGGCAAAATGCGCTCTGGTATTATAGCTAAGAAAGTTGGAATGACGCGGCTATTCATGGGAGATGGTAAGCAGATACCTGTTACCGTCCTTCAGATGGATAAGCTGCAAGTAGTGGCTCAGCGAACTAATGAACAGCACGGATATAATGCGGTTCAACTTGGTGCAGGTTCTGTCAAAGCAAAAAACGTTTTGAAGCCTGTGCGCGGTCAATTTGTTGTCGCAAAAGTTGAGCCAAAGCGGAAGCTCGCTGAGTTTCGGGTAGCTCCAGAAAACTTAATTGAGGTGGGAGCAGAGATAACTGCAGACCACTATGTCGAGGGACAATTTGTAGATGTCTCGGGGACATCGATAGGTAAAGGTTTCGCAGGAGCCATGAAACGCCACAATTTTGGCGGCTTAAGAGCTTCTCACGGCGTCTCTATAAGTCACAGATCTCATGGATCAACTGGTCAGTGTCAAGGGCCAGGAAAAGTCTTTAAAGGCAAGAAGATGGCAGGGCATATGGGAGCCGTCAGAGTTACCACTCAGAATCTTCAAGTAATGAAGACAGATGTTGAGCGTGGTCTCATAATGATAAAAGGTGCTGTGCCTGGTTCTAAAGGTGGTTGGGTCACTATTAAAGACTCCGTCAAAAAACCTCTTGTAGATAATGTGCCTTTTCCTGCTGCTCTTCGCTCTGAGGGAGCAAAAGTCGATGAAGCACCACAGCCAGAGGGAGGTGAGGCATGAAAATTGATGTAATAAAATTGGATGGAAAAAAAGCTGGTTCAGTTGAGTTAGTGGATGACGTTTTTGGTTTAGAGCCGAGAGCAGATATTTTACAGAGAGTCGTTAGATGGCAGCGCAATGGTTCCCAGGCTGGTACTCATAAGGTAAAAACCCGGCGAGAAGTCAGTTACTCGACAAAGAAAATCTATCGTCAAAAGGGTACAGGTGGAGCCCGACATGGTTCTCGACGTGCTCCTATTTTTCGTAAAGGTGGCATTTATAAGGGTCCAACCCCGCGGAGCCATGCTTTTGATTTGCCAAAGAAAGTTAGAAGGTTGGGTCTTAAACTAGCATTGTCAGCTAAGGCTAAGTCCGGTTCAATAGTAGTGATTGACCAAGCCCAAAGTTCGGGCAAGACAACTGATCTTGCTAAACAAGTTAAAAACCTTGGATGGAAACGCGCATTGGTTATCGACGGATCGTCTGTTAATGACACATTTGCCAAGGCAGTTCAGAATATAGAGGGACTGGATGTGTTGCCGTCGATCGGTGCTAACGTTTACGACATTTTGAAGCGTGAGACACTTGTTATTACCAAAGCCGGTATAGAGGCATTGGAGGCTCGTTTAAGATGAGTGTAAAAGCAGAACATTATGATATTATCCGAAAGCCCTTAGTTACAGAAAAATCTACTATGGCATCGGAAAACGGTGCGGTCGTGTTTGAGGTTTCTATTGATAGTAACAAGCCCCAAATTAAAGAAGCCGTCGAAGCATTATTTGGTGTTAAAGTTAAGGCTGTGAACACCTCTATTACAAAAGGAAAGAAAAAGCGTTTTAGGGGCGTCGTTGGACGTCGTAAGGATGTAAAGAAGGCCTTTGTAACATTGGAGGACGGAAACACTATTGACGTAACTACCGGTCTTTGACCGAGTTAAGTAATGATTTTTGGACGTATTTGCATGGTGTTTAAATACAAACATGAAACAAAAGTTTCAAAGCCCTAGACCTTTTTTATAAAGGTAGCTATACGTCCTTCGCTAAAGCAATCAAGATTCGTTTTGATTTGCTTCAAATTGGCCACCTCAGGGGGGCTTTACCATAGGCAGAGTATTACTTTGTCTTACAAGCAAACGGAAGACAGAAAGCATGGCACTAAAGTCGTACAAACCAACGACGCCGGGCCAGCGAGGGCTGGTACTGATTGACCGTTCGGAGCTTTGGAAAGGACGTCCAGTTAAGTCTCTCACAGAGGGACTGACAAAATCTGGCGGTCGGAACAATACCGGACGTATAACATCTCGCCGACGTGGTGGTGGAGCTAAGAGGCTCTACAGAATAGTTGATTTCAAAAGAACTAAATTTGATGTGCCGGCGACGGTTGAACGGATCGAGTTTGACCCTAACAGAACGGCTTTCATAGCTTTGGTTAAATACAAGGATGGTGAGCAGGCCTACATTTTAGCTCCTCAAAGGCTCGCTGTTGGCGACACAGTAGTCGCATCTTCAAAAGCAGATATAAAACCCGGTAATGCTATGCCGTTTTCAGGTATGCCAATTGGTACTATAATTCATAATATCGAATTGAAGCCCGGAAAGGGCGGTCAAATTGCGAGAGCGGCTGGTACTTATGCTCAATTTGTTGGTCGTGACGGTGGCTATGCACAAATTCGGCTTTCGTCTGGTGAGCTACGCATGGTTCGGCAAGAGTGTATGGCAACAATTGGAGCGGTTTCTAATCCAGATAATTCGAACCAGAACTACGGTAAAGCAGGTCGAATGCGTCATAAAGGCATTCGTCCTTCTGTCCGGGGTGTTGTTATGAATCCGATTGATCACCCCCATGGTGGTGGTGAAGGTCGTACGTCCGGGGGTCGGCATCCTGTGACTCCATGGGGAAAACCTACTAAAGGCAAGCGTACGAGAAATACAAACAAAGCGTCGCAGAAATTAATTATTCGCTCGCGGCACGCAAAGAAGAAAGGGCGCTGATAGATGTCACGTTCATTATGGAAGGGACCCTTTGTCGATGCTCATGTGCTTAAAAAAGCTGAAGCAGCTCGCGAAAGTGGTCGAAATGATGTTATTAAAATTTGGTCCCGTAGATCTACTATTCTTCCGCAATTCGTCGGTTTAACATTTGGTGTTTATAACGGTAGAAAGCATGTCCCGGTGTCGGTTTCTGAGGATATGATCGGTCAAAAGTTTGGTGAATACTCTCCAACTCGTACTTATTACGGTCACGGTGCTGACAAAAAAGCTAAACGAAAGTAAAGACCATGGGAAAAGAAAAAAATCCTCGCCGTGTGGCAGATAATGAAGCAATGGCAAAATTGCGCATGTTGAAGACGAGCCCCCAAAAGCTTAATTTACTTGCTGGCCTGATCCGTGGAAAGAAAGTTGATAGGGCATTAAATGATTTGACCTTTAGCAAAAAAAGAATTGCGGCGGATGTTAAAAAGTGTCTTCAGTCAGCAATCGCTAACGCTGAAAATAACCATAATTTAGATGTTGATGAACTAATTGTTTCTGAGGCATATGTCGGGAAGAATTTGACAATGAAACGTGGTCGACCAAGAGCTCGTGGTCGTTTTGGGCGTATCATTAAACCTTTCTCAGAAATAACAATTAAAGTGCGTCAATTAGAGGAGCAGGCTTAATGGGTCAGAAAGTTAATCCAATAGGAATGCGGCTACAAGTAAATCGCACTTGGGATAGTCGTTGGTACGCAGATACGAAGGATTATGGGGATTTACTTTTGGAAGACCTCCGTATGCGTGATTTTATTAGGGAAGAGTGTTCTCAGGCAGGCGTGGCTCGAGTAATAATTGAGCGCCCTCACAAGAAATGTCGCGTTACAATTCATACAGCCCGACCTGGTGTCATAATTGGAAAAAAAGGTGCTGATATCGAGACTTTACGTCAGAAACTAGCAAACATGACTGATTCCGATTTACATCTCAATATCGTAGAAGTGCGAAAGCCAGAGTTAGACGCCCAACTGGTTGGTGAAAGTATTGCCCAGCAGTTAGAACGCCGTGTTTCTTTCCGAAGGGCAATGAAACGTGCAGTTCAGAATGCGATGAGAATGGGCGCTTTAGGAATTCGGGTTAACGTTGCTGGGCGTCTTGGAGGAGCCGAGATAGCCAGAACGGAATGGTACCGAGAGGGTCGGGTTCCTTTACATACACTTAGAGCTGACGTTGATTACGCCAATGTAGAGGCTTCCACGCCATATGGTATAATTGGGATCAAGGTTTGGATATTTAAAGGTGAGATTATGGAACATGATCCACAGGCTCGAGACCGACGTGCACAAGAGCTTCAAGATGGACCGGCACCGCGCGGTGCGTCGACCCGCCGGTAAGGAGATAGGAAATGTTGCAACCAAAGCGTACAAAGTTTCGTAAAATGCACAAGGGTCGCATAAAAGGTGAGGCCAAAGGCGGATCTGACCTTAATTTTGGGACTTATGGGCTTAAGGCACTCCAGCCGGAACGAGTGACTGCTCGACAAATAGAGGCTGCCCGTAGAGCTATGACTCGTCATATGAAGAGACAAGGTCGGGTCTGGATTCGAATATTCCCAGATACACCAGTTACCTCAAAACCGACTGAAGTACGGATGGGTAAAGGTAAAGGTTCAGTAGATTTTTGGGCTGCCAAAGTGAAACCTGGCCGAGTTATGTTTGAGATTGATGGTGTGAACGATGAAATAGCAAGGGAAGCTTTGCGTTTGGCTGCAATGAAACTACCCATTAAATCTAGAGTTGTTGTTCGGGAAGATTGGTAATTTATTACGTTGGTTTTTTACCAATGCCAGTGTGGTAAAATCACGAATGCAATTTAAAAGAGATCTTTGATTAGTCCGACCACTTATAATTGAAACTAATCGATACTCTTTCGCCTTTTGAGCCATTCTGAAGTACTTCGTGTCTCAACCAGCTCTCCCATAAAAGTACTTGTCCTGCCACTGGATGGTGGCTATGAAAAGTTCTTAATTCAGTTCGTGCGTCTTTCTTTCGTGGTGGTGCTGACATCATAAATTGTAATCTGGGATCCTCAAACCGTATTTCGCCAGCCTCATTTGGAATTGATACATATGTCGTGCCTGAAATTACTGAATGTGGGTGAATATGCGAGCCGTGTGAACCGCCCTCATCAAGGATGTTGATCCACATGTCCTCCAAGACAATATTTCGATCATCAAGGTCAAAGTCTAACTTTTCTACAAAGTTTGCCACGTGACTGTCCAAAATATCTTTTAATTCACTAAAAATTGGGAACCGCCATGTTAGGTCTGAAAGTGAGGCATAGCTGGTATACCCGGAATATCCATTATTTTCGCACCATTGCTGGCCAGCTAGATCATCTTCCGCTATTGAGCGGCAAGATACTTCCAGCTCTGAAATATTTAATTCACCTACACTGGATAAGTTGGAGAGGTACAACTGCGTTGCGAATAATGGCGTTATCGACTTCATAGGATGTGTATAAACGAAGCTATTTTTTTTTAACAGTGATAATAAATTTTTCAATAGGTGTTGCCATTTAATAAATAAGACTGTATGTCGTCTCATCCGGATGTGGTTCGTCGGAATCGCAATTGTATAAATTAGGTAATGTCCACCAGATTATGAGTGACCCGCCTGGGGCTCACTGGTGTATGAAAAGGATAGGCTATGAAAGCCCAAGAGTTACGTGAAAAAACACCAGATCAGTTGCGTGAGCAGTTAGCTTCTTTGAAAAAAGAGTCTTTTAATCTGCGTTTTCAGCAGGCAACCGGTCAACTTGAAAATACTGCTCGTATGAGAACAGTCAAACGCGATACGGCGCGTGTTTTAACCGTTTTAAATCAGCAAGCAGATTCTGAGGAATAGGGAGTTAGAGATGCCAAAAAGGGTACTACAAGGTATTGTGACTTCTGATTCTAATGCTCAAACCGTTACCGTATCTGTTGAGCGTCGTTTTAAGCATCCGGTTATGCAAAAAACGATCCGGAAGTCCAAGAAGTATAGAGCCCATGATGAAAATAATACGTTCAAAGTGGGTGATGCGGTGCGCATAATGGAGTGTGCTCCGAAATCTAAAACAAAACGTTGGGAAGTGCTTGAAACTTAGTTTTTGAGCTTTCACGATTTAACGAAACCCTGGGGAAAAGGCAAAAGCATTAGCCCCTCATAGGTCGGGAGAAAATTTATGATCCAGATGCAAACTAATCTGGATGTCGCTGATAACTCAGGCGCTCGCCGTGTTCAGTGCATCAAAGTTCTAGGTGGCTCTAAGCGAAAATACGCCTCGGTTGGTGACGTGATTGTGGTATCCGTTAAGGAAGCTATCCCACGAGGTCGAGTAAAGAAGGGTGATGTTCGAAAAGCAGTTGTCGTGAGAACATCCAAAGAAGTGCGTCGAGAAGACGGCACAGCTATCCGATTTGATAGCAACGCTGCAGTAATTTTGAACAATAGTGGTGAACCAATCGGTACCCGGATTTTTGGTCCCGTGGTCAGAGAATTACGTGCCAAAAATTTTATGAAAATAATATCACTTGCACCGGAGGTGTTATAATGGCTGCTAAACTTAGAAAAGGTGATGAGGTCATTGTTCTTGCCGGAAAAGATAAAGGCAAAAAAGGGACAGTAACCTTGGTTGTGCCTAAAACTGGCAAAGCGATTGTTGATGGCGTTAACATGGCAATTCGCCACGAACGACAAACACAGACCACTCAAGGTGGGCGTTTGCCCAAAGCAATGCCTATTGATATTTCAAACTTATCTTTAATGGATAAAAACGGCAAAGCCACCCGCGTGGGTTTCAAAAATGAGGGTGGCAACAAAGTACGCGTGGCTAAGACAACGGGGGATGTTATCGATGCTTGATAAAGCAAATTATACACCGCGATTGCAGGACGAATATAAGACCAAAATTCGGGCCGCTATGAAGGAAGAATTTGGTTATAAGAACGACATGATGATACCGAAACTGGAAAAAATTGTATTAAACATCGGATGCGGGCGCGCTGCTGTTAAAGATAGTAAAAAGGCTAAATCGGCGCAAAACGATTTAACTTTGATCGCGGGGCAGCAGGCTATAATCACCCGAGCTAAAAAATCTATTGCTGGTTTTCGAGTTCGTGAGGATATGCCGATGGGTGCAAAAGTGACCCTGCGCGGTTCAAGGATGTACGAATTCATGGATCGATTGACTACTGTCGCAATGCCTAGAATAAGAGATTTTCGTGGCGTTTCAAGCAAGTCTTTTGATGGCAGGGGAAACTATGCTTTTGGGATAAAAGAGCATATTGTATTTCCGGAAATTGATTTCGATAAAATTGATGAGGACTGGGGCCTCGATGTGGTTATAACCACTACTGCTGAGACAGATGCAGAGGCCAAATCTTTGCTAGGGCATTTTAATATGCCATTTAGCAATTGAGCGCGAGAGGATTTTCTAAATGGCAAAAAAAGCAATGATTGAACGCGAAAAGAAAAGAGCGCGGTTGGTTAATAGATATGCAGCGAAGCGTGCCGAGTTAAAAGAAATCGCTAAAGATGAAAGCCTTCCAATGGAGGAGCGGTTCAAAGCGCGTTTGAAACTGGCTAAGTTACCGAGAAATTCAGCAGCTAATCGTATGCACAACCGTTGTCAGTTGACCGGAAGACCACATGCTTACTACAGAAAATTGAAGGTTTCTCGTATCGCTCTGCGGGAATTAGGTTCGTCTGGGCAAATGCCTGGAATGGTAAAGTCAAGTTGGTAGGAGAGAATAGATATGAATGATCCTATTGGTGATATGCTTACTAGAATGAGAAACTCTCAAATGAGAGGAAAGTCTACTGTTCTTACACCAGCCTCAAAAGTAAGGGCTTGGGTATTGGATGTTCTGTTAGATGAAGGTTACATCCGTGGTTATGAGAAGACGACTGACACTTTGGGGCATCCTATGTTGGAAATAAGTTTGAAGTATTATGATGGTTTGCCTGTGATAAGGGACATTAAACGCGTCTCGAAGCCTGGTAGGAGAGTTTATCTTGGTGTCAAGAATATTCCCCAAGTTAGGCAAGGTTTGGGTGTGTCGATTGTATCTACGCCTAAAGGAATAATGTCAGACGCGAACGCTCGTGCCAATAATGTTGGTGGCGAAGTTCTTTGTACGGTATTTTAAGGAGATTTTGAGATGTCGCGCATAGGAAAAAAGCCAGTAGAGCTTCCTTCAGGGGTAAGTGCTGCGGTTTCAGGGCAGACTATAGAGGTAAAAGGCCCTAAAGGTGTGAGAAGTTTTACCGCTTCGGATGATGTAACACTAGCGGTTGAAGAAGGAAAAGTTGTAGTGAGCCCCCGCGGTAAGTCGAAGCGGGCAAGGCAACAATGGGGTATGAGCCGTACGATGGTAGCAAATTGTGTTACTGGAGTTAGCGAAGGTTTCAAGAAAGAGCTTGAAATTCAGGGAGTTGGTTACCGTGCTCAAATGCAAGGCAATGTACTAAAGCTCAATCTTGGCTTGTCCCACGATGTGGACTATGCAGCTCCGCCAGATGTGACGGTGACGGCGCCGAAGCAAACAGAGATCGTGGTTGAGGGTATAGATGCTCAACGCGTGGGCCAAGTAGCAGCTAATATAAGAGAATGGAGAAAACCGGAGCCATATAAAGGCAAAGGTATTCGTTACAAAGGTGAATATATCTTCCGCAAAGAAGGTAAGAAGAAGTAGGGCAAACAAATGGCAAATTCCAAAAGGCAACTTTTTCTCAAACGACGCTTGCGCGTAAGGAATAAGTTACGAAAGGTTAACGCAGGGCGTGTGCGTCTTTCCGTGCATAGGAGTAATAAAAATATCAGTGCTCAATTAATTGATGATGTAAATGGTGTTACTTTAGCCGCTGCGTCATCTCTGGAGAAGAGCTTAGGTGTGGTTGGTAAAAACAACGTAGATGCATCTTCAAAAGTAGGAAAATTATTAGCAGACCGTGCCAAGAAAGCAGGTGTTGTGGAATGTTACTTCGACCGTGGTGGTTTTTTGTTCCATGGTGGAATTAAAGCTCTAGCAGATGCTGCCCGTGAGGGCGGCCTGAAATTTTAAGGAGACTCTTAAATATGGCAAAGGAACCCAATAATAAAGGTCGTCGTGATGAAGCTGCTCCTGAGTTTGCAGATCGTCTTGTGGCTATAAATCGTGTATCTAAAACGGTTAAGGGTGGTAAGCGTTTTGGTTTTGCAGCCTTGGTAGTTGTAGGTGACCAAAAAGGTCGAGTTGGCTTCGGAAAGGGCAAGGCGAAGGAAGTGCCGGAAGCCATAAGAAAAGCAACTGAGCAGGCCAAAAGAAATATGATCCGTGTTCCTCTGCGAGAGGGTAGAACATTGCACCATGATATGGAAGGTAGGCATGGTGCTGGTAAAGTGGTTATGAGAACTGCTCCAACAGGTACAGGAATTATCGCTGGTGGTCCGATGCGTGCTGTATTTGAAATGTTGGGTATTCAGGATGTTGTTGCTAAATCAATTGGGTCGCAGAATCCTTATAATATGATACGAGCTACTCTAGACGGATTAAAGAAAGAGGCTTCGCCAAGAATGGTGGCTCAGCGGCGTGGTAAGAAAGTAGCAGACATTCTTCGTCGTGATGAAGCTTCTTCTCAAGAAGCTGTTGAAGCATAGAGGAAGAGTGTGATGGCTAAAACAATAGTTGTAAAACAAATCGGATCTCCAATCCGACGCCCAGCTAAACAACGTCAAACATTAATAGGTTTGGGTCTAAACAAAATGCATAAAACTCGCGAGCTTGAGGATACACCGTCGGTGCGAGGCATGGTTAATAAGATTCCGCACTTAGTGGAGATTGTAGAGGAAAGAAGTTAAGGTTTCCCAGAGGTGTAGATCGGCTAAATCGATATTCTGGGTTACCGGTAGAAAGATAATTTACTCAATACTAAATTAAGGCTGTGTTTACCTCTTTCGTCGCAACCGGGAGGTAATTCCGGCAAAAGGAGAAGCGACATGAAACTCAATGAATTAAGAGATAATGAAGGCGCAGTTAAGAAAAAGAAACGCGTCGCTAGAGGTGTAGGTTCTGGCAAAGGAAAAACTGCTGGTAGAGGAATCAAAGGACAGAAATCACGTTCTGGCGTTTCCATAAATGGCTATGAAGGCGGGCAAATGCCCCTTTATCAAAGACTACCTAAGCGTGGTTTCAACAAGCCAAATAGAAAAAAATATGCCATTGTTAACCTTGGAATAATAGAAAAGTTTATCGAGGCTGGTAAGCTCAACGCAAAAACTGATATTACTGAGGATGTTCTTGTAGAGTCCGGATTGGTAAGGCGAAAGTTGGATGGTGTGCGAGTTCTTTCCAAGGGCGACATAAAATCCAAGATTAATATAGCAGTTACCGGGGCGTCTAAATCAGCGATCGAGGCTGTAAAGAAGGCAGGGGGTAGCTTGACATTGACGTCGGAAACTTCAAACTAATCGAAGTTGAGCTTGCCGGTTAGAAAATCGGTCACTTTTTACAGTGCTGCTAGAATTAATTAGGATTATGTTTTTTAACAGTGAGAGATAAATGGTATCTGCAGTAGAGCAAATGGCAGCAAATACAAGTTGGTCGGCTTTGGGTAAGGCCACTGAGCTTCGTAGTCGTATATTATTTACACTTGGTTTATTGATTGTGTATCGGTTGGGCACATTTATCCCAGTCCCAGGGATAGATGGTGTTGCTTTAAGAGACTTCATGGAGCAAGCGCAGTCAGGCATCGGTGGCATGCTGACTATGTTTACTGGAGGTGCCCTTGGTCGGATGGGTATCTTTGCTTTGGGAATTATGCCGTATATCTCTGCGTCAATTATAGTTCAATTATTAACCTCTATGGTCCCCTCTTTGGAACAGTTGAAAAAAGAGGGAGAGCAGGGCAGAAAGAAAATAAATCAATATACGCGTTATGGTACTGTCGCATTAGCAACCTTGCAGGCATATGGTCTTGCTGTGAGCCTCGAAAGTGGCGACCTGGTTACTGACCCCGGTCTCTTTTTTAGGCTGTCATGTTTGATTACTTTGGTGGGTGGCACTATGTTTTTGATGTGGCTTGGCGAACAGATCACAGCTCGAGGAGTAGGTAACGGTATATCATTGATAATCTTCGTTGGAATTATCGCTGAAGTTCCAGCAGCGCTGGCTCAATTTTTTGCATCTGGCCGATCTGGAGCATTAAGTCCTGCGGTTATAATTGGCGTGATTGTAATGGTAATTGCAACCATCGCTTTTGTGGTTTTTATGGAGAGAGCCTTGCGAAAGGTTTTGATTCAATATCCAAGACGGCAAGTTGGTATGAAAGTAATGGAGGGCCAGAATTCTCATTTACCGATCAAGGTAAATCCGGCTGGTGTGATACCGGCAATTTTTGCCAGTTCTTTGCTGCTACTTCCAACTACAGTTAGTACGTTTTCCGGATCTCAGACCGGACCAATAATGTCTACCATACTTGCATATTTTGGACCTGGTCAGCCTTTGTACTTGGCATTTTTTACCTTAATGATTGTATTTTTTGCTTATTTCTACACATTCAACGTTTCCTTCAAACCTGATGATGTTGCTGAGAATTTAAAAAATCAAAATGGGTTTATTCCTGGAATTAGGCCAGGTAAAAAAACTTCAGAGCATTTGGAATATGTTTTAAATAGGGTTCTGGTGCTTGGAGCTGCATATCTTGGCGGAGTTTGTTTGCTTCCGGAGATCCTCAGAGGCCAGTTTGCGATACCTTTTTACTTTGGAGGAACATCAGTCTTAATTGTAGTATCAGTGACCATGGATACCATTCAACAAGTTCAAAGCCATTTGTTGGCTCATCAATATGAAAGCCTGATTCAGAAATCTCAATTAAGGGGTAAATCACGCAGTAAAAGGCGCCGGGGGGCAGCCCGTAAATGAATATCATACTGCTAGGACCTCCTGGTGCAGGTAAGGGGACACAAGCTCAATTTTTAGTTGGGTCTCTGGGCATGGTTCAGTTGTCAACGGGTGATATGCTTCGTGAGGCAAAGGATAGTGGAACCGAAATGGGTAAGCTCGTTGCTGAAGTAATGTCGCGAGGCGACTTGGTCACTGATGACATTGTAATAGGTCTAATTAAAGAAAAGCTGGATGGGGAAAAAGGTGCTGGTTTCATATTTGACGGTTTCCCGCGGACACTGGCTCAGGCAGATGCTTTAGGTGCTTTGCTCAATGACTGTAATATCGAGTTGGATAGCGTTATTGAGATTCAAGTTGATGATAAAGCATTGATAAAAAGAATAACTGGAAGATCAACGTGCGGTGGTTGTGGCCAGGTCTATCATGATGAAACGAAACCTTGGCCTATGGACGGAAAGTGCGGCACTTGCGGTAGTAATGATGTAAAGCGACGAGCTGACGATAATGAGGAAAGCTTAAAACAGCGATTAATGGAGTATTATAAGAAGACTTCTCCGCTCTTGGGGTATTACTTTGCGAAAGGAAACCTCGTTTCTATCGATGGTCTGCTATCCATGAATGAGGTCCGTGATAGCCTTAAAAAAGTTCTCAACAAAGAATAACATATTGGGTTAAATTCAATATTTTTATACTTAAGCCTTGACGTAGATCTAAAATGCTCATAGGCACCCATAGTCCTATATGGAATCGGCTGTGATACATAACAAATCCACTTTATAAGGTGGTAGCGGAAGCAACAAATATTAGAGTTTTCGCGTTGTGAAAAAAGGTTCTGGTTTTACGGAACCGCAACGAAAGGAAAGAAATGGCACGGATCGCCGGTGTAAACATCCCGACAAGTAAGCGGGTACCGATAGCTCTTACTTATATTCACGGAATTGGATCATCAATAGCGAACGAAATATGTGACGCTGTGAAGATTGATAAATCAAGACGTATTAACGAACTTTCAGATGCGGAAATACTCGCAATGCGCGAGCATATAGATGCAAACTTCACCGTTGAGGGTGATTTGCGTCGCGAAGTGCAAATGAACATTAAGAGACTTATGGATTTGGGCTGCTACCGTGGTCTTCGACATCGCCGAAACCTGCCTGTTCGTGGTCAGCGCACTCATACTAATGCAAGAACTCGTAAGGGTCCTGCAAAAGCTATTGCTGGCAAGAAGAAGTAGGGAGGGCGATCAATGGCACGCGAAACACGTCGTGGAACTAAGAAGAAGGTCATCAAAAATATTGCAGCTGGGGTTGCTCACGTAAATTCTTCTTTTAATAACACAAAAATATTAATCTCTGATGTTCAGGGAAACGCTATAGCTTGGTCTTCAGCTGGTACTATGGGTTTTAAAGGTTCTCGTAAATCGACACCTTATGCAGCTCAAATGGCAGCAGAGGACGCAGGCCAAAAAGCTCAAGAGCACGGTGTTAAAACTCTAGAGGTTGAGGTGCAGGGGCCTGGATCTGGAAGAGAAAGTGCGCTTAGGGCATTAGCAGCGGTTGGTTTCAATATCACTTCAATCAGGGATGTTACGCCAATTGCGCACAACGGTTGTCGGCCGCCAAAAAGGCGCCGCGTTTAATTTAATTTGAATTTATTTTATAAATTCAGTTTCAGCATTTTAACCTCGGGCGCGTTTGATTTTACGGTCATGGAATCAACGCAAGAATGGAGGGACTCATGATCCACAAAAATTGGGCAGAGCTCATAAAACCAGCACAATTAGAAGTAAAATCTGGAAACGATCAGCTTAGACAAGCTACTATGATTGCCGAACCTCTTGAAAGAGGTTTTGGTTTAACCCTTGGAAATGCTCTTCGTCGTGTATTGATGAGTAGTCTTCAGGGTGCAGCCATAACAAGCGTTCAAATAGATAACGTTCTTCATGAATTCTCATCTATAACGGGTGTGAGAGAGGATGTTACAGACATAGTCCTGAACTTGAAGGGCGTAGATTTAAGAATGGAAGTTGAAGGGCCTAAGCGCTTATCTGTTAACGTTAAGGGGCCAGCTGTAGTAACAGCAGCCGATATATCCGATAGTGCGGGAATCGAAGTGCTAAATAAAGAACATGTGATCTGTCACTTGGATGACGGAGCCGATCTTTACATGGAATTAACGGTAAATACAGGCAAAGGCTACGTTCCCGCTGAAAAAAACAAACCGGAGGATGCCCCTATTGGTCTTATGCCGATTGATGCAATCTACTCTCCCGTTAAAAAAGTTTCTTACGATGTCCAGCCTACTAGGGAAGGCCAAGTTTTAGATTACGATAAACTTACGATGAAAGTTGAAACGGACGGTTCTATTTCGGCAGATGATGCGCTTGCCTTTGCAGCGCGTATTTTGCAAGATCAACTTTCTATCTTTGTAAATTTTGAGGAACCTGAGTCTGCAGATAGTGGTGATGACGATGATGGGTTGGAATTCAATCCTCTACTTCTCAAGAAAGTTGATGAGCTAGAGCTCTCTGTTAGATCTGCAAACTGTCTGAAGAATGACAATATAGTTTACATAGGCGATCTTATTCAAAAGACTGAGGCTGAAATGCTCAGAACACCTAACTTTGGTCGAAAGTCGCTTAACGAAATTAAAGAAGTATTGTCCGGAATGGGACTGCATCTTGGAATGGATGTGGAAGATTGGCCCCCAGACAACATTGAAGAGCTTGCTAAGAAATTTGAGGATAACTTCTAATTACTAAATGCCCAGATTTCTGGGGAAATTAGGGCAAAAGCCCCAAGGAGAGTGGCTGGCACGCACCGGCCGCCGGACAAAGAAAAAATTATAGGAGATATAAATGCGTCATTCTAAAGGCTATCGCCGCTTAAACCGGACTCATGAGCACCGAAAAGCTTTATTTGCTAATATGGCTGGCTCGTTGATAGAGCATGAGCAGATAAAAACTACACTTCCGAAAGCAAAAGAATTGCGTCCAATTGTGGAGAAATTAATAACTTTAGCCAAACGAGGCGATTTGCACGCAAGACGCTTAGCAGCTTCGCAGCTAAAGGAAGATCAATATGTAACAAAGCTATTTGATATTCTTGGACCACGCTATATTGAGCGCAAAGGTGGTTATACTAGAGTATTGCGGGCTGGGTTTCGTTACGGTGATATGGCCCCAATGGCGATAATTGAATTTGTTGACCGCGATCTTGCGGCAAAGGGAGCCGCTGACAAAGCGAGGGTTGCAGAAGAAGAGAGCGCTGAAGAAGCATAAAAAAAGTTTTATTTATTTTGATTGGACCCCAGCTTACTGGCTGGGGTTTTTTTTGTCTCATTTTTAAATATAATATTCGCGAAAACTTTAGAGATTTATAAGATGTATGCCATTCTAGTTTGGGTTTTTGTTAGTTTATCGTTTCCCTTAGTATTGTTTGCGGAAACGCGGATTCCATTAAATTCCAATGAAATAACTCTTAGTTTTGCTCCTGTCGTCAAACGAGCAGCACCGGCAGTCGTAAATATCTATGCTAAAAGACTCGTCAATCAAAATAGGTCCCCTTTTCAGAATGATCCCTTTTTTAGGAGATTCTTTCAAAATAGAATGAACCCTCAGAAAAGGGTGCAAAACTCGCTAGGCTCTGGAGTCATTTTAACCGAGGATGGCTATGTGGTATCCAATTATCATGTGGTCGGAAATGCTTCTGATATTAGAGTGGTTCTAAATGATCGACGCCAGTTTACAGCCTCAGTAGCTTTAGCTGATGAAAAAAATGATTTAGCAATCTTAATTTTAGAAAATGCTGAAAATATGCCTTTTCTTCCGCTTAGAGAGGATGAAGCAGTAGCAGTAGGTGAGTTGGTTTTGGCTATAGGTAATCCATTTGGTGTTGGCCAAACCGTTACAAGTGGTATTATCTCGGGGTTGGCTCGGTCTGGCACGGCTGATGGCTCTGGTCGTGGATATTACTTACAAACCGATGCAGCAATAAACCCTGGCAACTCAGGTGGAGCATTGGTGGATATAAATGGATCGCTAGTTGGAATAAATACCTCTATTTTAACAAGATCTGGTGGTTCAAATGGTATTGGCTTTGCTATACCTGCCGCTTTTGTGCGTGAATTCTTACGTCAGGCAAAAAGCGGCGTAAAAAAATTTGAACAGCCTTGGTTAGGTGTTTTTGGTCAGGCAATTACTCCCGAATTAGCAGATGCTCTCCAATTAGACGGTTTTGATGGAATGGTGATTTCAGCCTTGCATGAGAAAAGCCCGCTTAGTTTAGCAGGATTGTCTACAGGTGACGTAGTGGTTTCAGTAGATAATTATGCAGTAAATGGTCCGGCAGAAATGCTATATCATTTAACTGTAGCTGGGATCGGTTCGCAGTCTAAACTAACGATCGTATCCGGTGGGCAAAGGCGTGATCTTTGGATCGAATTGAAGCCGGCACCAAATGATCCACCAAGTAAATTGAAGCGGTTGCCCAAAACATCACCTCTTAGAGATTTGACCGTGAGAATAATAAATCCTGCGGTACAACAAGAAATGGGTTTAGGGCTTAATACAAGTGGAATAGTAATCGTGGAGCCAGGACTAAGTGGTTCCCGTTTAGGCTTTCAATCAGGTGACATAATTGAAGAAATAAATGGAACCCGTTTAACTGCTGCTGAACAAATAGATGAATTAATAGGAAGTATTAGTCGCTCGGGTCAATTTATTATTTCTCGTGATGGGCAGAGACTCATAATACGATACCGAACATGATGGATTTGTTTGACAAAGACACGAAAGACGCAGTGGATAATAATTCCCAAAAAAACATTCCCCTCGCAGAAAAACTTCGACCAAAGGTTTTGGATGAAGTAATCGGACAAGAGAAGATCCTCGCGTCTGATGGCCAACTTAAGTCAATGGTAAAAAGTGGCCAATTATCGTCAATAATCTTCTGGGGGCCGCCTGGAGTTGGGAAAACCACTCTTGCTCGAGTAATCGCAAATGAAGTTAGTGCTCACTATGAGGAGATAAGTGCTATTTTTTCAGGCGTTTCTGATTTAAAGAAATTACTGACTGCAGCAACTGTTAGGCATTCAAATGGCTCAAAAACAATCTTATTCGTAGATGAAATTCATCGATTTAATAAATCCCAGCAGGATAGTTTTCTGCCTTATATGGAAAATGGAACTATTACCCTGATCGGTGCAACAACTGAAAACCCATCTTTCGAATTGAATTCAGCGTTGTTATCTAGGTCTAATGTGATCCTTCTCGAAAGACTTAATGCGGAAGACCTACGAAAGATTTTTAATCGTGCTATAGGTTTTATGGGTAATGCACCTATTTTTTCAGATGATGCAATTTCTCTTATAATTCATATGTCCAATGGCGACGGACGGGCGTTGATAAATCTTTTGGAGCTAGTTGGGTCCTGGAAAGATAATGGCACTGTTGATGCGCATGATCTAAAAACCAAACTTTCGCAAAGAGCCGCGAATTATGATAAAAAAGGCGATGAGCATTATAATCTAATTTCTGCTTTGCACAAATCTATTAGAGGGTCTGATCCAGACGCGGCTATTTATTGGTTGGCGAGAATGTTAGAAGGTGGGGAAGACCCATCTTACATCTGTAGACGCTTGGTGAGAATAGCCTCGGAGGATATTGGCCTTGCTGACCTCCATGCATCATCAATATGTATAGAGGCCTGGCAGTCATATGAGAGGGTTGGAAGCCCTGAAGGTGATTTGTCATTGGCGCGAGCGGTTTGCTATCTCGCACTCGCTCCAAAATCAAACGCAGTTTATACGGCATTCAGTGCCGCTCGACACTTAGCCAAAGAAACTGGGTCAATTCCGCCACCAAGACACATTCTCAATGCACCTACGCAACTTATGAAAAACAATGGCTATGGGGATGGGTATATTTATGACCATGATAGTGAAAATGCATTTTCGGGGCAAAACTTTTTTCCTGACGAGCTATCAGGACAGGTCTTCTATAGTCCAGTTGAGAGAGGATTTGAGCGTGAACTTAAAAAAAGGCTCGCCTATTTCGAAAAACTCAGATCGAAACGTGATGAAAATATGTGATATTGACATTATTCCTTCTGAAACACACAAAGTTATGCGCGATCTTGCCCTAATAATCTGAGCGTCATTAAACTCTGTAGGATAATTTTTATGAGTGCTAAAATATTGGAAATTTCGGCATCCGATGACGATCAGCGGTTGGATCGATGGTTGAGGCGTAGTTTTCCGCAGCTTACTCAGGGTCGAATTGAGAAAATGTGTCGAAAGGGCGAGCTGAGAATAAATGGCAGTCGCTGTAAAGCCTCAAGCCGTTTAAAGGTTGGGCAAGCAGTAAGAATTCCGCCGTTAGGTAACTTAGAAGCAAGGTCTCCAAAACTTAGTAAACCACTGAGTGCAGATGATGCTAAGACAATAATGAATGCGGTTATTTACCGCGATGATTATCTTATAGCATTAAATAAACCTCCAGGAATTGCCACCCAGGGAGGTAGTAAGCAAGTAACACATATAGATGGGCTAACTGAGGCATTAAAATTTGGAATGGATGAGAAGCCAAGATTGGTACATCGTTTGGATAAAGAAACTTCAGGCGTATTGCTGTTGGCTCGTACTAGAAATGTTGCTAAGCATTTGTCGAAAGCCTTTCAACAGAAGAAGACACGTAAAATTTACTGGGCTGCTGTAGCGGGTGTGCCGACCCCAACTTTAGGAACAATTAACTATGGTCTAGTAAAGTCTTCTAATAAAGATTTTGAAAAAATGCGATGTGTACATCCGGGTGATGTAAAAAAGATAGATGGAGCCAAGCAGGCAGAAACTGACTATATGGTTTTGACACAACTTGCTAAACGCGGTTCGTGGTTGGCAATGGTTCCAGTCACAGGTCGAACACATCAACTTAGGGCTCATATTGCTGAATTAGGTCATCCGATTATTGGTGACAAAAAATATGGCAATATGAGTCGGCAAAATTTAGGTGATGGATGGGGCGCTAAACTTGGGGGTGATCTTAGTGACGATCTACATCTTCATGCCCGTTATTTAAAACTGGAACACCCCATAACAAAAAAACCCCTGGAATTAGTTGCTGATTTGCCTCCTCATATGGCACACACATGGAAAACATTTGAGTGGAGTAGTAAAGACTTCTCTGATGATCCATTTTCAGATTTCTTGGAATAACTATTTGAGTAGTCATGAGTACTTACAAATGCTTTTGTCCTTAGATTGGAAATGTAATGAGTGAATGGAAGATTAAGCGCACGTGGGATAATGTTGAAGTGAAGCAAACTGAAGCTGGCTTTTTGGTTGCGCTGGATGACCGGCCAATCATCACACCTGCGAAAAATCCTCTTTTATTACCGTCCAACGCGTTAGCAAATAGGGTAGCAAATGAGTGGAAAGAGCAAGATAATGAAGTTATTCCTGCAAAAATGCCTTTTACTAGATTATCCAATTCAGCTTTAGACAAAGTCTCGGTACAATTTAAGGAAGTTGCAGATATTTTGTCTGAATTCGGCGAAACTGATCTATTTTACTATCGAGCCAGTAGTCCAGCTGCACTAATCAAAAAACAAACTACTGCTTGGGATCCATTTTTAAATTGGGTTAAAAATTCCATGAATGTCAGTGTGAATGTTTCTTCTGGCGTTATGTTCATAGAGCAAGATGACGGTGAAATGGATAAATTAAATGCTCCAATTTATAATATGACACCGTTTCAGCTAGCTGGTTTCCATGAGATTGTTACTATTTTGGGCAGTTTAATAGGTGCTTATGCCGTTGTTAATAATGCATTTATGGCAGACCAAGTTTGGTCTGCATCTCGCGTAGACGAAGAATGGCAAATAGAACAGTGGGGCAGCGATGAAGAAGCGATGGCAGCTTCTGAAAAAAAATATAATGACTTTAAAATCGGGTGTGAATTTTTTCAAATATCGCTCTGAACCCATTTTTTTTCTCAAAATTATAAAAAAAACTAAAAATTATTAATATATTAACATTTGTGACCTTGACCTTTTAGGTCCATTTGGGACACACTCCCGGCACTTAGTTGGCTGGGTGCGTGCGTCTGACGCTAACGGGCCAGTTCAATTTTTTTAATGCCCTGATCAAGGGAAATTTAGGAAGAGGTAAAAATGAAGACTTCATTTATTCTTGGCGCAGTGACTGTTGCAGGTCTTACTGCTGGTGCTGCTTTCGCAGGCACACTCGACGACGTTAAAGCGCGAGGCAAGCTAAATTGCGGCGTTTCAACTGGTGTTCCAGGTTTCGCAGAACCTGATGCAAATGGTGTATGGCAGGGTTTCGACGTAGCTGTATGTCGAGCTGTTGCAGCCGCCGTTCTTAACGATTCTGATGCTATCGAATTTGTCCCAACAACAGGTAAGACACGTTTTACGGCGTTGGCTTCAGGTGAAATTGACATGTTGGCACGAAATACAACTTGGACTTTCAGCCGTGATGTTGACCTTAAGTTCGAATTTGTAGGCGTGAACTACTACGATGGTCAGGGCTTTATGGCGAAAGCTGATCTTGGTGTTAGCTCAGCTACTGAGTTAGACGGTGCTACAGTTTGTATCCAAACTGGTACTACAACTGAGCTAAACTTGGCTGACTTTTTCCGGTCAAACAATATGAGCTACGAAGCAGTACCAGTTGAAACTGGTTCTGAGGCTGTGACAAACTACCTCGCTGGGGCATGTGATGTTTTCACAACTGACCGATCAGCACTTGCTGCAAGACGTGCTAACTTTGAAGTTCCAAC
Source organism: Candidatus Salinivivens marinus (assembly GCF_965655845.1). NCBI lineage: Bacteria > Pseudomonadati > Pseudomonadota > Alphaproteobacteria > Rhodobacterales > Paracoccaceae > Candidatus Salinivivens > Candidatus Salinivivens marinus. The sequence continues at coordinate 257,451 of NZ_CBFHHX010000002.1, forward strand.
AGATCACGTAGTGCTGCCTGAAATCGTATCAAAAGAGCCTCTTGGCCCTCTTGTGCGTCACGGTGATAACAACTGGGGTGACGTAGTACGCTGGACCTTAAATGCACTTATTACTGCAGAAGAGCTAGGGGTTACTTCAGGAAATCTTGAAGAAATGTCAAAAGGCACCAACAATCCTGAAATGAACCGTTTACTTGGTTCCGAAGGCAATCTTGGTGAAATGCTTGGTCTTGATGCAGAGTGGGCAAAGAGAGCTATCGCTGTTTCAGGAAACTACGGCGAAATTTTCGAAAATAACATTGGTGCAGGTACAATCATTGGACTGGCTCGCGGTGTTAATGCAAAATGGACAGACGGTGGTCTGATCTACTCACCACCTTTCCGTTAATAGTTAAATAAATCACTAAAGGGCGCATTCTTGCGCCCTTTTTGTTGCGTAAATGCTTTAAAACGTTTAGCGTGCCGCAATTAACTTTGGCATATCCAGGTTTAGTTTTATATGAATACATCTGAGTTAGCGAGACGTGACAAGTTTCAGTTTTCTATGCTGCTGAACGATAAGCGTTATCGATCATATTCTTTCCAGTTTTTCGCTTTATTTATCCTGATATGTGCAATGGCATATCTAGGAAAGAATTTACTAGAGAACTTAGCTGCTGCTGGTTTGAATATTTCTTATAGTTTTCTAGGTGAACCTGCTGGTTATGATATTAACCAACGACTTATTGAGTACAACAGTCAGTCAACCCATTTAAGAGCATCAATTGTTGGAGTTCTTAACACTTTGTTGGTGGCATTTTTGGGCTGTATTGCGGCAACGTTTTTCGGTGTTACTGCTGGTATTTTAAGGTTATCCAACAATTGGATTGTTGCAAAACTGATGATGATTTACGTTGAAATCTTCAGAAATGTACCAGTTCTTATTTGGATATTAATTATTCACTCTGTTTTCCTAGCTTTTTTACCTCAGCCAAAAGCTTTCCGCGGAGAGAACCCAGAGGCAACCATGCTATGGGATGCTTTTGCTTTCACCGGTAGGGGCTTTTATATCCCTAAACCTGTATTTAATGATGGTTCCTTCCTCGTTATCGTTACTTTTATTTTGTCTGTTATTGGGATTTTTGTATTTCGGTACTATGCCCGACAAAAACTTTATTCAGAGGGTAAGTTATTAGAGACCCGCTGGACTAGCGTTGGAATATTCTTTATTCCGACACTAATAATTTATTTTGCGCTAGGAAGTCCTATTGGTTTGGAATACCCAGAACTGAAGGGGTTTAATTTTAAAGGTGGAATACACGCAAGAGGATCTTTAATTTCACTTTGGTTTGCGCTCTCAATCTACACAGGTGCATTTATAGCTGAGGTTGTTAGAGCAGGTATCCAGTCCGTAGATAAAGGTCAAAGTGAAGCGGCGGGTGCGCTCGGCATGCGTCCTAATTTTATAATGAACTTAGTTATTTTGCCTCAAGCACTTCGTGTTATCGTACCACCGCTAATTTCTTTTTACCTAAATATTACTAAAAATAGTTCGTTGGCATTAGCTGTTGGCTATATGGATATCACAGGTACATTAGGTGGTATAACTTTAAACCAGACCGGCCGCGCGATTGAGGCCGTACTTCTATTAATGTTATTCTATTTAGTCATAAGTCTTAGCATATCTGCGATCATGAACGTTTATAATCGCAGCATTATGTTGAAGGAGCGCTAGTTATGTCTGAAAATAATTCGTTTGTTCGCAAGGAAATGATTTCAGAACGTGTTCCTCCTACAGCTGAGAGGGGTTTAGTTAAGTGGGTTCGGGAAAATTTATTTTCATCTGCATTTAACACAATCATGACGTTCATTTCACTATGGGTGATATACTCGATTATTGTTGCAGTCACTCCCTGGTTTTTGAATGGAGTTTGGGACGCTAAGACTGTTCGAGAATGCTACGACCTATTAGATGGGAAAAGTGGGGCATGTTTTGCTGTCTTAAAGGAAAGGTTCCCACAGCTCATTTATGGTTTCAAATACCCGTCGTCAGAATACTGGAGACCAAATTTAGCAACCGTATTACTTCTTGTTGCTTTGGCTCCTATTTTGTTTAGGTCTCTTCCACGCCAGCTTCTAATATTTAGCGCAATATACCCATTTCTGGCATTTTGGTTGATATGGGGAGGATCAATATTAACTTCAGTATCTACATTGTTGGGATGTGTGCTTGCCATTATCTGTTATCGCAGGTTCTCTAGTGGCTCATTTGCAATAGCAGTTTTTGTAAGCTTCATCGCTGCTAATGTTTGGTGGATTATTGGAGGTTATATTGTTGACTCAAACGTATCCTTTCTTGCATTGGAAGTTGTTCCTTCACGAGATATGGGCGGTTTTATGCTCAATCTCTTATTGGGTACAATCGCAGTTTGTCTCTCTATTCCACTTGGAATTGCGTTGGCTCTGGGGCGGCAGTCAGGTATGCCGATAATTAAATGGATTTGTGTTGTCTTCATTGAGTTCATAAGAGGTGTACCGCTTATAACTCTTTTATTTGTTGCGAATGTCATTCTAGCATTTTTCTTTCCGCCTGATACCTCCATAGATCTTATTTTGCGGGTATTAATCATGATGACCTTTTTCAATGCGGCATATATTGCTGAGGTTGTAAGGGGTGGTCTGGCGGCACTGTCTAAAGGGCAATATGAGGCCGCAGATAGTATTGGTCTTGATTATACCCAGTCGATGCGGTTCATAATACTTCCTCAAGCATTAAAGATTTCGATACCGGGAATTGTAAATGTTTCGGTTGGAATGCTTAAGGATACTACTCTGGTATCAATCATATCTATGTTTGACTTGGTTGGAATGATTAGGGGACCAATTTTGTCGTCGACGGACTGGAACGGTGTGTATTGGGAACTATTCGGAGCGGCTGCTGCAATCTTCTTTGTCGTATGTTTTAGTGTATCAAAATATTCTCAATGGTTGGAACGGCAACTGGAAACTGGTAAACGGTAGGAAAAGGAAAGCTATATGGCTGAAAAGTTAAAACTTGAAGTTTCTGATGAAATTGCAATTAAGATTCAGAGCATGAATAAGTGGTTTGGCTCTTTTCATGTCCTACGCGATATTGATCTAACTGTGAATAGAGGTGAGCGAATTGTTGTTTGCGGTCCTTCAGGCTCTGGAAAATCAACCCTTATTCGTTGTATAAACGCGCTTGAGGAACACCAGAGTGGCCAGATCATCGTCGATGGCACAGAACTTACATCCGATATAAAAAATATCGATAGAATCAGATCTGAAGTTGGAATGTGCTTTCAACACTTTAATCTATTTCCTCACTTAAGTATTCTAGAGAACTGTACTTTAGCACCCATATGGGTAAGAAAAATTCCGAAAAAAGAAGCTGAGGAAACAGCGATGCATTTTTTAGAGAAAGTGAAGATCCCTGAGCAGGCTGACAAATATCCTGGTCAGTTATCTGGTGGGCAGCAGCAGCGGGTTGCAATTGCCCGATCACTTTGTATGCGACCTAGAATAATGCTTTTTGATGAGCCTACTTCCGCACTTGATCCTGAGATGATAAAAGAGGTGCTTGATACTATGATTGAGTTAGCTGAAGATGGAATGACAATGATTTGTGTTACCCATGAAATGGGATTTGCCCGTCAAGTTGCTAACCGAGTAATTTTTATGGATGACGGACAAATCGTAGAGCAAAATGAGCCTGAACAGTTTTTCAATAATCCTCAGTCAGATCGTACAAAATTATTTTTAAGCCAGATATTAGGACACTAAGACCTAAAATTTGTATTAAGTGTTTTGTTATTGAAGTCGTCTATAATTGCAGCGGCATTACAAAATCGACGAATATTCCGCTGTCTGATTTTACTTCGCTCCATAAATCCGCTTTGAAGTCTATCACTAAAGTAGAGGCAGCTGGGAAATCCATAAAATTTTCATGCTTTTCCTCATGGTTCATTAAATCATGCGCTAATTCAGTTATTCCTGGATTGTGCGCCAACAAAATAACCGTTTCTGATAAGAGCGTTTGAAGAGTTGATTTCATTTGGTCAGCGTCTGCTAAGTATAATGACCTTTCGAAGATTTGTGGGCAGTCTAAAAATAAGTAGCTGAAAGTTTCCCTGGTTCTTAAAGAAGTAGATGAGATGACTTTATCAGGTATATATGCTTTTTCTTTTAACCATGAACCAATTTTTTTTGCATCACGAATGCCACTAGCGCTCAGGGGTCGCTCGTGATCATCCACATTTATATGCCATCCAGCTTCAGCATGACGCATTAGTATGAGGCGTTTCATAGTTTTAAAAATGCTTTCATGTGAAATTTTGTTTGATCTGCATGTCTACTATTCTTAGGCGATAAAGGGCAGCTTAGTCTAATATTGCATCCTTGTTGAAGGCACGTATCTTGTCCAGTATTAGAACATAGAAAAGATTTACAAGCATCAGTATCATACGCGGCTATACTAAATGCATCTGCTGGGCAGGCACTTATGCATGGCTTACTACAGGCTTCGCATGGTGATTTCTCGCTACTAACTGGCAGCTTAATTGATTGGTCTAATACCAGAGCCCCCCTATATGATATCATTAAACCGACGTCCTCATGGACGAGTAATTTCAATGGTGATACGAATGCCTTTTCACTCAAAACTGCCCAAGTGTAAAAAGGTGCATAAGGTGGTCCATCAGAAGGATACACTGCTTTTGAATTAAGGTCTGATGCTATTGCTCCGATTACGCGTTTTGACCATCTGTCCATTGGATCTGGAAGAGTATCTTTATATTCCGGGGAGTTTCTGAAATAGTCCCAAAAGGAAGGTTCATTAGGTCCAATTAGCAATGTTGTTTGATCGTCTTGAGTAAATCCACCTCTCAATATGAGGCCACTTCTTTTTAGTTTCTCATTAATAGAAGCATAGGTTACTTGTTTCTGAAAGGTAGCCATATGCTCCACCAAAATTTTGTGGGTTTATCGTTTTGCCATCTCAAACCCACTTCCATTTTTGGATGACTAAGATTGGGCTCTACTTTATAGGTGCCAAACAATTTATCCCAAATAGAGAGTGCGAACCCGTAGTTAGTATCGTGTTCACTTCTATCTGAGGAGTGGTGTATTCGGTGCATGTCTGGTGTAACGATGAATAATCTGAGAAACTTTTCAAGTTTTGGTGGGATGTTGATATTGGCGTGATTAAACATCGCACTGGCATTAAGTAAAATCTCAAATACCAAAACGGCTAATGCAGATGGTCCGAGCAGGTATACAAGGCCAACTTTAAAAAGCATAGAAAGGACAATTTCAATAGGGTGAAATCTAATAGCTGTGGAAACATCAAATTCAGGATCAGAGTGGTGGACTTGGTGGACCCTCCATAAAAATGGTATCTTGTGCGTTACCACGTGTTGCAACCAAATAGCGAAATCCAAAATTAATATTGATAAGATAAACTCAACAAAAATCGGCCAATCAAATAAATTAAAAATTCCAATTGAATTTGCCTTTGCATCCATTGCCGCGCCTATTGCAAGCAATGGAAGTGCGAAAGCGAACAGCCTTAAGAAAAAGCTATCTATAATGATGAAAGACCAGTTTGTTCTCCATCTAGACCCTTTATTTGCTTCTTCTGACCTGCGCGGTATGACTTGTTCCAGCAAAGCTAAAGCTGCGAAAGCCAAAAAGAATATTCCAAGTCTTATGAAGATTTCATTTTCCATAAGCAGAGATGTACTGTGTAGAAGTGAATTTTCAACCCGTTTAGAGTTTTAATTTACATAATTCACAATTCTTAAGCTCTTATTAGTGAGCCGGCCCCATGTTCGGTGAATAACTCTAGTAAACATGCATTTGGCACTCGTCCGTCTAAAATTACAACACCCCGCACTCCGCCCTCTAGTGCCATTAGAGCGGTTTCTGTTTTGGGAATCATACCACCCGAAATAATACCTTCGTTTATCCAGTTCTTAATTTGGTTAGAATTCAGCTCAGTTATGATGGAGCCATCTTTATCTTGAACGCCACTCACGTCCGTAAGTAAAAGTAATCTGTCAGCCTTTAATGCTGCAGCGATAGCACCTGATACTGTGTCACCATTTACATTCAAAGTTTCACCGTCAATGCCTGAACCCAGTGGCGCAATTACGGGGATCATGTCATTTTCAAACAAATTAAAGATCACTTCGGGATTTACATCTTTAGGTGTCCCTACGAGGCCCAATTCTGGTTTATCTTGAACGCAGGTAATTAGTTTTGCATCTTTACCGGATAGACCGACAGCACGCCCATCTTGATTATTAATAGCTTGTACAATTTTTTTGTTTACGTTCCCAGACAAAACCATTTCAACTACACTAATTGTCTCAGAGTCTGTAACGCGCTTTCCATCTATGAACTCAGTTTCAATGTTTAATTTATCTAACATAGAATTAATCATTGGTCCGCCACCATGGACGATTACAGGATTTATGCCTACTTGGCGCATAAGTACGACATCTCTTGCGAAAGTTTCGAGGGCTTCATCACTCACCATGGCGTGACCGCCGAGCTTAATTACTATGATAGCTCCCGAGTAACGTTGCAAGTACGGAAGAGCTTGTGACAAGGTTTCTGCCGTGGCAATCCAATCTCTATTCATATTTTGCTTCTTCTTAGATAATCCAAAAGTGTAGAGGTTTTCTACTACCCCAATGTAGCCTTATAGTGAAACATTATATTTCAACATACTAATCTAATGTTGCAATTATACTCCGCAGCGCCTCGAGCCCGACTTTATCTTCCGCCGAAGTAACTAATAGTTCTGGAAAGGCTGCTGGGTGGGTTTGAAGTTTCTTTCTCACCTGATTTAGTATCTGGTTTCTTTGTTCTAAGTTTACTTTGTCACATTTTGTTAAAACACATTGAAATGTGACTGCAGACGTATCTAATAAGTCCATAATTTCTTCGTCGACTTTTTTAATTCCATGGCGAATGTCAATTAGTACAAATGCCCTACGAAGCGACGATCTCCCTGATAAATAACGCTTCAACAGTTGTTGCCATTTTTTTACAACGTCAATTGGAGCGTTTGCAAAACCATAACCAGGCAAGTCTACAAGATAGTGATGGTCCTCAGTTTTGAAAAAATTAATTTCTTGCGTCCGTCCAGGAGTGTTGGACGCTCTTGCAATAGACTTTCTTCCAGTGACTGCATTTATCAGTGAAGATTTGCCCACGTTGGATCTTCCTGCGAAGCATACTTCAAGCCTATCTGCGGGAGGTAGACCATTCATGTCCACCACACCTTTCAAAAAGTCTACGTTTCCAGCGAAGAGTTTTCTTCCCTTTTCTCTGGCAAACTCATCCGGTTCAGAACTTTCCTTAAACTCTAGCATCAATCAATTAACGTAAGTTTGTCACCCAAACTTAAAGTTCCATTATTTTTTGCAACTGCGTAAACACTAAAATTCTGATGACCGTGTGCCTGTAATGCGCCTAAAGTATCCGCATCACGTACTCCGGTCTCAGGGTTAGCAGTTGTTGCCATGCATCGTTGTACAGGCTCTACTATATCAAATTGTATATTTCCAATCTGAACTATTTTACCTACCCATTCCATTTCTTCCCATGGTTTAAGGTCATCTATCCACAGATTTCCTCTCCACCTAACCTTTGACAAATCTAGCCCCATTTCTGCAGCTAAAGCGTCATGTGACGTTGAGCTGCAAATAGTTATTGAAGGATAATCCGTATCCGTCATCGCAGATGCCTGTGCTCTAATAAGCTTAGCAGATCCACTCCTGTCACTGGGTATAAGATCTTTGGTCCATTCAATTAATTTGTTACCCTCGGTATCCGGGCAAAAAATTAAATCATTTTTATTCGGATGTGACATTTTCAGAGTATTTGTCGCCTGATCGAAATTCGCTGAAATAGCCATTAGTCCAGGTGCTTTGGCGCCTCTTGAGAAATTATGGCAAGCTACCCACTTACTACCATCTGCGGTACTATTCTCGTGCAGTACGGCCCAAACTCTATCATACGGAAGTGTCTCTCTAGATCTTACTCTAACTTCCGAAATACTCTCTCTCCCATGTGATTTTATAGGATAGCGCCATATTTCTGATAAGTAAGCCATTTAGGTTTTTTTTCGCTTGAAGCTTGCCTTTATATTGCCAAATACATCGGGTTTGTAACCTTGAGATCGCATGATCATATATTGTTGAGCAAACGTTATCATGTTGTTCGCAATCCAGTATATTATGAGACCGGAAGCGAAAGTGCCCAGCATGAACATAAATACCCATGGCATCCATGCGAAAATCATAGCTTGAGTTGCATCAGTTGGCGCAGGGTTTAGCTTCTGCTGAAGCCACATAGATATTCCGAGTAAAATTGGCAAAATGCCCAGTGAGAATATAAATAGTAAGCTTTCCGGTGGAAATGGGTTTGCCCAAGGAAGCAGACCAAAAAGATTTAAGATAGTAGAAGGGTCTGGAGCGCTAAGATCCTTTATCCACCCAATCCAGGGAGCGTGTCTGAGTTCCAGAGTAACAAATATCACTTTATACAGTGCAAAGAAAATTGGTATTTGGAGTAATATTGGCAAGCAACCTGCTGCGGGGTTTACCTTTTCTTTTTTATAAAGCTCCATCATTTCAGCTTGTAATTTTTGTCTATCGCCACCTGTGCGCTCCTTTATTTTTTCCATCTCTGGTTGGAGCTCTTTCATTTTTGCCATCGAAACGTAAGACTTATACGCCAAAGGTAACAACAGAGTTTTTATTAATAACGTTAAGCCAATGATTGCCCAGCCTGTGTTGCCGATGAACTTATTTAAATAATGTAGAGCTGCGAAGATCGGCTTTGTTAAGAAAAAGAACCAACCCCAATCGATACTATCTAAAAAGCCATCTACGCCGGTTCTTTCGTAATTTCGTATTGCCTCCCATTCTTTTGCTCCAGCAAAAAGGTAAGAAGTTACGCTTGCCGACTGTCCTGTACCCACGGTCTGGGGACTAAAAACGGTCTCTGCCTGAAAAATATCAGATTTATCATAATACTTAGCGGTAGAGCGAAACCTGTTGTTTTGTTCTGGAATAAGCGTTGCCATCCAGAAATGGTCGGTAAAACCAATCCATCCCGAATTTTCCACTTCAATTCTATCCGCGTATGCGGCTTCTCTGTCACTGTATGAATAGTCTCTAAGATCATCATAACTGTCCTCAGCTAAGGTTCCATCGGACATTCTGACTAATCCTTCATGAAGTATGAAGAAATTTTTGAGACCAAGTGGCTCGCCATGACGTCTGAGAAGGCCATAGGGCCTTAACTGCACTTCAGAACCACTTTTATTTGTAACAGTCTGGTCGATTGTGAAAAGATAATTTTCATCAATTGATATTGTTCGGCTGAACAAAAGGCCATTTTGGTTATCCCAATATATCGTTACAGGATCTTTTGGCGTCAATTTTGGGTTGCCTGACACTGACCAAATAGTATCTGGATTTGGGACTGACTTGGAATCTAGTCCAGCTAATGCTGCCCAACCATATGCAGCATAAAATGCGTGTGGGATACTACTTGGCTTTAACAGAGTCACTATCTCGGCGGTTTCATCCAAAGCAACGCGATAGTCCTTCAAAGAAAGATTGTCTATTCTTCCACCCTCTAGTGAGATCGATCCGACAACTCGGTCTGTCTCAATCTCGATGCTGGGGACATCTTTATTGTCACTGAGATCGGACGGTAAGGTTACATTTTCCTGAATATCTTGAGCGGGCAAATTTTGGGTCTGTGTTTGCTCTATATTTTGCTCTTCGGTTTGAATTGGCTCTGGTGGAGGAAATAAAACAAACCAAACGATAATAACAACAAAACTAAGCACGGATGCTAAGATTAGATTTTTATTCTGATCGTCCATAAAAGCCGCCAAATCTTTCTATTTTACACACGTTCAACAGACTAAGATCAAAAAGGTCAAGCCTGTTTGAGTGAATTTATAGATACCATGTTAATTTTAATTAAAAAAATAGAGATTATTCAACAATATCTCTAATTTTTGAGTCAGATTGGATTTTGGGTTCGTCTATCAGTTCTCTCTGCAAACCTAAGAAATCGAATAAATTAGTATCCAGTAAATGAGAAGGTTTAGTATTCATCAACGAGCGAAACATTACTTGACGTCGTCCAGGGCTATTTTTTTCCCATCCATCTATAATCTTTTTTACTTGCTGTCTCTGCAGTCCATCTTGAGACCCACATAAATCACACGGAATTATTGGATAATCCATTTGCTTCGAAAATTTTTCACAATCCGTTTCGGCTACGTAAGCAAGGGGTCGGTAGACAAATAAATCTTTTTCTTCATTTACAAGTTTTGGCGGCATTGTAGCAAGCCGGCCGCCATGGAAAAGGTTCATAAAAAAAGTTTCAAGGATGTCATCTCTGTGGTGGCCTAGTACAACTGCTGAACAACCTTCTTCCCGTGCAATACGGTATAAGTGGCCACGTCGTAATCGTGAACATAATGAGCAGAATGTGCGACCCTCAGGAATTTTATCAACTACAACAGAATAAGTGTCTTGATATTCAATCCGATGAGGCACTTTCATTTTTTCTAAAAACTCTGGAAGAACGGTTTGTGGAAAATTCGGCTGACCCTGATCTAGATTACAAGCTAATATATCAACAGGTAATAAACCTCTCCACTTTAATTCGTAGAGTGCTGCTAAAAGTGTATAACTGTCTTTCCCACCAGATAAACAGACTAGCCAGCGCGCATTTCTTTCCACCATGCCGTAATCACTGATAGCCTGGCTCACATTTCTAATAATTCTGCGGCGTAGTTTTTTGAATTCAGTACTCGATGGGGCACCGTAAAACAAAGGATGGATATCGTTTAGATCATCTAGCATAACATGGCTTTAAATTAGATTAATATCCATAACAAGTCATGTATGTATCCTTATGACTATTTACTTTTTTTAGGAACGGGATCATAGCCTTGCCCCCCCCAGGGATGGCATTTTAGTAAGCGCCTTACGATTAAGTAAACCCCAACTAATGCTCCACGTTTCTCCAGGGCTTCTAAGGCGTACGCGCTGCACGTCGGTTGATAACGGCAGTTATGTCCCACCCAGGGTGAAAAGATAACCCTGTAGGCTCTAATTGGAAGTGATATTACAAATGAAATGGGGTTCATTTTAGTTTCACATTCAGGTTTTCAAAAGCGCAGATTAGTTCATCCTTAAGCTCTTCAAATTTTGTATTACAGGTAGTTTGGGCACGTCCAATCAAAACATAATCTGTTCCAGGAGTCCCATAAAAAGCCAAAGTTTCTGCCACAGCTGCTCGCATCCGACGTTTAGCTCTATTCCGCTTTACGGCATTACCAACCCTCTTGCTAGCCGTGTAGCCCACTCTTATATTTTGAAGAGAGTTGGGTCGGGCCTGTACAATGATAGATTTTCCAACATACTTTTCTGCCTTTGAAGCAGCCACGAAGTCTGATCTTTTGGAAAGAGTTTCCAAAAAGATTTTTGGATTCCGGCGATTTGTTGTAAAATTTTCCATGAGTGTGCACCGAAAGTGCGTCTCAGGACTGAGCGTAATCCTAGGCGCTTAGGGACTTCCGTCCTCTTGCTCTTCGAGCATTGAGAATTTTTCTACCGGCTTTGGTTGCCATTCTAGAACGGAAACCATGTCGGCGCTTTCTAACCAAATTTGATGGCTGGTATGTACGTTTCATGGCCTATTCTCCGTATTTTGTGCCCCTAACTAAGAATCGTTAAGTCGCATATCTCTGAAATTTGGCTTTTAAGGGCCTTACACAGAGAAGTCAAACCGTTCTGCTACTTCAAATATACTTTTGCAGTTCCATGAGCTATTTTTTGCCACAGACAGACTTTGAGTTAATATTAATTAGATAATCTTTATTATTTTTGGCAGCATATTTAGCAGTATTGAAAGTATGAAAACACAATGAACAAACTAGATTTAAGAAAAATAATTATATTCTTACTTCTAATTATTGCTGTTTTTAGCCTTATCTTTTTTAGTGAATGGATAAGTTTTGAGTCTCTTAAAGAAAATAGAGCAAAAATCGCAGAATTTCGTGATAAAAATTTCACACTATCAATCATTAGTTTCTGGATATTTTACGTAACATTGGTTGTTTTTTCGCTGCCAGGCGCCGCAGTCGCCTCAGTTTCAGGTGGATATTTATTTGGTCTTGGCGGAGGCTTAATAATTAATATAACTGCCGCTAGTACTGGCGCCACTTTATTGTTCTTACTAGTTCGATACGGTGTGAAGAGCTTCAATTATAATAAATCAAATACGTTCAATAGTAATTTTGTCTTTCGAATTAAAAATGCTCTCACGATCAATCAAGTTTCAATAATGCTGATACTCAGGCTGGTTCCAGTGGTCCCTTTTTTTTTAGCAAATATCTTGCCTGCACTTGTTGGTGTCAGACTTTTTAATTTTATCTGGACAACTATTATTGGCATTATTCCCGGAGGTATAGTTTTTACATGGATAGGAGTTGGCGTTGGTGAGGTATTTGACCGAAATGAGTATCCTAACCTTGAACTCCTATACAGTCCAGTGATCCTAGGTCCTATACTGGGTCTTGTGGCTCTACTTATGTTGCCAATGATTATGAGGCGCTCTGGCATTTTGCCGAAAACAATAACGGAGCGGGGAAATGAAAAAAATTAAGGCAGATTTACTCGTCATTGGGGCAGGCTCTGGAGGGTTGGTTGTAGCTTCTGGTGCTGCACAATTGGGGGCTAATGTTGTTTTGGTTGAGGGCGATCAAATGGGTGGGGATTGTCTTAATTACGGCTGCGTACCTTCAAAAGCTCTGCTGGCTGCAGCAAATACCGCGAAGCAAGTCAATCAATCGGATAAGTTTGGCATTAAAGCAGAAATAGTCGATTTAGATTACGCTGGGGTCATGACCTATGTAGAGAAAAAAATAGCAGAAATTGCTCCTCACGATAGCCAAGAGCGTTTTGAAGAAATGGGGGTAACTGTACTGAGGGACTATGCGAAATTTAAAGATCCTAAAACAGTCGTCGTCGGTAACAATGAAATAACTGCGCGTCGCATCGTGCTTGCTACTGGCTCCAGGGCAAAAATTCCAAATGTAAAAGGTCTCGATAAAGTAAATTATTTAACTAATGAATCTTTGTTCGATTTAAGAAAATCGCCTCGGCATCTTGCTATAATAGGTGGAGGTCCAATCGGTGTGGAGATGGCACAGGCCCATGCTAGGCTAGGCGTAAAAACTACAATAATAGAGATAAACAGAATTATGCAGGGCTATGAGCGTAGGTTTGTTGAGCCCGTTCATAAAAGTTTAATCGATGATGGTGTTAATATTCTTGAGGGTACTGTTGTTGATCGTGTTGAAAACGACAGATCTAACATAAAATTACATCTAAGCTCTGCTAGTGCACTTGTTGTTAGCGACTTATTAATTGCCGCGGGTCGCGCACCCAACATTGAGAAGCTGGCTTTGACGGAAGCAGGCATTAAATACAATGAACTTGGAGTTATTGTAGATAGAAATCTGCAAACCACCAATCGGTCAGTTTATGCAATTGGGGACATAGTTGACGGTCCAAGCTTTACTCATACCGCCAGCTATCATGCTGGCATTGTTCTTAAAAAAACACTATTTGGTCTATCGTCCACAATACAAACCACTCATATACCTCAAGTGACATACACCGACCCGGAAATAGCATCGGTCGGATTGAATTTTAATGACGCCGTTAAGCGTTTTGGAAATAAAGTTGAACGGTCATGTGTGAACTTGGAGAGTAATGATAGGGCTATAACGGATAGTAAAACTGAGGGCTTTGTGGAAGTTGTATTATTTGGAAGAAAAGTAATTGGTTGCACAATTGTTTCTAAAAATGCTGGAGAGCTCATATCTTTTTGGGCGTTTTTAATTTCAAGGAACCTCAAAATTTCGAATGTCAATTCAATGATACCTCCATATCCTACACTCGGAGAGGTTAACAAAAGGGTTGTAAGTGAGTACTACGCTCCAAGGCTTTTCGGGAATAGCTTTTTGAAATTTTATGTCAAAGTGTTTCAGAAAATCTTCAAGTAAGTCAGTTTATGCTAACGAACTAAATTAGGTGTCTGTATTATCCCCTCGTTTGGCTCCATTGGGCAAGGGGATAGATTTTTATGTATTTATGTATTGCAAAGCCCTGACTTTCACCTTAACCACACCTGGAGTGCACCGGTAGCTCAGCTGGATAGAGTACTTGACTACGAATCAAGGGGTCGGGGGTTCGAATCCTCCCCGGTGCGCCATATAAATCAAAGGCTTAGCGGAAATCGTGCTGGGCCTTTTGTTTTTGGGGGTAACGTCTGGGGTAACAAACTAATCAATTTCATTAATCTTGCAGTTGTATCACTCAGGGAAATCTAGAGGTAATATACAGTCATAGACCTCGACATTCCCCGTGCCGCAATGCTCTAAATCCATAAGTGCCCATACAAGGAGACCTGCGAATGAAAACGTTAATAACCATGCAACTAGGTTTGCGTACACGAAGTACTTTACCGCTCTTCTAATAGTCATTACTGCCTCGTTTTTGATACGAGTGTAGCAAACGAACTGATCCAAATAAACGTCTTTTCGAGTGAGCAGGGGTATTGTGAGTTGGAGTGGGGTTACCTGTGGACGAGTGGACTAGAAAAGACATTGGGATCTTAATTAATTAGATGCGTTCATATAATCCGAAAGATTACGTCTTAGCCTATCAGACGCTTCTTGCGTATTGAGCATCGGCATTATCCACTTTTCATCAGCGCCATAAGTAATACCTAATTCATAATACTTTCTCGCCTCATCCTCTCTTCCCTCTTCTGAAAGTACTGCCGCGTAGAACCAAAAGGGCATACCCAATAAATCTGGATCAGGAAGTAGCGGTTCTAATAGTTCTTTTAGAGGCTCATATTCATTCAATGCATAAAGAATTCCTGAGTACATTCTTGTGACTTGATAGCCCAGATCTACGGGTTCCAATAATAATGCTTGGCGGAATGATTCTGCTGCTTTTTCTAGATTTGTGCATCTACTATGAATAAAGCCAGAAGTAATAAAGTTATCTGTATTGGCACTGGGGTCTGCGATTCTGTTCAAGAGATCCGCAGCATATTCACAATTTTCGTCAAAATGCTCCAGTTCAATTATTGCTCTTATTAAGTAATCATCATCCCTTCCTCTTTTGGAAACTAAATTATCTGACAATTCTAACATTATTGCTTTGTCAGCTTCAGGGTTTTCGGAGTGTCCAAGCAATATATTTTGGTGTATGTTCCATACCTCTAGATTTTCTACTACGTATTTGTCGACGTTTAATTCTTTCAGTTTTTCAGTAATTTCAATCGCATTAGAGTTTCCCTCTTTAGTCCATTTTCTCCATTCTACATCATGGTTAATTGAAAGCAGATACTGTTCATAAGTTTTAAAATCATTCTTAGAGGCTAGTGCTTTTGTACCTTCGACGGCTTCCACTTGAATTTTTTCTAAAATGCTTCTGCCTATTTTGTCCTGAACATCAAATATTTCTTCAAGTTTAAAATCTTCTTTAATAGACATCAGTGCCTGATTTGTTTTTAAATCAGAAACTTCTGCAAAAAGACGGGAGTTTGTTCCAAAGGTTTGTATCGAACCTGACACGACAAAGTTTATACCGAATTTTTCCATAAGATCAGCATCGGAGTAGGCTTTCTGTTTGACAGCGTATGATGTGCTACTAGCCAGTGTTCTGACACCACCATACTGTGATAGGCTTGATATCAAGCTTTCTGTAATTGCTTGGCTTGCTAAGTCATCATCTTCGCTACTAGATGAAAATGGTTTGACTAAAATTATTGGTTTGTTTGAAACTATATTACTTTTCTCAATTTCTACCGTTTGTCTGGAGGAGAAATTTTCATAAAAAATACTAGCCGCAATCACGCATAGAACCGTAACTGAAGCAATCACTATTAGGTTTTTATTTTTACTGACTGATTTTTGAGGTCTTCGCTTCTGCGATCCCTCTAACAAGATATCAAAAGCATGGAATTCGTTTTGCTTTACCTTTTGCAGTCCAACATCATTAAACTCAAACTTTGTTTTGCCTTTTACAAAATCGTGGATAGATTTAGAAATTGTCACTCCACCTGTTTGAGATAGTGCCTCAAGTCTGGCTGCTATGTTAACTCCGTCTCCCAACAAGTTCTCGTTTTCTATAACTACATCGCCAGAATTAATGCCGATACGGAAATCTAATTTAACACTCGGATCGTTAGTCGAGTTGCGTTTTTTAATTGCATCCTGAAATTCCACCGCACACTCAACGGCCGATACTGCGCTGGGGAATTCAGCGAGAAATGAATCCCCTCCCGTATTAAATAAGCGTCCTTCATATTTTGAAAATAGGCCCTTTAAAATAGCCTCGCAGTCGCGGAGGTTGAGTATGGTTTCGCTTTCATTTGCCTCCATGTGTTTACTATAGCCGACTACATCGGTTGCAAAAATTACTGCAATTTTACGGTTTATTTTTTTATCTGGCATAAAATTTCTATAACTTGGACAACGTTTATGATTACACAAAGATTATAAGCAGTCCAATTAAAGTTAGTAGACGTAGGGTTACCTGTGGACTAGTGGACTATGTGGACCATCCTGAGAGGTAGGGGGGGGTCAAAAACAAGAATAAGTAAGCTAGAAAAGAACATTAAGCCCAGAAAGAAGCCGTACAAATTTAATTTTTTGAAAATTTATGCACATATACTTCGTTTTGATAATTTATAATTAAATCAATTAGAAATTT
>NZ_CBFHHX010000003.1:0-60128 GCF_965655845.1 Candidatus Salinivivens marinus
TGATGCCTTTGTCATGGGTTCGCCTCTTGTAGATGGTTTGTTCGGACCAACGCCGGAAGAACTTGATGGACTAGCACCTATTCAAATTCCGCTAAAGCGTGAGGATGTACCTATGTCTGAACTTAGGATTTTGGGTGATGGGCATATTGAGGCCAGTTATGGAACTGAAGTTTCTTACCCTGTAAGTACTGTTGCTTTAGGTATTTTTTCAAACAATAACGGCCTTAAGGAATTGGGTGGTGGAATTTATGCTCAGACTGATAAGTCTGGCGCGGTCAGTTTAGGGGCACCATCGGATTTAGGCTATGCTTCTTTAAAGAGTGGCGGATTAGAGGCTTCCAACGTAAATATCACTGATGAATTAACTGCTATGATCAAAGCTCAGCAACAGTTCAACGGATCAGCTAGGTTGATGCAAACAAACTCAGAGATGGTGGAAAAACTAACTCGATAATAGAGTTCTAGTTCTATTTTTAGGAGAGTAAAAAATGTCACAATGCGTAGAATGTAAAACCAGAATGGGTTTCACAGAGTCTAATGTGGCCAGAGAGCATAAAGGCTTGTGTGTGGCGTGCCATGTGAAGTCTTTAGTAAAAGAAAAAGTTGCGGCAGCAAATAAACCACATCGACCCACAAACGTGAAAAGTATTGATAACTTATTTACAAAGTTTGAAGATATGCTTGTGACAAGCGAAACCGCTATGAACCTTAGAATACGCAAGCGGTTTGGCGTTGTTCATGGCGAGGGTATTTTTGTTGTCGAAAGTCAGTCTTTTGTTAAAAAACTCTTATCGATATTTATAAAACGCTATCGGTCGATAGATCGGAAAACTCTGAAAACTGCGATAACCGATGCAATGGTTGAGCTTAAAGCTGCTGCTTTAAAAGCAGGAGGAAATGCGATAGTCGGATATGATATTCAGTATACAAATGTGATCTTTAATTCGAAGGAACACGTTATTGTATCTGTTTCTGGTACATCAGTCGAAACAGCATAAAGCTATTTCGACCAATGTGTAATTAGTAAAATGATTTTTGTTTTACTGGCTATAGGCCCTTTTTCGAGTGACAGTCAAAGAAATGCCCTGTGAGTGTTGTGACCCCAGCATGCTCACGCCAATTGGTTATTGATAAAGCATTTGCTCCTGTGACCATAGCTCTGTTTCTGAGAGCAATCATAGTTTGAGTATAAGCTAACGAACTACTAAAATTTAATGCAATAGTTCTGGAGCAATGATCGCTTCCTCTCGTATAAGAGTATGCATGGACGCTTACTTTTTCTGACCCTTTTAGAGGGTGAGCCTCATAAATAGTCAGAGCGGTGGACTCTGTGTAAGGCTTTGCTGAAACGTTTGATGTGGAAACAGGGTGTGTAGTTGTATGGCAGCCAGCTAACAAAAGAGCTGATGCGACTAAACCAATTAGGGTTGTAATTTTCATTTTACTATCTTTCTTCTTTTTCGATCCCTATTTCTAACGACACCAGATATATTTATGTTAGCCCGGAGTATCATTTTGTATTTTGGAAATTGTTATATTTATCCTATTATACTATATAAATTATATTAGTAAGATTTAGATTTGATTTCTTAATGTCGCGCAGTTTTGATAGTGAAATAGCAGAAATTTATAACGAGAGGTTTTTAGAATTTGGTCCGTTGCCAGAAGCAAGTATGTGGTTTTCAAAGAAAAGACAATTTGCTCGGTTTGACATAATTTTAAATCAGATAAAGTCATTATCACAAAAAAAAAAGATATCAGTAAGCGATATTGGGTGCGGATACGGTGCATTTCTAGAGTTTTTGTCTGAAAGAAAATATTCTCATGAATTGCACTATTATGGCTATGATGTTTCTGATGAAGTAGTTAAATTTTGTCAAAAAAAATATTCTAACAGAGCTTCCTTTCATACCGGGTCTATTCCTGTAATGGATTCAGATTTTATCATCATGTCGGGAACATTTAATTTTTTCCCGTCACGTGATTATAATGCTTGGAGACGTTATTTTTACAGAGTTTTAAATTTACTTTGGTCAAAATTGAAATGTGCTATGATTTTCAATTTGCAAATATCAGACCAGGAAAAGATTACAGAGGGTGGAATTGTTTATTCTTCTCAAAAAGAGATAGAAAATTTATGTAAATCGAGTTTTGGCAATGTGAGCGTAATAACTAACCCTACGATACCAAAAGATATGACCTTTGTAGTATCAAAACACTCCAGATCATAAAACTAATGAAAAAATATGCATTAGACTAGTTGGTTAATTGGCATAAAGTTTGCTGCCTCTGATAAAGAGAATGGAGTTTTTTATGTTCAAAGTGGCAATAGTCTCAGTTGCAGCTGCAGTTGTTGGAGTACATTCGGCAGGGTTTTTTGTCGGTAGCGAAAAAAAACAAAGCTTTATCTCCAGGGTAACTCTTGAAGAACATTGTGATCTAGAGGCAAACGCCTTTGCTGTTGAAAATTTATCAACTGGTGACGTTCGGCCATTTAAACATGGAGAGGCGTTCATTCGTGCGAATAGTTCTGACTGGCTTAAAGTTGTGCTCAGTACAGATTTTAATCATGTCTACTTTGATGGTGAGAAAATCCGAGCGGATAAGCAACTCAAAATTGTTCAGAACTGCTCGTCTGAAACAACTCTAGACAGCATTTTCGACAGTTTTAACGACACTTTTTCAACGAAGTGATAAAGGATTGCCTCAGGCTAATGCTTTTCCAATCGGACGCTGGAAGTGTTTTCGGTGTATTTACTAAAACCTTTAATCTAATTTTAACTTTAATAGTCTACCCATTCCGCCGTCCTCTATTGCCCATATATTACGGTCTTGGCCAATTGTGAGTGCACGGATGCGTTTGCCAATATAAAACTTTTCCTCATGGGTTACCTGATAGTCTTGTATATTCAGCCGGAATATAGCTTTACTCTTTAGTCCAGATATAAATGCATTACCTGACCACTTCTGGCCCTTTTTGATCGGCATAAAGGCCAATGATGAAGGAGCAATGGTGGGTACCCAATATTTTACTGGCGGAGTAAATTTATCGTTAGTTGAATGGCTTGGGATGTGCTTGCCATTGTAATGATTTCCTTCGGAAACTATGGGCCAGCCGTAGTTTGCTCCTTTAGAAATTAAGTTCAATTCATCGCCGTGTAATGGCCCCATTTCGTTAGCCCAGAGATTATTGTTAGGTGCAAATGAAATCCCTAAAACATTTCGATGACCTAAGGACCATATAGTATTCGCTGGAAATCCCATTTCCTTAAAAGGATTATCTTCCGGTATCCGTCCATCATCGTGTAGTCTTATTATTTTACCCAAATTATTATCAAAACTCTGTGCCGAATCCATAATCTGCCTATCTCCGGATGAGATGAACAGCATTCCATTATGGGAACTTCCTGTTGGGCCAAAAGCTAGGCGATGAGAAAAGTGACCTCTTCCTGTCGTTTGTGGTAGTTGTTCCCAGATTAGTTGATGATTGCGGAGTGTAAGGTTCTCTAATTTCGCTCGGATAACTTTCGCGGCACGTGTTCTTCCATTGTTTTCGGATGCAACAAAAGATATATACACAAGACTATTTTGGCTAAAATTAGGGTGGGGTAAAATATCTCCCAATCCGCCTTGACCGCCATAAGTAATATTAGGCAAACCATCTATTAAAAACTTTGTTCCATCTTTCTTTACCAACCAAAGTTTACCTTTTTTGGTTGAAACTAATAGATCATTTTCATTGATAAATGTTAAAGCCCATGGTTCATCAAATACTGCTATCTTTTCAATTTTTATTGTGCTTCCGCTAGATCCAATGATTGATACTTCAGCTCTCGCAGTGTGAGGCAGAGTAAAATAGCATACCGACATTACCAAAATATTTACTATAAATGAGCATAGAACTTCGGTGGACTTCTTAAATTGCATTTGTTGCGACGCTTCTCTGAGTTACAATATTGGGATATGTTTTAATTCAAAATAGGATATTTTGCGTATGCGAATATTTAAAACAATTATCTTAATTTTTAAAATATGTCTTTTTGGAAATATTTCGAGCGCAGATACTATTTCTTGGTCGGAAGTTTTAGATCAACCAAAGTTGAATGTCATTTTTCTGCGTCACGCTCTTGCACCTGGTTACGGTGATCCCTCTGAATTCGATATAAGTGAGTGTAAGACCCAAAGAAATCTAAACCAAGAGGGGCGAGATCAAGCAATATCTATTGGAATAAGGCTTAAAATGGAGGGGGTTTTGTTTGATAAAATATACTCGAGCGAGTGGTGTCGTTGTATAGACACAGCAACTCTTATGGATATAGGTGAAATAAATATGTTTTCTGGTTTGAACTCTTTTTTTCAGGACCACTATGATAAAAAAGAAACTCTACGCAAATTAATGCAAAAACTTAAAAATTTGGACGAAAAAAATCGAATTTTGATGGTAACTCATCAAGTTGTTATTTCTTCAGTTACAGGCATAAATGTTGGTTCTGGAGTAGCTGTTGCTTACAGTACTACGGATGGATCTGCGATAAAAATTTCTATGCCTTGACTATAAACTCTCAAACCACTTCACTAAGTTTAGAAAAAATAATAAAAATTGCATAAGTGCATAATTCTGCCTCAATAAGGCTGTTCGAATGCAAATTTCTGTTTGACCGATTGGACATAATAATGGGTATCGAAAATGACAACTGAATTTTTTAATGGCATTAGTCCAGTAGAATACAAGGGTGCGGAAAGCAGTGATCCTCTATCATACCGGTATTATAATCCTGACGAAATTGTTTTGGGCAAAAGAATGGAAGAGCAGCTTAGATTTGCGGTAGCCTGGTGGCACAGCTTTGCGTGGGAGGGCGGTGATCCTTTCGGCGGTTCAACTTTTGTACGGCCATGGCACCCACAGGATAATATGGAACGGGCGCGACTAAAGGCCGACATTGCTTTTGAAATGTTTGATATTTTAGGAGTTCCATTCTTTTGCTGGCATGATGCTGACCTTCGACCTGATCAGGGAAATTTCAAGGAGAATTTATCTACTTTAAACGAGATTACAGACTATATCGGTTCCAAAATGAACTCAGATAGTCCAAAATTGTTATGGGGTACAGCTAACATGTTCAGTCATAGACGATGGATGGCTGGGGCAAGCACCAACCCTGATCCCGATGTTTTTGCTTTTGCCGCAGCAACTGTAAAGTCTTGTATGGATGCTACACATAAATTGGGTGGTCAAAACTATGTATTATGGGGAGGACGCGAGGGATATGAAACTTTATTAAATACGAATTTATCCAAAGAGCTCGACAATATGGGGCGCTTTTTAAGCATGGTTGTGGACTATAAATATAAAATTGGTTTTACAGGAACAATTTTAGTTGAACCGAAACCACAGGAACCTTCAAAGCATCAATACGACTTTGACGTAGCTACATGCATAGGTTTTTTAAGAAAATATGGATTAGAAAAAGAGGTAAAGTTAAATATTGAGCAGGGCCATGCAATTTTAGCGGGACATTCATTTGAGCATGAGATTGCTCTTGCAGCGTCTGAAGGAATGTTAGGTTCAATTGATATGAATAGAAATGACTACCAGTCTGGCTGGGATACGGATCAGTTTCCAAATAATGTACCGGAAGTCGCCCTCGCATATTATCACGTTCTCAGGTCTGGTGGTTTTTCGACTGGTGGTACAAATTTTGATGCTAAGCTGAGACGACAATCAATAGACGCGGTCGATCTCATAGCTGCTCATGTTGGTGCAATGGATATCTGCGCACGTGGATTAAAAGCCGCTGAAGCTATGATTAATGATGGGGGCCTTGAGGCAAAATTACAGGAAAGATACCAGGATTGGTCTAAACCTGAAGCTTTGAAAATGTTGGGTAGTAGCTTGGAGGACATTACACAGTTAGTATTAGAAAAGAATATCAACCCAGAACCACGCTCGGGTAATCAAGAAATTTTGGAAAATTATGTAAATCGTTTTGTTTAGTTTGTTTTAATGCCTAGAGCTAAAGATTATTCACTATATCTTATTTCGGTATTCCATGATCTACATTTTTCAAGCAGCTCGGGCTCAAGTTTGTTATCAGTAAAGAAACAGTCTATTATAGACAAGGGAGCGATTTTGACCGGAGCTTTTCGCAAAAATTTTGTATGATCAGCAAGTAAATACGTTTTATCAGCTTGGCTGATTATGCTCTGGTTGACGAGTATTTCTTGAGTATCGAAATCCAGCATATTGCCTTCACGGTCTAATGCCGAGCATCCTAGTATTGCCAAATCAAACTTAAAATTTTTAATAGTTTCTAGAGCTGGCTGGCCAATTAATGCACCATCTGATTTCCTCAGGTTGCCTCCTGTGATGACCACTTCACTTTTCGCATTATTCTTCAGCACATTTGCAATATTTAAATTATTGGTCACTATCAACAAATTTTTATGTTCTAAAAGCAATTTTGCTACGGTCTCAGTACTTGTGCCAATACCCATGAACAGGCATATTTCATTTGGAATGTTCTTAGCGCATTCTCGGCCAATGGCCTGTTTGCCAAGCAAGTTAATTTTTTTTCGCTGCTCGTATTCAATATTTTCTATGTGGGATGGAATTATTGCTCCGCCGTGGACCCTTTCAAGTTGACCATCAGAGCAAAGTTTATTTAAATCTTTTCGGATCGTTTGCAGAGATACGTTGAAATATTCTGCGAGTTCTTCAACTCTAACAATACTTTGTTGGTTTGCCAGCTTAATTATTTCGGGTGACCGTAAGTTGTTAACCATCCTGCAGTGCTCATAAATAAATTACGTTAACGATAATCTCAAATATCATAATTACCAACAAATTTCTTTCTTTTCCGTTGGAATATCTTCGTTTTTGCATTATACGAAAATAAAATGAATAAAAACGAAATAAAAAGAAAATAATAAGTAAAATTTGAGAATGTAAATTGAATAAAAAAGTGCATGATTTGTTTATTATTGGTGGTGGCGTAAATGGTTGTGGCGTTGCCAGAGACGCGGCAGGACGTGGCTTGTCTGTTGTTCTAACAGAAATGAACGATTTGGGCTCAGCCACTTCTTCCTCTTCTACAAAGTTATTTCATGGTGGGTTGAGGTATTTAGAGTTCTTTGAGTTTAGGTTAGTAAAGGAGGCTCTTGAGGAGCGTGAGGTACTGTTGAAAGCAATGCCGCATATCAGTTGGCCAATGAGATTTATATTGCCTTTGAACAAATCTCAGCGATTTGAGTCTACTACTCCGGCTTCAAAGTTACTTAATAGAATATTTCCATTTTATAAAAATAGAAGACCTGCATGGTTAATTCGTGTGGGTTTATTTTTGTATGATTTAATGGGGGGACGAAAAATTTTACCTCCAACTAAGAAATTAGATCTTTCGGTGTCTTTGGAGGGAGTTCCGCTCAAAAAAAAATTTAGAAAAGCATTTGAGTACTCGGACTGTTGGATTGAGGACTCTCGGTTAGTTGTACTTAACGCAAAGGATGCAGCAAAGCTTGGGGCAAAAATTTATGTGAATACAAAGGTCATTTCAGCGAAAAAAGATGATGGATTATGGTACATTGAAACAAAAGACCAAACAACAGGTAAGAGAGAAGTGTTTTTATCAAAGGTACTGATAAATGCTGGTGGTCCTTGGGTTAGCGATATAATTCATAACGTGTTGAGGGTAAATACGCCCGAAAAAGTTCGGTTGGTGCGAGGCAGCCATATTGTTGTTCCAAAAATCTGGGATCATGGAAAGTGTTATTTTTTTCAAGGAAATGATGGTCGAATTATATTTGCAATTCCTTACGAAACTGATTTCACGTTAATTGGCACAACAGATATTGACCATATAGAATTAGATGAAAAGCCACAGTGTAGTGAGCTTGAGAAAACTTATTTAATTAATTTTGCCAACCAATACTTTGATACTGAACTGAAAGTTGAGGACATCGTATGGACCTATTCAGGCGTGAGACCGCTTCAAGATACCTCTGAAGGCAATGCAACTGCTGTGACGCGTGATTACAGCATAAAAGTGAATTGGGAAAATGAAGTACCTTTGATAAATATTTTTGGTGGGAAAATCACAACTTATCGAAGACTCTCAGAGAGTGTTTTAAATGAAGTTGCTGCGTTCTTTCCAAAAATGCGCGGGCCTTGGACAGCTGAAGCTTACCTGCCTGGAGGTGATTTTCCAGTAAACGGAGTGTCAGACTTAATTATGGATCTTATAAAAGATTATCCATTCCTGAGCGAGAGGTGGGCAGCACGTCTGGTTAAGGCTTACGGCAGAGAAGCCTTTGAAATGTTAGGTAGTGTTCGTAATGAAGATGATTTAGGTATCAATTTTGGTGCGACATTAACGCAGAAGGAAGTTGAATGGTTAATTGGAGAGGAATTTGCGACTTCTGCACAAGACATTCTTTGGAGGCGATCAAAATTAGGTTTGCGTATGTGTGCTTTGCAAGTCAAGAATTTGCAGAATTTTATAGCTACTCAAACCCAGAACAAAAAAAGAAATTCTTCAGATTAAAACACAATATTTCCAATAAGACAGAAGTCACATATGGTGATCTCTTTCTTTCCAGCTATATTAGTTAATATGAAGAGTTTTTAAGGTACCCAAAAATAGATGCAGATTGAAAATTACCCAAATTATCCATCCAGAAGATCTCCTGTGATTGCTCAGAATATGGTGGCGGCTAGTCAGCCGCTTGCAGCTCAAGCAGGTTTGCGTATGCTGATGCGTGGGGGCAATGCTGTTGATGCTGCATTAGCCACTGCTATCACTTTAAGTTTGGTTGAACCGACGGGATGTGGGTTAGGATCAGATGCTTATGCAATTATTTGGGATGGTCAGAGCCTTCACGGACTTAATTCTTCTGGCAGATCGCCAGCGTCATGGACGGAAAGCCGTTTTTCTAATTTAAAAGAAATGCCTTACAGAGGCTGGGAAAGTGTCACGGTTCCGGGTGTGGTAGCCGGCTGGGTGAGTCTTTCAGATAAATTTGGCAAACTACCGTTTCAAGAACTGTTTGAACCGGCTGTTGGTTATGCGGAGTCTGGTTTCGCAGTTTCGCCCATCATAGCGCAACAGTGGAGCCTTGGAGCGGCAGAGCTTTCTGATCAACCTGGATTTGCTGATAATTTCCTACCAAATGGAGTTTCTCCTGCAGCAGGTGAAATTTATAATAATATTGAGTTCGCAAGATCTTTAAAGTTGATTGCTGAGACAAAAGGAGAGGCATTTTACTCAGGTGCTCTTGCAGAAAAAATTGATGCCTACGCAAAAAAGCACCATGCTGCGCTACGGATAAGTGATTTAGCAGAGCATCAAGCGGACTGGCCAGGTACAATTTCGAAAAATTTTCATGGGGTTTCTTTGCATGAAATTCCTCCAAATGGGCAAGGTATCGCTGCGTTAATGGCGATAGGGATATTAAACCATACATCCCTTGATGATTTGGAGTGTGATAGCCCGCTTTCGGTTCATCTTCAAATTGAAGCAACGAAGATAGCATTAGCAGATACTTATAAGTACGTTTCGGACATAGATTTTATGAAGAAAATAACTGTGGCTGACTTATTAAGTGAAGACTATTTAAAAGAGAGAGCAGTTCTTATCAAACATGACCAAGCCGTAGATTTTAAGGCAGGAGCTCCAAAAAGTGGAGGAACGGTATATCTGACAGCTGCAGACCAAGATGGTATGATGGTCTCATTTATTCAGTCTAATTATGCAGGTTTTGGTTCCGGAGTCTGCATACCAGGAACCGGTATACATTTGCAGAATCGGGGAGCAGGGTTCTCTCTTGATCCTAAAAGTCCGAATGTTGTCGGGCCAAAGAAAAGACCATTTCATACGATCATACCAGCTTTTCTAATGGATAATGGGAATCCTCTAATGAGTTTTGGCGTAATGGGAGGACCAATGCAGGCGCAGGGTCATATTCAAATGGTTGTAAGGAGCCATTTGTGGAAACAGAACCCGCAAGAGGCCATCGATGCACCGCGATGGCGAGTTGAGGGCGGATTAGATGTTGTTTGTGAGGCGTCTATGAATAATGAACTGTTATCTTTTCTATCAGAGCTAGGCCATAATGTTTCTACCAAAAGTTCCGATGATGCATTTGGTTTTGGAGGGGCGCAATTGATACGGCGATTGCCAAATGGTTTTTATATTGGGGGCTCAGAGTCGCGTAAAGATGGTCACGTCATTGGTTTTTGATACTTCAAATCCAGAAGTGGCTCTTAAAGATAGCAAGATACAAATTCTCTGTTGATTTCGTTAAATTTATAATGCTACACGACCTATGGACGATCTAGAGCCATGGCAAATCTGAATACCCCCCGATTGCCATGGCTCTCGCATAAAAGCAGAAGAGACAGAACTTGAATTACTTCATGTCCTGCCTCTTCTTGGATAACTACTGTCCCCATCTGCTTCATGTATGAGAAAAACTAAGTTTATCTCCTATCTGACATGGATAACACTTTCTGTTAGACAGGAGTTGTTATCCAACTTCGAGCTCCGATCCAACCGAAAGGTTGTGGACGATCTGAACTCTATGCTTCTGGGGTTGGTTTTGTCCGTGTTCGAAAACTATAAATGCCTAAGCGTCTATAATTCCCTTAACTTCTAATACCCCCCAGTTTTTATCCTTGCACAGAGAATGCCATCAATTTTCTGCAGCTCAAAATGAATTTTTACATATCCACACATTGCAAGGTAGTTGTCCACAAGATTTTGAAACTTATCCCCAGAACAGGTCAGTATTACTTAAGTAAATGACAAAAAATTTTCTTAATTTAACAGAATCACCGAAAAATTTGACAAACTTTGTGTCCAATAATCTCTAATGATTTCTTTAGATCAGAAATTTTCAATTCTTTGGTAGGCCTTTATACCGATAGTTATCCATCGATATATCACCATTCCATACGTAAACAGACATGAAAGCCTTTTTTTCTGTTTTTGAGGCGTGAGGCATTAAAGAAGGATGATAAGAACTTTCACCGGGAAGAAGTTCTTGGTACTTATCATTCCCACGCTTCCAGTATGACACTCCGGCCAATGCGATATAGATTTCCTCGGCGGGATGAGTTCTAATCCCATATTCGGATTGGCTGAGCATTCCATACAGTCCGATTCTCACCGAATTAGAGGTGATTAATCCATTCGGCCCCAATATCTCAACGTGAGCTTTTCGTTTGCTGTGTTCGATATACAATTTATCGTTAGAAGTTGTTGGCGGACACCAATCTAGTTCTGCATTCAGGATGCTTTTGCAAATTGGATGAGCTTGCTCCTCCTCCATCACATTAACAATTTCTGCTGGCAGAGGAGTGCTTTTCGCTGATTTAAACTTCTCGAATGATGCTTTCTGGAGTGCTTCCAGTGCTCGACGCTCAATGTCTGTTGTACCTGAAAAAACTGACTGAAGTTCTATAATTATTGCTTCTAACGACATTATAATCTCTACATCACAACTTCTAATGATTATCTATTGACTACCAATCATTTCAAGAGGTTTCTTTGTAAGCCGCTTGTTAAGTTTTGCTGAACGCAGAAAAATTGAAAACTAATAGTGTGAGCACAATCAAGGCACCACCAATAAGACTCCAATTACCCGGGTACTCGTAAAGTACCGCCCAAACTAATAAGGGTGCCAGTATAGTTTCCAAGAGTATGAGTAGCGATGCTTCGGGTGAACTTATATATCTTGGTCCTATGGCCAAAAAGCACGTTCCAGCGGCTATTAAGATCCCATGTAGAAGATAGAAATTGGCATTTGCCTCAAATCCTTTAAATGGGTCTGTGAAAAAGAATAAAATTAATGCTGAGCTTAAGTAGGCGACTGGTAAGGCTGGTAAGATAGAAATATTCTGGAGTTTTCTTATTAACGTTAACGCCGCTGCATAGGAAATACAGACATAGAGCGCGAATAAGTCACCCCTCCAGTTTGATATTTCATTTTCAGTGGAGCCATAAGCAATTAAAACTAGGCCTAAAGAAACGGTGGCAATTGTTTTTTTTACTCTTGTTGCAATCGGTTCTCCAAGTAAGAAGTAACTAAATAATGCGGCAAAGATCGGCATCGCAGCAAAGATAAAAACTACATTTGCAACACTTGTATTTTCTACCGCGCAAACAAAAGCTGGTGAAGTAGATCCTATTAAAAAACAATATAGCCAACCTAATTTACCCATCAAAAACAAAGATTTTATATTTTTAAAACCAGCAAAAGTAATTAACGCGGCTAAAATTAATAAACCTGCTGCAAAGCTTCGCCAGAAAGCAATTGTCAATTCATCTGAGGATATAAGACGAACAAATAACGAGTCGGGCGTTACAAATAAAACACCAAAAAAAGTTATTAATATTCCTTTCTGATATTCGCTCATTTAAACAAAAACATCGCTATCATTTTTCCTCTCTTCATGATTAGCTTAAACCGCTGGATTAGCCTAAAAGCTGATAAAAAAATGTCCAGTTGTATTCAGAGGAATGGTTGTGCAAGCAGGGTCGGTTCAGAAAGCTTCATTTTATGTGTTTTTAGGAATGCTGTGCATATCAATAAATGATTTGTTCGTAAAACAATTTTCTAAAAATTATCCATTGCATGAAATTATATTTATTAGATCGTTAATTGCAATTTTGTTTACGCTACTCTTAGTAAAGAGTGAGGGTGGGCTCAAAATTTTAAAAACTCAGAAACCGATACAACATGCTTTACGGGCGGTAGCAATTTTTTTGTGTAACATGATCTTTTTTTCGGCGATAGCAACGCTTCCTCTTGCTACAGCCACGGCTCTTTTCTTTGTAGCGCCAATTTTTATTACACTATTATCAATCCCCCTTCTTGGAGAAAAAGTCGGAATAAGGCGGTTGTTAGCCGTCATTACTGGGTTTTTGGGGGTATTTATAATGATGAAACCAAATACTTGGAGCATGTCTGATATTCCGCCGTTTATATATTTCCTTCCTGTTATTGCAGCAGTTCTATACGCACTAATGCAAATAATGACCCGTAAACTCTCAAAGTCTTCTAAACCCGCAGCATTGGCATTTTATATCCAGCTAACCTTTGTGATTTTTAGCCTAATTTTTGGATTGATCTTTGGCGATGGAAAATTAGCAGATGTCAGCTCAAATACTAGTCTACAGTTTATCCTAAAAGGTTGGGCCTTTCCGAAAACATCAGACCTACCATATTTTTTTGCCTTAGGTTTTTTGGCTGCCGGTGTGAGTTATTTTATGTCAAAGGCATACAGTACTGCGGCCGCAGCGAGCGTTGCGCCATTTGAATATGTTTTATTACCACTGAGTATTTTCTGGGGGTGGACTTTTTTTGGAGATATACCCGATTTATATATTTTGACAGGTATTATATTTGTTGTTGGCTCAGGGTTGTATGTATTGATAAGAGAGAAGAAAAAAGAAATACCATCTTCGTCCTTTCCAAATAAAAGTTAAAAGCTGATGTGATGCTTATAGTTAAATCCCACAACTTTCTTCACTTTTTATTTGATTTTAGTTCTGTAAAATGAAAGTGCAGAAAGTATATCCTTAAAGCATGAGGAAGAAACTTGACTATTTCTATTGAAACTTTGAGAGAGCTTAGGCATGAATTTCATCGATTTCCCGAGCTTGGTTTTCAAGAAAAACAAACAAAAATAAAAATTGCAAAGTTTTTAAGAGCCAAAGGACTTGAGGTCGTTGAAGGGGTCGGAGTGATTGGCATCCTAAGATCTGGCTTAGGCAAAAAAACAATTGGGTTGAGGGCTGATATGGATGCTCTTCCAATTCAAGAAACCTCTACGCACTCATATTCGTCAAAGTACCCCGGTGTTATGCATGCCTGTGGTCACGATGGTCACATGACTATGTTACTAGGAGCAGCTGAAGAGTTGGCCCATAGTTTAGATTTCGACGGTACAGTGATTTTTATTTTTCAGCCAAGTGAAGAAAATGGCTTGGGTGCGAAGGCAATGCTAGATGAGGGCCTACTATCAAAATTCCCTATTTCCGATATATTTGCTCTTCATAACTTGCCGGGTATTGAAATTGGGCACTTAATGACTAGAAAAGGTTTGATTTGCTCCTCTGAAAGTCTTTTTGAAATAAGATTGAACGGCCGAGGAGGACACGCCTCAATGCCCCATGTTGGACGTGATACGATTTCGGTAGGGTGCGAAATTATCCAAAGCCTTCAAAATATTATTTCCAAGAGGCTTCCGCCAGGATCAGGCTCTGTACTATCGGTAACTGAGTTTATTTCCAATGGTGCTCGCAATGTTTTGCCTGGAACAAGTTTAATAAAGGGTGATGTTCGATCAAGAAATGAGGCAGACAGATTAGAGATTAAAAGATTAATTAATAAAATAGTGGAAGGAATTTGCAGGGCACATGAAATTGACAGTAAAGTTTCATTTGAAACTGAATTTGTGGAAACGATAAATTCAGCTGACCAAACAGAGACTGTGATTAATGTTGCCGAAAAGCTTGGCTTAAATTTTACCGGAAATTGTGAGCCTATGAGCTTTTCTGAGGATTTTGCTCATTTCTCTAATATTATTCCAGGGTGTCTCTTTCTCTTAGGTAATGGACAAAGTGGGAGTGGTTCTGATCCACTTCACTCCAGTTCATACGACTTTAACGATAGCTTATTGCCTATTGGGGTGAAGGTCTGGAGTAGCTTGGTGCGCAAACTTTTACCAAAAAGTGAGATGCAAGCTTGAAAAACCTTTTCGAAGCAAGATTAAAAGACCTTAAAGATCGTATGCGCGTATGGGGAATTGATACTGCTTTAGTCACAGATGATGATAATGTTTTTTATCTTACTGGTTATTATGATTATCTTCATATGGAGTTTGGACGACCAACAATATTCATAATAAGTGTAAATGGTCCCAGTGTGATTATCACTCCTCAAATTGATGAAAATTCTGCTAGGTCTCTTGCTCACTGTGATGAAATTTCAACTTGGAACGATGGGATGGGAGATGAATGGCGCGAAAAATTACCCGATCTATTAAAGTCATCAAAAAAGATAGGTATTGAAACGGATAGAATTCCTCGAGTCGTATTGTCTTACCTTTACTCATTACTTTCCAAGGAAAAATTTGTAAATTTTTCCGAAATCTTAAGTGAAATGAGAATGATTAAATCTCCAGAAGAACTTCAAATTGCTCGTCACGCGGGGCAGGTAGCAACTGCAATGATGAAGGCAGGTAGGGAGGCGATTATTGATGGAAGACCAGAATTTGAAGTTGCTATAGCAACTTCGGCAGCTGGAGCAAGAATAGCAGCTGAGCTATTAAACAAACATTATATGCCAACTGATATGTCTCCCAATACAAATTTTCTGCAAATTATGGCATCAGGCCAAGACATTACAAAAACTCACCATAGAGCTTCTAACCGTATTATGAGAAATGGTGATCCAGTTTTCTTATGTTTTTGTGGGATGACAAACTTTAACAAATTTAAATTAGGGTTTGATCGCACATTTTGGATCAATTCGGCGAAACCGGAGCACGTAAAGGTCTATGAAACAGCTTTAGCAAGTCAGGAGGCTGCTTTAGCCGAATTAGGGCCCGGCGTCAAAGCGGAGCAAGTGCATGAAGCATATGCAGAGGTAATTCAAAGAGAGGGGTATGGTTATCCATTTCGATGTGGACGCGCAACGGGATACAGCTTTTTGGAAAAACCGGAGCTAATAAGGGGTGACAAGACAATTTTGGAACCTGGTATGGTATTCGCTGTTGATGGTTCAGTATTGACGAATGACTTCAGAGCACAGGTTGGTGATAGTTTTATTATTACAGAAACTGGATATGAGCAGATAACTCAGCATCCTAAGGCAGTAGATGAAATTATAATTTGAAGTTACTAAAAGAAAATTTAAGTTGTAGTTTAAGTAACATGATATAAATATCTCTATTTCTGGATTAATTGGATAAAAAGATGCTTAAGTTTGTACGTTTTGTTTGTATTCTCTTTTTTGCATCGAGTGCATTTGCAACAGCGAATTCCTTAGACATTACTTATGTGAACCCCGATACTGAAATACGAAACTTAATTTGGGAAAAGCGTCCTGTGCTGGTATTCTCAAATTCACACTTAGACCCAAATTTGAAACAACAGATCAAAATGTTTGCGTCAGATCCAAATGCACTTTTAAGCAGGGATGTGCAAGTATTTGTAGATCATACGCCGGAGCCCAATTCAAATTTAAGAAAGCGGTTTAGGCCAAAAGGTTTTTTGATAATCTTAATTGGTAAAGACGGGCAAATAAAACTGAGAAAAAACACCCCCTGGAGTGCTAGAGAGATAACAAGGGTTATTGACAAAGGTTCATGATCAATTCTGTTTTTCTAATATTTTGATTTAGAAAAAACACCTTGCCACGTAAGTTACTTAATTACATACTTCCTTCTTAGTGGTGAAATTTTTTGTTAGCTATTGCTTTTAAAACATTAAGTGTAGCCGGAATTTAATTATTGGATAATTTATTCTTGGCTAGTTTAATCATATCAAGACGAAATTTTGGACTTGGACTAGTCGCCCATGGAATAACCGCTTGTGATAGAGTAGAAAATTACGCTATCCCAAATAAATTTGCAGAGAAAAATGTACCTGCAGTTGGTACAATTTTAAATTTAAATGGCTTGCGCGTTCACGGATATGTTGAGGGAGATGGATCTCAAGATGTAGTCTTTATTCACGGAGCTTTTATAAATCTTCGTGATTGGGTATTTGCCACACGCTCACTTTCAAAACTCGATAGCAGATTAATTTTCATTGATAGACCTGGTTTTGGATATTCTGAGAGAGATGGGGGCACATGGGACGCTGAAAGGCAGGCGGATCTAGCGAGGTCATATGTAAAAAATATTAACGGAAAAAATCTTATCCTTGTTGGGCACAGTTGGGGCGCTTCGGTCGCTATGGCCTGGGCAGCAAAATTTCCAGAGGACGTGAAGGGTGTCGTGTCCATAGCGGGTTTAAATATGCCTTTTTCAGGAGTTTCAAAATTAGCAAATGACAGTGGTCTTTTGAAGCACGCTTACGAGTTATACTTTACTAGCGTCGCCAAAAGAGCTGATAATGGTTCTATTGAAAAATTTGCGGGACGTATGTTTAAACCGCAAGATATTCCAACAGGTTATCTAGATTATGTTGGTTCAGATCTTTCCAGGCGGCTGTCTACGATCAAAGCAAACAAAAACGATTTGCTTATTGCTTCGCAAGCACTGGACCAAAACTACACATCTTATGGGCGCATAGAAATGCCAGTCGAGATAATCCATGGTAATGAAGATTTTTTATTGCCCTTTAAAAGTCAGGCTGTTGACTTCAACAAAGCAATTCCGAATTCTCGCCTCCATATTTTACCAAATGTTGGACATATGGCTCATCATTTTGCGTTAAAAGAATTATCTAATTCAATTAAGTATATAAGAAATTTTAGTTAGACATAGGTTGAATATATTCTTTATGCTCCAAATCTTCATTGTAACTAATGACTAACCCTCCTACAGGTTTCCATCCGTCATTCATGTAAGCAGTTACTGCTTCTTCTAACGCGGCGTCTGTCAACTCTCGTAATATAGCATAGCGACTTCTTGCAATTTTTTTCACTGCTGTCCTCCCTCATTGTGATTAATAAAACTGTTACACATAAAAAAAGCCTTACGCCAATATTCATTAATTCAAAAACCGTTTTAACATTAAGTAAGTATAAAAGTTGTAGGGAATTTTTTGGATGTGAGTGCCGGATCCACAAACTACAAATTTAATTTTAGATAAGCTGTTGATTATAAATCATCAAAAAGGATATTTTTCCCTAATATCGTTACTTAAATAAATTTCCCGTTTAAAATCCCCAAAACCTTATTTACATTTTATATTTCAAAGTATCGCAGGTTCTGTTTGTAAATGAACAACTGACATCGCTCTCAAAGCAATCGTGATATTCCGGTTGTGTGTACTTAGGCTAATTCGTTATAGATGTATAAAATGCACGCTCACTAGGTTCTACCAGAAACCTAAACCGATTGGATAAGATATTGAAAAAAAAATATAAAAAAGCAATCGCTGAGGATGAAATACTGTATGAATCCTTGAAGACCAATGATGGAAGAACAAAATATTGGGACGCTCTTTGGAATGACGCGAAAAAGAGCGATTTGGTTAGCCTATTTGAAGATTGTATATCTCTAACTGGTAATGTCATTGAATGTGGTGTTTGGAGAGGAAAAACGACCAAATTGCTTTGTAGATCTTTGAAAGAAACAGAAGCGAAAAAAGTATTTTATGCCTGCGACAGCTTTGAAGGCTTCGGAGATTCATCGTTAGGCGATGAAGACGTAAAATTATTCCGCCCTTTAACCAGGCTGAAAAAGAAGTTTACCGCCGCACAAGACGTTCCGGCCAAACTTGACAAATTTTTTAATTATTTCGACATAAATGGTGTTTGTTTAAAAGGTTTTTTTGATGAGACTTTGGACAAAATAGCAGCCGATGAAACTTTTTGCTTCGCACACATTGATTGTGATGCATATAAACCGCACTTAGAATGCTTAGAGTATATTTACCCAAGGCTTACCAAAGGTGGTTGTATTGTTTTTGATGATTACGGCGCGAAAGCATGGCCTGGTGCAAAAAAAGCTGTTGATGAATTTTTCTCTACTAAAGTAGAAGACGTAAAATTTAGAAAAGATAGAGGCGATGGTGCATGGTTCATTCAAAAAGCCTAGCTCACTAACCACTATAATTGAGATTTTGTAAGTGGTGTTTCTAGTTTTCTGCCTAATTGGTTTAACTTAAAACGATCTGGAAAACACACTTACTCTTACGAGTTTGATATTTATTGATCTATTCGCTGAATTTTTGGAGGCGGGTACCGGAATCGAACCGGTGTACACGGATTTGCAATCCGCTGCGTCACCACTCCGCCAACCCGCCTAGAATCAATAAGCTGAGAAATGGATTACTATATGATTAGTTACTTAAACTATTTCAATATGGCAAGTCGCTGTCAAAAATTGAATGTAAGGTTAGACCATATTTGCCATCGTAAAATTCTTACATTTTTGCGACACATAGATTGTTCAGGAATGATCAGAAACTTAGTCTTTTGAGACTTAGTCTAATCCCCTTTTTTTCTTCTGCGATGATATCAAATGTTCGACATCGGCAGTGGATAGATTTGGATATTGTTTAGCTATTTCAAAAATTTTTTCTGAATGTGTTTTTTCAGACCAACTGCCTGATGGTCCACCTGTTAAGGTGCTTGTCATAAAGTCTATAGGGTTAAACCAATCAAACGGGCCATCACGGTACATTTCATATATGTCTTCTTCAAGTGCCATAATTCATTTTGTCCATTAACTCTGTATTAGCCCCCAAATAGCAAGCCAATACAGATCCAAAGTTTGTTGGTGTTTCATCGGATGCGAGATATTCTCTTTTTTGTGCATGCTGCTTTGCAAGACTGATATCGTCTGTTCTTATTGAACGCCGAGAAAAATCTAATATCAGTTGCTTTGTTTTTGTATGATCAACAGGCTCCATATTTACCTCAAACGCGTTAAAGATGACTGTTGGCTACAACGATTAATTATCCCGAACAAAATACTTATCAAGAGGTGGTGTCGATAATAATGTTTTCTCCAGCTTTCGAGACCTAAGTTTTACTTCAAATTAATAAAACTCAAGTTCTGATACCATGACGTCCGCCGTATGATCCTTTCCATAAGCAACTATTCCGATTGTCTTTATAGAACTAGGATCAAAAACACTTTTCATAAAATTTGAGGATCTTTTAAATTGTTCAAAGGGAATATTTACTTCTTTCCAGGTAGGCTCCGATTTAAAACTGGCATGGTAATACTGCCAAGGAAGTCTTGAGCTTCTATTTCTCAGGTGTAAGAAATATTCATCACCATTGCCTTTCATCTTAATTTTTATACCTTTATATTTTTCTAATTGGTCTATCGAATAAGGCATGCGTACCTGGATAAACCCTCCGTTATTTTTAGTAGATACCTCGCCATAAAGCCTTATTGCTTTTCCTGACGCCACTATCACATATTCAGACGATCCTACAGATATTCCCCCCATAACGTTATCAGCGAAATAAATCCACCTACCGCTTTCTATAAGGTTTTCCGCAATCAATTGTGTATTTCCAATAATAATAAGTGAGAGAACTATTAACAACTTTTTCAATTTAAGCGCTTTTTTTGGCATCAATACAAACCTGTCGCGGTCGTAGAACTAGCTTGATCAAGACGTTTTGCAACACAAGTCCAGAATAACCACATTACGGCTAATGCTCTCCAAGCAATGCTAACAATCAGGTAAACTGGTTGCGTAGATTTCTAGTGCTCTCTGCCAGTAATACCATGTCTACCCCTACAGCCGTAAAAGTAGTTCCCGCGGAAATATAACGGTTGGCACTATCGAAATCCAGAGTGAGTATTCCAGACGGCATTTTTAGTGATTTCAATTTACTAATTGCATCCATTATTGCTTTTACTACTTTTGGGTGATCTATTTCCCCAGGGTAACCCATGCTCGCACTAAGGTCTGCTGGCCCAATAAAAACGCCATCAATGCCCGGGGTTAAAGCAATAGCTTCTATCTGCTCTATCGCCTCCGTCGTTTCGACTTGAACTAATAGACATATTTCTTCGCTTGCTCGTTTGAAATAATTTTCGACAGACCCATATCTTGTTGCTCGGGTCATTCCAGCCATTCCTCTCAAACCATTTGGACCGTATGTTACAGATGATACAGCATCTTCCGCTTCTCGAGCTGATTGAATGTAAGGAAGAAGTAACGTTAGAGCTCCCATGTCAAGTATTCTTTTTATCAAAATGGGATCGTTTGCTGCTGGTCTTACGACGGCAGAAACATTTTCATATGCTGCTATCGACTGCAAACTACTTTGAATTTCTACAGTTTCAACGGGTGCATGTTCTGTATCAATGAGAACCCAATCAAATCCACACGTTGCTAAAAGCTCTGGTACTGAGTTTCCTGATATGGAGTTCCAGATTCCAAGTTGATGTACTCCATTTATTAAGTTTTTCTTGAAATTATTTTTTGGTAATTCCATTATTTTCACCCATCAATTTTTATTTATTTTTTCTCGCCATATGATAACTAAACCTGCCGTAACTATGAAAAGAACACCAGGAAATAGTGTATCCAATGGGAATTCCCCAAAAACTACCCAGCCAAGCACAAAAGCCGATACCAGTCCGAAATAGTTGAATGGTGCAATTGCAGAGGCTTCAGCAGCCCGATAGGCAATCATGAGGCATACAACACCAAATCCTCCACAAAAAGACATTGATAGCAGCAAAATCGCATCTGAGTAGTTTTGAATTGGTGTAAATGTGATTGAGAGGCTGGCATATAGGCCGGCACCAAGAGCAGCTGCAGTTGCGGAATATAAATACAATATAGAGTTTGAAATTTCTTTCTTAAAACTGCGAAGAGTGACTATAGATAGAGCATAGCAAAATGATGCGCCGATTGGCAGTATTGAATTCCAGTTAAAAATATCACTCCCTGGTTTTATCACTAGGACTGTACCCAAGAAGCCAATAAAAATTGCTGCCCAGCGCCAGACCCCAACATATTCTTTGTAAAGAACTATTGCCAATATCACTATGAAGATCGGACCTGTCTGTCCTAAAGTTGCGACTGTTGCCAATTCTAGTTTACTTATTGCTGTATAAAAAAGTAACTGAGCTAGCGCCACTATAAATCCACGAAAAAAGGCAAGCTTCCATTGCTTAATTTTATAATCTTGAAGTTTTAAAGATAATTCCGCCGTAAAATATAAAAGTAATATGCTCGGAATTAGGCCGAGTGTGTTTCTATAAAAAGAAAGTTCTTCCGGGGTATAGGTGATTGAAAGATATCGAATATGTACAGCCATAAGGTCGAAACATATAATTGAGAATAGCAACCATGTTATTGCTTTAAATGTTCTTTCGTTAGCCAAGTTTGATATATCCAGATATGTGCATTGTAATTGACTTAAAAAAGCAAATAACTTTTTCAACTTTTAGACATTTATAAGTATACTTAACTGGACATATACAAATCGCATCATATCTTCCAGTCGATTAAGTACTGCTTAAATTTTTAAAGCCCAAATTACATAAAAATATACGTTAATAGTTAGTTGCAGTTTGAAGTCTACATTATCCAAATAGTTATTAATCCTGCTACTAACGTCGCTGAGACAGATTTTGTTAGATATGCAAATATAACGGCTATTGATGCGGCCACTAGTTTTTCTGCTTCATATAAAACTTCTTGACCATTAAAAGAAATAAGGCTGCTTGCTATGATTGCTGATAACACTGAAGTAGGCACATACACGACATATCGATTTAGTGATAATGGTAAATGAATATTGCGAATTCCAGAAAACATAGAAATGCGAAATATTAAATTTATCAATCCAGTTAAAATCATAACAAACCAAATCATTTGTTGTGATTCCATTTTTCGACGAAAGCACCCATCAAAATTCCTCCAAGAGCTGCAATAATTATCCAAGTATTCCAAGGTAATGATTGGCCACAAATAGCAATTAATCCGGAGGCTAGCGCACTAACGATAGTCGGAATACTCCGTAACAATGGAACCACTATTGCTATGAAAGTTAATGGTATAGCAAATGCAAGTTCCCAATTCTTTGGTATAGTAGATCCTGCAATCACTCCAATGATTGTAGAGGTCTGCCAAGTGAGCCAGAGTGTTAGACCTGCACCAAGCATGAAAAAATGCACTGGTCTACTGGTCCCATGGGAGGTAAATCGTCTTATGGATACTGCAAAGGCCTCATCGGTTAATAAGTAAGCAAGGATTATTCTCCATTTAAAATTCAATTTTTCCAGGTGTTGAGCTACCGAAGCGCTATATAGGACGTGTCTTAAATTAATCAGTGCTACTGAGCTCCCAATAACAATATAAGCAGATCCAGCAGCCCATAATTGTGCAAAAACAACCTGACTAGCTCCCGCAAAAATAATACTCGACATCAAAATGGTTTGAGTTTCTGAAAGGCCACTGCTAATGCCCAGAACTCCAAAAACTAGACCAAACGGTACAACTCCCAATAAAAGTGGCAGCATAGCGCTTACGCCTAATAAAAACTCTTTTTGTTTCATTTCTTCCTGTTGTGAAATACTGATTTCTTGGTGGCATCCACTAAAAGAAAAATTTAACTTGTGCAACTGAACAGCGCCTGACATTTTGGCATTGGTAAGGCAGTTAAACTTGGAAGGTACGAATGCCCATCAAAAATCGATTTGCCGAGTTATACCCTATGATTGTAAAATGGAGACATGATTTCCATAGAAATCCAGAATTGCAATATGAACTTCCTAAAACTGCAGCAAAGGTTGCTGATCTTTTGAGAAGTTTCGGTTGTGACGAGGTGGTTGAAGGTGTCGGTAAGTCAGGTGTCGTCGGCGTTATTCATGGTCAAGTTGACACGTCAAAACGTGTAATTGGTTTGAGAGCTGACATGGATGCACTCCCTATCGATGAAAAGTCAGATGTTTTATATAAATCTGAGGTTCCAGGTGTAATGCATGCCTGTGGTCACGATGGGCACACAGCGATGCTTTTGGGCGCTGCACAATATCTTTGTGAAACAAGAAACTTTGATGGAAAAGCCGCTGTGATTTTTCAACCTGCTGAGGAAGGAGGTGCAGGAGCCAAAGCAATGATTAATGATGGACTTGTAACTCGATTTAATATTGATGAGTTTTACGGCATTCACAATATGCCTGGAATTGAAACAGGCAAATTTGCAATCAGACCGGGACCATTAATGGCATCGGCTGATCGTTTCAAAATTATACTTACAGGTAAAGGTGGACATGCAGCAATGCCGCATTTGGCAGTAGATACGACTTTGGTAGCTGCACAGATACTTGTAAATTTGAATCTGATTGTATCTCGGTCTATTGATCCGCTTAAACGTGTGGTTGTCACAGCTGGCACATTTAAAACTGACAGCAGTGCACTCAATGTTATAGCAAATACGGTCGAACTCGAGGGGTCTGTTCGCAGTTTGGATGAAGATATGCGTGATCTTGTTCAAGAGCGCTTGCACCAAGTAGCAGAGGGTACTGCAGCAGCAAATCAATGCGAGATAACTATTGAATATGAACGGGGCTACCCAATAACGGATAATAATGAAGATGCTACACACCATGCTATCTCCGTTGCATCATTGGTGTCTGAAGTTGATACAGACACACCACCAATTATGCCATCAGAAGATTTTTCTTACATGTTGATGGAAAAACCTGGTGCATTTATATTTTTAGGAAATGGCGATAGTCAAATGCTGCACAATCCAGAGTATATATTTGATGACGAAGCTATCCCATTCGGTTCCAGTTGGTACGCTGGCATGGTGGAAGAGCGGCTTCCAATAACAGCATAAATATCTTTTGTTTTGATACTTACGAATATTGTAGGCAGGCAGATATTGTTTAATGAATTGCATTGATACTATACGGTTGTTGTGTCAATACACGTGTAAGCTTTAACTTTTTGAGAGTTGCTAATGTCTGATAATGTAACACGTCGTAGGATGATGGTTGACAATCAAATTCGTCCATCTGATGTTACGAAATTTCCAATTATAGAGGCTTTTTTATCAATAAAGCGCGAAGCCTTTGTTCCATCAGAGAACAGAGATACGGCGTATGTTGGAGAACATATTCGCATTGGAAATGACAGAGTAATTTTGGATCCTCGTACATTAGCAAAGATGCTTGATCTAGTAGATGTTAATGACAGCGAACTCGTTTTGGATGTTGGCTCGGCTTTTGGATATTCTGCTGCTATCATAGCGCACCTTGCAGAGGCGGTAGTGGCATTGGAAAGTGAGGATAAACCAGCCAATGAAATGCAAACCGCTCTTACTGAGCATGGTATAGACAATGTCATTGTTGAAAGAGGGCTTTTGCATGAGGGAGCACCAAGCCACGCTCCATATGATGTAATTTTCATACAAGGTGGGATTGAGCTGGTAACGGATAAAATATCGTCCCAATTAAAAGATGGTGGAAGGATGGTAGCCATTTTTATGGAGGGGGCACTTGGCAGAGTTAAAATTGGGTATAAACTAAATAATGAAATATGTTGGCGATTCGGTTTTAATGCTGCAGCACCTGTTCTAGATTGTTTTAGAAAAGAACTAACCTTCACATTATAAACTTGGCAGTTGCCTTAATCGTTAATAGTTGGGTAAAAAAATGAAAGTTATTCTAAAGTCTTCAATAGTTTCAGTAACTTTTTTATTTCATTCTTTTTTGTTACCGCTCCATGCTAAGAGCCTTTCTGAAGCGCTTGTAGAGTCATATAATAATTCAGGATTGCTAGATCAGAACAGAGCCTTATTGAGAGCTGCCGATGAAAATACAATAATAGCATCCTCCGCATTATTACCAATAGTTTCGTGGGCTGCTAATTTTTCGGGAAACTGGAGTGAAACTGACACCGCAGGAAGTGCGACGAGCGATGTTGTTTGGCGGGGTAACGTTGGTTTGAACTCGTCTTTAACTATATTCGATGGAGGTTCCAACAGGCTTGCTGCTGATGTAACCAAGCAAAATGTTCTCGCTACACGCCAAGGACTGATAGCATTAGAACAGAGAGTTTTAGGAGGTGCAGTCAGTGCTTTTATGGGGGTTCTGGAAGGTAGGGAAACCGTTCGATTGAGAGAAAACAACTATTCTGTAATCGAAGAGGAGCTCACAGCGGCAAAAGACCGCTACGAAGTAGGGGAAATTACAAGAACCGACGTAGCGCTTGCGGAAGCTCGGCTCGCATCTTCGGCAAGCTCACTTTCAGCGGCTAAAGGTCTACTAGTTCAAGCAGAGGCGGTATTTAAAAATGCTGTCGGTACGTTGCCGGAAGACTTACTTGCCCCAAAAGAAATGCCAGCTGTGCCAACAAAAATCGAGGAGGCACTATCTATTGCTTCTTCTTCCCACCCTGAGCTTAGGCAATTACAGTATCAAATAAAAGCCAGCGAGTTGACGTTAAAACGCATTAAAGCTTCGTCAAAAGCCAAGATGACTTTAAACGGTGATATTGGACTTTCGGATAGTGATGCTCAACCTGAGTCACTGCAAGCGTCTATTGGCCTACAGTTAAGTGGAACAATTTATCAAGGTGGTTCAATATCTGCAAAAGAGCGACAGGCCCTTGCTAATCTGCAAGCTGTTCGCTCTGGTTTGCATGTACAGATTGATACGATCGAGCAAACGATTTCATCTGCATATGCAATGTTGGAAGTTTCTAAGGCGAGTAGAGCTGCGATCGAGAAACAAATAGAAGCTGCTGAGGTTGCTTTTAATGGGGTTAAAGAGGAGGCTTTCCTTGGGGCGCGAACTACCTTGGATGTGCTTAATGCTGAGCAAGAATTATTAGATGCCAAGTCTCAGTTAATAAATGCTAGTTATGATGAGTATCTTGCTGCTTTTGATGTTCTATCTGCTTCTGGTTTATTGACAGTTGAATATCTAAACCTACCAGTCGCTCGCTATGACCCTGAAGAGTATTACAAGTCTATTATAAGTAATAAGGAAGTAGGTAATGAGAGTTTCAAAGCAATTAAAAATTTACTACAGGAGTTGAATAAAGATTAGTAAACGACTTTGAAGTTTAGGCTGCCTCAGCGTGATTAGAGGCTGCGTTTCGTCTCTCACTTTCCTCTCTAGAAAGAGCAACGGAAGTCCTAACACCTTTAGCAACAAACTCCATTAATCCACTCACAACGCGTTCATTTGGATCAATGCCGGCGCACGATAAAACTTCACGCCCATCGCGCGATCTTGCCCACCGAGCTATTTGCTCAGGGCCGTTTCCATATTTTCTGTCATCTGCAATTGCATCATCCAATGCCGCCAGAACGACCGCAGCGAATAATTTCCTAGCCCGGTTTCCTTGCTCTGTATTAAACGCTGATGCGTCAACGAAATCTTTCATCTCGTCGTCCTTTTCTTTATACTTCTGGCGTAACGATGCTTATGTACCATTATAACTGATTCGGGTAGCCTAAAAATACATAGCTACTATGATCATAACGCATAGCTATCAGGCGACCCATGTCAAAAGCCTTGT
This sequence comes from Candidatus Salinivivens marinus, assembly GCF_965655845.1. Classification (NCBI taxonomy): domain Bacteria; kingdom Pseudomonadati; phylum Pseudomonadota; class Alphaproteobacteria; order Rhodobacterales; family Paracoccaceae; genus Candidatus Salinivivens; species Candidatus Salinivivens marinus. Next base: position 27,192 of record NZ_CBFHHX010000003.1, read on the forward strand.
CTAACTTCCCTCTGTTAGTTAGAGCTGCTGTCTAAACAATCAACAAATAGGTTTTTCTTTAAAATGCCGAAGATAAATGGAAATGAAATAAAACCTGGCAATGTGCTTGATCACGATGGCGGGCTTTGGGCTGCTATAAAAGTTGATCATGTTAAACCTGGGAAGGGGGGAGCCTTTGCTCAGGTTGAATTAAAGAACCTTCGTACAGGAACTAAACTCAACGAGCGTTTTAGAAGTGCAGATAAAGTTGAGAAGGTTCGCTTAGAACAAAAGGATCAGCAGTTCTTGTATGAAAATGATGGAATGCTCGTTTTTATGGATACAGAAACATTTGAACAAATAGAATTGCCGTCCGACCTGCTTGGTGACCGTAGACCTTTTTTGCAAGATGGAATGCAAATTGTTGTCGAATTTTACGATGACGAGGCGCTGAATGCTTCATTGCCTGCTAAAGTGGTATGCCAAATTGTTGAGACAGAGCCTGTTGTTAAAGGGCAAACAGCAGCAAATAGTTTTAAACCTGCAATTCTGGATAATGGTGTGAAGGTTATGGTGCCGCCATTTATTTCTCAAGATGAAGCCATAGTAGTGAATACGGAGACGATGGAATATTCCGAGAGAGCTTAGTTCGATGGAATCGGGTTTTTATCTACGAATATCCTTTTAGTACTTTTTGTAGACAGTATTTCATCTCTATTTTTTAAACGTACATATGCCAAAGCTGACCTATCATAAACCGTCAGTACAGATCCTATTGGCTTATCATTTAAAAATAATTCTTCCCCATTTACCATGGTCTGCTCGGAGCCTATCTTTACCAACCCTTTATGCAATTCTGTTTTATGTTTCATCCTTGCCGTAACTTCTTGTCCTACGTAGCAGCCTTTTTTGAAATCGACACCGTTTAGTCTCTCAAATCCCATTTCCAATATATAACTTTCGCCAGTTAGTTCGCTTCGATACTCTGGAATTACGTAATCAACCCGTAATTTGGTCCAATTTATGGGCTGGTTAAATTTCTCTGCATCTATGCTGTATAAACGCCACCCTAGTTTTGGATGACGAGGATCAGTGAAGGCCCCTTCTGGGGGATCAGTTAGTCCCAATGCGACAGTGACTTCTAATTCTTTTATTTCTACATCTGACCGCAATTTATAAATATTAAACTTTTCAAGTAAGGTTTGAGCCAGATCTGCATGAACATCAATTCCCAGTGCATCGCCAAGCGGTACGACGAAGAAATCAGCTGTATACTTGCCTTGAGGTGTTAGTAAAGCACTGTAAACTATACCATCATCGATTAAATTAATATCATTACTTATTAAATTTTGCAGAAATTTTTTACAATCGCTTCCTTTCAGCCCCAAAACCTTTCGGTTATTAAGCGGTGTTACCATTTAATAGCTCCTTTTTAAAACTTACCGCATTTTATTCATATGGAAAACTCATGCGCGCACCAATATCAATAGTAATTCCAACATTGAACTCACAAAATACAATTTTAAAGACACTTGCGAGCTTATTTGAAGGTATTGAAGCTGGAATTATTAGAGAGTTAATTGTCGTAGATGGTGGCTCTACAGATGAAACAAGAGAAATTGTGGAGGAGTGTGGAGGAAAATTTGTCTCAAGCGAAGCCTCTCGAGGGTGTCAACTAAAAAAGGGTGTGAATTTAGCCAAAGGAGATTTCATATTTGTCTTACACAGTGACTCAATGCTTGAGCCAGGATGGAGTAAAATTGTAAAAAAATATTTAAATAAAGACGCTGGGCACTACTGTAAATTAGCTTTTGATATTATACATCCACTTGCCTCAATGACATCAACTTGGGCAAACGCTCGATCGTTAATTTTTAATCTGCCTTATGGTGACCAGGGATTGTTAATATCCAGAACGTTACTCATGAAAAATGGCAGTTATTCACCGATACCCATTATGGAAGATGTAGAATTAGCATTGCGGTTTAAAGGAAAATTATCCTGCATGCCCATTGTTATAACGACCTCATCAAGAAAATATCGCAAAAATGGCTGGCTCAGACAAGGAAGTAAAAATATCGTTAGGTTACTCCGGTTTTTACTGGGAGCAGATCCTAATAATTTGAGCGATGATTATGAGCGAAGCTAACTTATTTTTCCGTCGATTAGTTTTACAACTCTGTCCATTCGCTTCGCCAGATCTAAGTTGTGTGTCGCGATCAAGGCAGCTAAATTTGTTTTTTTGACAATCTTCAGCAAAGTCTCAAAAACTGACAAAGTGGTATTTTGATCTAAATTTCCAGTGGGCTCATCTGCTAAAATTATTTTGGGTTTATTCGCAAGCGCTCTGCAAATTGCTATTCTTTGTTGCTCACCGCCAGACAGCTCTGCTGGTCTATGATCAGATCTATTTGCAAGATTTACCAAATCTAACAGTTCCTTTGACCGTCTTTGAGTATCTTTTAATGGAACCCCATTGGAAAGTTGAGGCAGATCAATATTTTCTCTTGCTGAGAACTCAGGCAACAGATGATGAAATTGATAAACGAAGCCAATTTCTCGCCGTCGTATCATCGTGAGTTGATTATCACTTTCGTTTTGTATTTCTCGCCCGTCTATAAATATTTTACCGCTCAGTGGTTTATCAAGTAACCCAGCAATTTGAAGAAGGGTGGATTTACCAGCGCCAGACGGCGCAACTAAAGCAACAAGTTCGCCTGGAAATAATTTTAAATCGACACCCTTTAATACTTCAATTTTATTTGAACTTCCTTTGGAATAGCTTTTTTCAATAGATGCTAGTTCTAATACCGGTTTATTCATAACGAAGAGCATCCACTGGGTGAAGGCTGGCGGCTCTTCTTGCAGGAATAATTGTAACTAAAAAACTCAACCCTAAAGATAAGCAAGTTGCCTTTATTAAGTCCATAACATGTAATTCTGCGGGCACAGAGTATATTCCTCTAATGGACGGATCCCATACACCGCCACCGGAAAGAACATTAATAACAGAAAAAATGGGGTCAATATATATTGCGAATAGGCAGCCTAAAGCTATGCCAAAAATGGTACCTAAAATTCCAGTGAAAGCCCCACATATCATAAATATTCGCATTATTGAGCCTCGTGATAGTCCTATAGTGCGTAATATCCCAATATCCCTACCTTTATTTTTAACCAACATGATTAAACCTGATATAATATTCATACTTGCTATCATTACCAAAATTGACATGAGAACAAACATTACATTGTCTTCTATCTCAAGAGCTCGCAAAAAACTGCTTGAAGCATCTCTCCAAGTCCATAACTGAACATCAGGAGCGACGACATTCTCTATCTGGGAAATAGCTTCGGTTAGATTACTTGGATTATTTAAAAGGACTTCAATTTCGTCCGCTAATCCTTCTCTGTTGAAGTACTCTTGTGCGACACTGAACGGTATATATGACCTAGTTCTGTCAATATCATACCTTCCGGCTGTGAATATATAAACTATTTTGAACTGTTTAACTCGCGGCGAAGTGCCAAATGCGGTCCTTACTCCATTTGGCGAAATAAGTTTGATGCTGTCACCAACTTTCACGCCTAATTCCCTAGCAACTCCTGATCCGATAGCGATGCCATTTTTAAAATCATTTATATCACCTTCGAATTCTTCTGGCTTGGCAATTCTATCAAGACCGAGCAGGTTGTCATATGATATGCCAAAAACCTCTAATCCAGTGTTACGATTGTCAAATGTTGCCATAATCTGACTTCTAATCAGAGGCGCACTCCCTTTAACACCTGTTAACGAAAGTAGGTTAAACGCTATCTCATCATAGTCTTTGAAAGTCCTGCTAACGTTTCCGTACTGATCCTGTGAGGGCGATTTATATAGTGTTATATGTGAGTTAGCCCCCAAAATTGTGTCAACAATCTCAGTCCTAAACCCGGATCTTACTGATAATGTTGCTACCAAAGCAAAAACTGCGAGTGTAATTCCGATGAGGCTGATCCAAGTCATCACACTGACGCCGCCTTCAGCGCGCTTGGCTCGTAGATATCGCCAAGCAATTTTCCATTCGTAGCTTGCAAAGGGAAGTGCTTTATTGTCCAATGATATGCCCTTTAATCAAAAATGCTCGTCTCTTTCTTAGATAGTAAATCGGTTATGTTAAATCTGCAACGGCTCTTGCTTCCTTGAAAAAATTGGTTTTGTATCCTCGTATGAATGACCATCGATTGACAAACATTGTAAAATCACTTCCGGCCAGTATTCCATTTGTTGCCCCGGAGGAGCATGAACGTATTTCAGGACAAAAATTTTCAGCGCGACTTGGTGCTAATGAGAACTGTTACGGTCCGTCACCGAAAGTGCTTGAGGCAGTGAAAAACCTGTCTGTTAATATTTGGAGATATCCAGATCCAACAGCCTATGATTTAAAAAAAGTACTGGCAAATTTCTATAATATTCCTGATGAAAATATAGTTATAGGGGAAGGCATTGATGCTCTTTTAGGCTATTTGGTAAGGTTATTTGTCCAAGTAGGCGACAATGTGGTCACATCAAATGGGTCCTATCCAACCTTTAACTATCACGTCGAGGGTTTTGGTGGGCAACTTTTTAAATGTGACTATCTAGATGACAAAGAAGATCTACAATCACTTATTGATACTGCTTCTAAAACTAAAGCAAAACTAGTATACCTTTCTAATCCCAACAACCCCATGGGCACTTGGACACGCGGTGAGCAAATAGTTTCATTACTAGAAAAACTGCCAAGTGATAGTTTACTTATTTTGGACGAAGCATATGCTGAATTCGCTCCAGATGAAGCAAAAGTCCCAATATTTTTGGATGATCCCAGAATGATTAGATTTCGCACGTTTTCAAAGGCCTACGGCATTGCTGGCGCCCGAATAGGATATGGTATTGGCACTAAAGAGCTAATCTCTGAATTTGATAAGATAAGAAACCATTTTGGAAACAGTTTATTGTCTCAAGTTGCAGCAATAGCGGCTATAAAAGATCAAAGATATTTGTCAGGGGTAGTTAAAAAAATCGCTCTTGGCAGGGAGAAAATTTACCAAATTGCTCAATCAAACGGTTTATCTGCGATACCATCTGCGACAAACTTTGTTGCTATCGATTGCGGTAAAGATGGAAAATTTGCAAATCAAATTATGAATGGCCTGCTTGAAGCGAAAATTTTTGTCAGGAAGCCCATAGTTGCCCCACTTGATAGAACAATCAGAGTAACAGTTGGGCGAGATGAAGAAATAGATTTACTCAAGAATGTTCTTCCTGAAGTCCTTAAAGCTCTGCGATAACTGATGCTGCCTTGTTTATTGCATTATTACCATGAGGAACTCCAACAGCGATCATAGCGGTTTCCAGAGTTGCAATTAACGCCATTATCATTTGGGCATTTACATGACCCATATGGCCTAATCTAAAAAAACCATCTCCATTAGGGTCTTTAGGCGTTGCCATGCCTAGCCCAATGCCGATCGTTAATCCAGTATTTTCTTGTAGCCATTTTCTCAGGAGGGTACCATTTGGTGTGTTAACACGTAGTGAAGTTACGGCATTTGATCTCAAGTTCTTATCTTGAATGTTAGCCTTTAATTCTCCACCCTTCACCCATTCATCAATAGCCGTCCATATGGCTGTCGCAAGTACTTCATGTCTTTTCCAAACCACCTCGATACTTTCTTTTAAAATCATATTAAGAGCTACATCAAGCCCGTAGAGGTGGTGGGTTGGAGCGGTTCCTCCAAAATACTTGTAATAATAATCTGGATTTATGCGGGGAGCCCAGTCCCAATAAGACGCGACCATTTTAAGAGATTTTTGTCGATCCTTTGCTCTTTGATTAAAAAATACAAAGCTAACGCCAGGTGGTACCATGATACCCTTTTGACAGGCAGCCACCATCACATCGACACCCCAGGCGTCCATATGAAATTCATCGCATGCGAGTGAAGCGATACAGTCAACCAACAGTAAGGCTTCGTGATTAATATTATTTAACAAAGCTCGGATTGGTGCGATTTCATTTTTTACAGAAGTCGAAGTGTCGACGTGTGTGACCAGAACCGCTTTGTAGTTTTTGTCTTCTTTTAGAGCCGATTCCAGCAGAGCTAAGTCGATAGTGCTGCTGGTTCCAAAATCTAATACGGTTGTGTCTAGGCCATTTTTTTGTCCAATCTCTCCCCACCCGTGTCCAAACCGACCTGTTGCAACTACAAGTATTTTATCGCCTATATCAGTTGTATTGGCTAGAGCTGCCTCCCAAGCGCCATGGCCATTGGCAATATACATTGCTACATCGCCTTCAGTTCTTGCAACCTTACACAGTTTAGGAACAATATTATCTGTTAATTCTACAAGTGCCCCTTCATATATATTGGGCGATGATCGATGCATCGCCTGCAGAACTTTTTCAGGAATTACAGATGGACCTGGAATGGCTAGATATTCGATACCGTTACTTAAATTCATTTTATTTCCTTATGAGAAGTATAGTGATAGCTCAAAGGTCTAGCACGTCAATCCTATAATAGTTTTTAATTCAATTCATAGAAATTTCGGAGATCCATTGGTGAACTTAAATTAAAATTGATCAAAAGATTGTTCTCATGAAAAATCAGTGATAACTCTGCATGGCTAGCCCACAGTATCCTCAATAATTCAGGATGATCTGGTTAATTGTTTGATCGTCAAAATATGAAAAATAAGTTCTAGTATCAATTAAGAAATATTAAATTAATTCTAAAGGGTTAAACATGGCTACACTATCAGTCGCGAATATTTTCAATCTTTCCAAAGCATCTCTGGTAAAATTCGGAGCACTTGACTGGATAGCAGCCGCGGTGGCGGATGCAATCGCAAACTCTGAGAGCGTTGGCAATAGGATTTGTGGTTTATACTATTTGGAGAGTTATTGTCTTCAACTGAAATCGGGTAGGGTTAGGGGCGATATTGAGCCGATCGTTTCCCAAGAAAAAGCGGGGATAGTGCGCGTTGATGCTAAGTTTGGATTTGCCCAGCCAGCATTCCAAAGAGGTATAGTTTTAGCCCGTGAGGCAGCATTAGAAAATGGCATTTGTTCTTTAGCAATTGGAGGTGCGCATACCTGTACATCGCTTGGTTATTTTACTGAGCAGATTACAAAGAGTAATCTGATTGGTCTTGGGTTTACTAATGCCTCACCAATTGTTGCTGCACCGGGTGGTAAATCGCGCATTATTGGAACAAATCCAATTGCATTTTCGGTGCCGGACGGAAAAGGAAATACCGCAATTCATTTTGATCAATCTACTACTGCCGTTGCTTTAGGCAAAATTACAATGGCCAAAGCAGCGGGTGAAAAAATACCTTTTGGTTGGGCCCTTGATAAGAATGGTGAACCAACAACCGACCCAGAGGCTGCTTTAGAAGGTTCTTTAGTATCGAGTGGTGGTTATAAAGGATGGGGTTTTGGGCTTATGGCAGAAGTATTAGCAGCAGGTCTTGCAGGAGGCTTGGCTTCACAATTTGTGCAACCCCTCAAAGCTAAAGATGGAGAACCGCATAACCTAGGACAATACTACATTTTGATTGATCCCCAAAACGCTACTGCTCTCGAAAATCTTCTGAATGATTTAGAAACGGCTGTATCCAGGGACCAGGGAACACGTTTGCCGGGTCAGGGTAAAGTTGCAGAGGAATTTGTTGTCGTGCCTGATGATCTTTTACTTTTGCTAGAAAAACTTACTGGAATGGAGTGGAAAGACTAGACATCCAGCTCGTTAACAAAACGAGCATTGCTTTGAATATATTGGTATCTTAACTCAGGTTTTTTTCCCATTAACCTATCAACTAGATCCCCAGTTTCACCCGGCTGTTCTTCATCAATAGATACCCGAATTAGCTTTCTACTTTTTGGATCCATTGTCGTTTGCTTGAGATCCTTGGCATCCATTTCTCCTAAGCCTTTGAAGCGGCTGACTTCTATCTTACCTTTGCCACCCAAGCCTTCGGACAGCCATTTATCACGCTCAATTTGGTCTTTGCAGTAGACTCTTTGTGAACCTTGAGTAAGGCGAAAAAGTGGGGGGCAAGCCAGGTAGAGGTGCCCTTGATCGATGAGTGGTCTCATTTGTGTGAAAAAGAATGTCATCAAAAGAGATGCAATATGTGCGCCGTCCACGTCTGCATCTGTCATTATTATTACTTTGTCATATCTGAGGTCATCGATATTAAATTTTGATCCCAAGCTTGTACCCAATGCTTGTGTCAGGTCATTAATCTCCTGATTAGTTCCCAGTTTTGAGCTTGCAGCACCAAGGACATTCAAAATTTTTCCTCTTAATGGTAATAGTGCTTGAGTTTTTCTATCCCTTGCCATTTTTGCGGAACCCCCGGCACTATCTCCTTCAACGATAAATATTTCAGTACCGTCTCTTGTGCTTTCTGAGCAGTCAACGAGCTTTCCTGGCAAACGAAGCCTTTTGGTTGCCGACTTTCTGGCTGTTTCTTTCTCTTGCCGTCTTCGTAGCCTTTCTTCCGCCCGTAAGATAAGAAAATCTAAGATAGCAGTTGCAGACTTACTATCAGATGCTAACCAATTATCAAAATGGTCCCGGACTGAGCTCTCTACTAATTTTTGAGCCTCCACAGTTGCAAGACGGTCTTTAGTTTGTCCAACAAATTCAGGTTCCTGTATAAAGCAAGACACCAGTGCACAGCTGCCTAATGTCAGGTCTTCTCGCGTAATATCTTTTGATTTCTTACTATTAATGCGTTCACCGTAGCTTTTGATACTTTTTAAGATAGCTGCCCAGAAGCCACTTTCATGTGTACCTCCTTCGGGTGTTGGCACAGTGTTGCAATAGGATTTAACAAAACCATCTCTGGCGGGTGTCCAATTTATGGCCCATTCAACTTTACCCGGAATTTGAAATTTTTCATAAAAATCAACAGTGCCAGCGAAAGGGTAATGGGCGTAAGTAGATACCCCATTCAGGGTTTCGTTTAAAAAATCTGAAAGGCCACCAGGAAAATGGAAAGTTGCATCGGTTGGTGTCTCTCCATCACTTATCTCTGACTTCCACCTTATTTCTACACCAGAAAATAAGTACGCCTTCGACCTAATTGATTTAAAAAGTCGAGAGGGTTTAAATTTATGATTTCCAAAGATTTCGTTGTCGGGCACAAAACTTACATAAGTTCCTCGCCTATTCGAAGCGTTCCCAATCTTCTCTAAATTACCAAGAGCAATACCTCGAGAGAATTTTTGTTCGTAAAGTTCCTTATTGCGGGCTACTTGTACTACCATAGAACTGGAGAGTGCATTAACAACCGATGCACCGACGCCATGCAATCCTCCAGAAGTTTGATACGCTTTCCCCGAAAATTTTCCTCCAGCATGTAATGTGCAGAAAATTACTTCCAGTGCTGATTTATCAGGATATTTCGGATGTGGATCAACCGGAACGCCTCTTCCATTATCTCTTATACAGATTTCATAATTTTCTTTAAGTTCCACTTCGATGCGATTGGCGTGACCTGCTACAGCCTCATCCATAGAATTATCTAAAATTTCGGAAACCATATGGTGAAGGGCGCGTTCGTCTGTGCCACCTATGTACATCCCGGGGCGCTTTCGCACAGGCTCTAAACCCTCAAGAACTTCTATTGAAGACGCGTCGTATTCTTGATTATTTAAGTCTGACAATAGGTCAGTCATCTACTGCTGCTCTTTTTTACTCTTTTTTAAATCTGCAAAGTTAAATAAACAAGAGTAAGAATAATTTTTCTAGTTTAATAAATCGACTTTAAGCATGTAAATTATAAAATAAGCATCTTTGCGCTTTAATGTTTCACACAAAATTAACTCATTCAATTTATAATTGACTTGAAAGAGGTCTGTTCAAATGCCATGGCTTTTCCATGGAGAATGAACAGACTTTCCGTGCAAGTGGGAAAAATCTAGTTAAATTAGCTATACCTCTTATTGGTACACATCTGGCTAATGTAGCACTTGGTATCACGGATACTGTAATGATGGGTTGGTACTCGATACCTGCTCTGGCTGCGCTAGTCCTTGGGAATGCTTACTTTTTTATATTCTTTTTGTTTGGTGCTGGATTTTCTTTTGCAGTTCAGCCTCTTGTTGCCTCGACTTCAAGCGCAGGCGAGATAACCCTTGCCAGACGATACATGCGGATGGGGTTATGGTTATCGCTAATATATGCAATTTTAATTCTACCATTATTTTTTAATGCGGGTCCCATCCTGATTTTTCTTGGACAAGCGAGTGATATATCTGGCTATGCTGAAAATTATACTCGTATTGTGGGGTTTGGATTGATACCTGCTCTATGGGCTATGGTCGTCCGGTTTTTCCTGTCCGGCTTGCACCTTACCAAGGTGACGCTGATTATCACATTAACTACTGTGCTTTTAAACATACCCCTCAACTATCTTTTAATATTTGGAAAGTTAGGCTTTCCCGAATTAGGAGTTTCCGGAGCTGCTATTTCTTCTGTAATAGTCCAAATTATAACCGCACTTTTGATCACTGCTTATGCACTTTGGAAATTACCTGAATATAAGCTATTGGTAAGGTTTTTTAATTTTGACAAAGTTGCGTTCCTCAAGGTTGCAAAACTAGGATTGCCGATTGGGACAAGCATTGTTGCTGAGGCTGGTTTGTTCACTGCCTCATCAATAATGATGGGCTGGTTTGGAGCAGTAACGCTTGCGGCTCATGGCATAGCACTTCAAATAGCATCTGTTATGTTTATGATCCATTTAGGGTTGGCAGAGGCATCTACAATTAGAGCTGGCAATGCTTGGGGGATTAAAAATTTAGAATATTTAAAAAAAGGAGCTAAAGTTGCCGGGTCCTGTTCGGTGCTTTTTTCTTTTATTGCAATGATTTTTCTGATTACTTTTGGGGACATGCTTGTGTCATTTTATGTTGATATAGATGATCCAGCACGAGACCAAATAATTTATATAGGCGCACTATTACTGATTGCTGCGGCACTTTTTCAATTTGTAGACGGTGGTCAAGCAATGGCTTTAGGATTGCTAAGAGGTATACAGGATACCACGGTGCCGATGTTGATTACAATCTTGAGTTACTGGTTGGTGGGTATTCCATCAGCATATTTTTTTGCATTTGTCACTAATTGGGGCTCCCTAGGAATATGGGCTGGATTAGGCACGGGCTTGGGGTTTGCAGCAACCTTGCTCGGAGTCCGGTTTATTTTTCTGGTGAATTCGGATCGTAAGGTTACGCTCTAGTATTATAGACTATTCAACCAAACTATTACAAAATGAAGATATTCGATCACAAGCAGTTTGAAGCTTATCAATTGATGTAGCAAAACTTATACGGAAGTTTGGTGAAAGACCGAATGCTGCTCCAAATACAACTGCTACATTTTTTTCTTTCAGGAGTGATAATGCAAATTGCTCATCGTTAGAAATCACATTTCCCGATCGAGTTTTCTTACCAATGAATTTGCTAATGTCTGGGTAAACGTAAAAGGCCCCATTCGGAATGGGGCAAGATATACCATCTATAGCACTTAACTGTTTTACAACTAGGTTTCGACGCTCTTCAAAAATATATTTGTTCTCGTGAATAAAATCTTTTGGTCCAGTTAAAGCAGCCAGTGCCGCCCACTGACTGATCGTGCAGGGATTAGAAGTCGATTGCGATTGGATTTTACGCATTGCTGAAATAATTTGTTTTGGCCCACCTGCATATCCAATGCGCCAACCAGTCATAGCATAACCTTTAGAAACACCATTACATGTAACAGTTCTATCATAAAGTTTAGGTTCTACCTCAACAGGTGTTACGAAATTAAAATCATCGAAAGTTAAGTGCTCGTAAATATCATCAGATAATATGTTAACTTTTGGAAATTCCAAAAGCACATCTGTCAACATTTTTAGTTCATCTGCTGAATAAGCTGCACCAGTCGGATTTGAAGGTGAATTAAAGATTAGCCACTTCGTTTTATCTGATATTGCCGCCTTTAAGTCATTTGGCTGTAATTTGTAATTATTTTCCGAAACTGTTTTTACAATTTTCGGAATGCCCCCCGCCAGTTTAACCATATCTGGGTATGAGACCCAATAGGGCGCTGGGATAATAACTTCATCGTTCGCATTCAGTGTAGCCATCAAAGCATTGTATAATATTTGCTTTCCACCTGTTCCCACTGATATTTGGGACGGCTCATATTTTAGATTATTCTCTTCTAGGAACTTCTGTGAAATTGCGTCTTTTAATTCGGGCATTCCATCTGGGTCTGTATATTTTGTCTTACCCGCTTTGATAGCCTCAATTGCCGCCTCTTGAATATGTTTTGGGGTCCCAAAATCTGGCTCACCAGCTGATAGACTGATTATGTCTTTACCCTCTGATTTCAATCTATTAGCAAGTGCAGACATTGTAATGGTTGCGGACGCATTAATTTTAGATAGCGATTTTGACAGAGTTACCATCATATACCTATTTGAGTTTGATATCTATGTGTCTTATGCTCCCGCGAATAACCATTCAAGAAAATAATTGGAGCATGTCATGATTGATGATCTGGATTGGTACGGACCTGAGACTGCCACCTTTGGTGATCGGCTATCCGCCGCCATTGAAAAATCTGGCATGACTCAAAAACTTGTTGCTAAACGACTTGGCATAAAATTGCTAACGCTTAAATCATGGGAGCAGGATATAAGTGAACCACGGGCCAATAGATTGTCTATGTTAGCCGGTTTGCTTGGTGTGTCTGTTATGTGGCTCTTGCATGGTGAAGGTGACGGAGTTGAACATTCAGATCAAGAAACCCAGGTTCCCCCAGAAATCAATGATATACTATTTGAAATAAGAGCGGTTCAGACTGGGCTACTATCATCCGCAGATAAGTTGGCGAAGCTTGAAAAACAATTAAGGTCTAGATTAAAGGACATATGATGTCAGATGGAAGAGAGAATAAAATCAAAAAACTCAAAATGCGGTCAATGAGGCGTGGTATTAAGGAGATGGACGTTATACTCACATACTACAGCGATGTTTGTCTAGAAAAGATGCCTGGAGTTGAGTTGGATCTGTACTCTGACCTTCTTTTTGAAAACGACCAGGATCTGTATAGCTGGTGCTCAGGGCAAGCGGTCCCGAAAAAAAAATATACGGCGATTATCTCCGAAATACGAGATGTTCTAAAGACAAAAAAGTTCAACTAGGTTCAGTTTCTAGTTCGTTTTAATTCAACAAATATCATTAAACTTTACCAGTGACCAATATTTGGCATAGAAGTCCACGGTTCACTAGGTTTTAGAGCTTCACCACATTGGAGTAGTTCAATTGAAATATTATCTGGCGACCGCACGAATGCCATTCGTCCATCACGTGGGGGTCGATTGATGACTATACCATTTTCCTGTAGGTGGAGACAGGTTTGATAGATATTTTTTACCTCATAAGCTAAATGGCCAAAATGTCGACTGTCAGAGGGAAGTTTATCATCACCATCCCAATTAAACGTCAGTTCTAGCGGACATTCGTGTTGGCCGTCGGCTGCAAGAAAGACAAGCGTAAATCGTCCCATCTCGCTTTCATTTCTTTTTATTTCTTTGAGTCCAAGTAAGTTGTAGAAAGCAATAGATTTTTCGAGATCTTTTACTCTTACCATGGTATGTAGATATTTAATTTCCAATTTTTTTCCAATTCTTTATAACTTTTTTAATAAGCTCAACTAACGTTCATGGTATTTCAATTCAAGGCCTTGTGTCTAGGATGGATAAATAGTCAATTGAAGCCAAATATAAAATTTACTTAAAACGTTTCTTCATGTTGTGGTTTATTCACGGCACTTCTCTAGATATAGTAATAGACAAGTGATTCAACAAAGGACTTCAAAATGCCGCTATCGCCCGAACAGACGGAAGAAATAAGCGCTCAACGCGAGCAGTTAGCTAAAACGCGCAGGGTTGTAAGTGCTGGTATGGAAGAGAAACTATATACAGCTTTTCAGGTTCTTGATCATGGGTTTGTGCGGGTTGTCGATTATATGGGAGATGATAGTGCAATATGCCAAGCCGCTCGGGTTAGTTATGGGAAGGGTACTAAGTCAGTCCAGAACGATGAAGGGCTTATAAGATATTTAATGCGTCATTGGCATTCAACGCCATTTGAGATGTGTGAGATAAAATTACATGTCAAACTGCCGGTTTTTGTGGCGCGTCAATGGATCCGACATCGAACTGCAAATGTTAATGAATATTCAGCGCGATACTCGATATTAGATAGAGAGTTTTACATACCAAGCCCTGAGCATATTGCAGCGCAATCTGTTATAAATAATCAGGGGCGGGGTGAAGCCTTAAAAGATGAAGAGGCCCAAACTGTTCTAGAGCTTTTAAAAGCTGACAGTGCAAGATGCTATGATAATTATGAGAAAATGATCTCTCAAGACGGACAACAGGGATTAGCACGCGAGCTTGCGCGCATGAACCTGCCGGCCAACATTTACACACAATGGTATTGGAAGGTTGATTTGCATAATTTACTTCATTTTTTGAGGCTAAGGGCTGATCCACATGCTCAGTATGAAATAAGGATCTATGCGGATGAAATTTGTAATTTAGTCAAAGAATGGGTGCCGCATACGTACCGAGCTTTTGAAGATTATAGACTCGGTGGAGCTACACTTTCTGAGACCTCCGTAAATGTTTTGCGGCGAATGATCAAAGGCGAAAGTGTAGATATGCAGAATTCTGGGATGAGCAAAGGGGAGTGGCAGGAATTTAAAACTCTTTTTGTAGATTAAGGAGAGTTGTAATTTACTTTGATTTTTTGGATTTTATTTCCCGAATTGTCATAAATTAAGATCTCATGGTCACCTGTAACGATTGCGTACCAGTCTTTTGTTTGTGTATAGGCTATTGGCTTAACACCGTTTTGTAATTCCAGTGTGACCGGAATTGGAACATGACTTTTCTGAAAGTTTAAAACAAAAAGGGTTACTATGATAATGAACCCGATTATCATCACACACGCTAACACGGTGACAAGCAGCTTTAAGAACTTTATACTGGGTGGTATTATAATTTCTGCTTGAGGGACAATTTTGTCGTCTTCTATCTTATCGTTCTTCGTCACTGCGAATCCTCCTAAGCGTCTTGATAAAGCTCTTTCGCGTGATGCGCCAGTTTCCGCTAGTTTATCGCGATCTCGACTTCGCAAACTAATCGAGCAAGGCGTGGTGCGCTTAGACGGATCAGTCGCAACCCATATTGATGCATCAGTATCTGAAGGACAGTTAGTGGAAATAATGATTCCTGAAATAAAGGATATTGATAATTTTCCTGAGAATATCCCTTTGAATATCGTTTACGAGGATGACTATCTTATCGTTGTCAATAAACCCGTCGGAATGGTTGTTCACCCAGCGCCTGGCTCTCCTAACAAGACTTTAGTTAACGCATTGCTCCATCATTGTGGGGATACTTTGTCTGGGGTAGGTGGCAGTAAAAGACCTGGTATCGTACATCGAATTGATAAAGATACAAGCGGCTTATTAGTGTCCGCAAAATCAGACTTCGCTCACCAATTTCTTGCAAGGCAATTTGAAAATCATTCTGTTGAAAGGAGTTATCAGGCTTTATGTTTTGGAGTACCAGATGCCAGTGATCCCCGACTGAGGGGTGTTAAGGGTGTCAGTTTCGAGGCTGGTAATATTTTAAAAGTTACTACTAATTTAGCTCGACACAGGACGAACAGGCAGAAACAGGCAGTCCTATTTGGTGCAGGGCGTCACGCAATTACCAGAGTACGAGTTCTTGAAAATTATGGGTCCTTTTCTAGTTTGGCTTTGATAGAATGTCGTTTGGAAACGGGGAGGACCCATCAGATCCGTGTCCATTTAGCCCATGTTGGTCATGGTTTGGTTGGAGACCCATTGTATGGTGGTCGTAGAAAAATTCCCTCAAAATCTTTTTCCGAGGATATTGTTCAGGAAATTATATCTTTTCCTAGGCAAGCTTTACATGCGGCGAGTTTGGGCTTTGTTCACCCAAAATCAAAGGAGACTTTACGTTTTGAAGCCCCCTTGCCTGATGATATGGGTGACCTTATTAAAAAGTTGAGTTAAGTTGTCCTTTTACAGTAATTAGCTAGTTGCAGATTTCACTCAGGTTACCTTTTTGATTGTAGATAAACTTGAAAAGATAAGTTTGTGTTACTACATGGAGGTCATCAAAGGATTATAAATGACGAAGTATGCAAATTTACCCGCTCCGAGTCCTGAAGCTGGACTAAGCCGTTATCTACAGGAAATACGCAAGTTTCCAATGCTGGAGCCGGAAGAGGAATATATGCTCGCACGACGATGGGCGGATGAACAAGACCCAGAAGCAGCCCACAAGTTAGTAACGTCACATTTACGTTTAGCAGCTAAAATTGCTATGGGCTACCGCGGTTATGGTTTGCCTCAAGCTGAGGTAATTTCTGAAGCAAACGTTGGATTGATGCAGGCAGTAAAGCGTTTTGATCCAGAAAAAGGTTTCAGGCTCGCTACCTATGCAATGTGGTGGATTAGGGCAAGTATCCAAGAATACATTCTTCGTAGTTGGTCATTAGTTAAAATGGGCACTACGAGCGCTCAGAAAAAACTATTTTTTAATCTACGAAAAGCAAAAGCAAGAATAGGTGCTTTAGACGAGGGTGATTTACATCCAGATAATGTAAAAAAGATTGCTACTGATTTGGGTGTGTCAGAGGATGAAGTAGTCTCTATGAACCGTAGATTAAGTGGTGGAGATGCCTCGCTTAACGCCGTCGTTTCCTCTGATGGCGATGGATCAATGGAGTGGCAGGACTGGCTGGAAGATGAGTCGGCGGATCATGCTGCAGACTTTGAGAATAAAGATGAGGTTGAATTTCGCTTGGATTTATTGAGAAAGGCAATGAGCTTTCTCAATGATCGAGAACAGGATATTTTGCATAAGCGCAGATTGCAGGATACACCCTTTACTCTGGAAGAGCTCAGTTCTGAATATGGTGTAAGTAGGGAACGAATAAGACAGATCGAGGTGCGTGCTTTTGAGAAACTTCAGATGCAAATGCGTGAACTGGCCTCCGAAGTAGCTACTGTTAGTTGATACTTGTAAAAAACCCTAACGCCTTTACTATAAAAATTAATAGGTCTTGAAGATTGGTCGAAAGTTTTGATTTCAAGTTTCAAATGGGGAATATTAGGTGCTTCCAAATTTGCATTAGAACAAATGGCACCTGCCATTCATTCTGCTAAAGGTAATTCACTAGTAGCACTTGCGACAAGGGATTTAGAAAAGGCTAATAAATTCCTGGAACTGTCAGATAGACTAGAAATTTATAATGATTATAATGACTTATTAGAAGATTCTAATATTGACGCAGTATATATTCCATTGCCAAATCACCTTCATATTGAATGGGCAACGCGCTGCTTGCAAGCTGGAAAGCATGTTTTGTGTGAAAAGCCGATCTCAATGGCTGCCGACGAGATAGATCGTCTAATTCACTTGCGCGATAAAGCACAGCTTCTAGCAGCGGAAGCATATATGGTAGTGCATCATCCACAGTGGCAGTTGGCAAAGGAGTTTGTTGACGCGGGTAAATTAGGAAAATTAGTGCAAATTGATGGAGTATTTAGTTACAATAATGCTGATGATCCATTGAATATACGCAATCAAGCACGATTTGGTGGTGGTGGTATTCCCGATATCGGCGTTTATCCCTATGGCGTAAGTAGGTTCGTTACAGGTTCTGAACCTATTGAAGTTTTATCTGCAGATATTGTTTTTGAAAATGAAGTTGATATTTGGGCAAATGTATCAGCTCAATTCCCTGGTTTTAAAATGCAGGCAGTCACGTCTATGCGAGCAGCCGCTCGGCAGGAAATGACAATTCAGGGTACAGAAGGGTTTTTGAAGTTTACCGCACCTTTTAACCCCAACGTGTATGACATTGCCCAAGTCATTTTTAGAAAAGGCAATGGGCACGAACAAGTTTTTAAATTTCCGGGTGTAAATCACTATGTCAATCAAGTAGAGGCTTTTTCTATATCGGCCAAAACCAATACGGTTTATGGGTGTTCGTTAGAGTTTTCTAAAGGCACACAAAGTATGATTGATAAGATTTATGCAAAGAATAAACAGCTTTTAAAATAGTTAATTTAAAAACAATTCCATCTATTGATGGCTGTCAATGAATTTAATTACTTTAGGGCGGATATTAGTTCTCCAGTTTTTTCCTGCGAAGATGCCATAGTGGCCAGCATCAGCCTCCACGTGGCTGTACTTTTTCTTTAGTGGCACATTCCTGCAAAGTTCAATTGCAGCTGAGCATTGTCCGGGTGCTGAAATATCATCCTTGCCACCCTCTATAGTCATTACGGCAACATTTGAAATTGTATCTATGTCGACGTGTTTTCCCATAATCGTAAATTTGTTTTGGGCTATCTCTCTTTTTTTAAAAATTCGGTCTACTGTTGATAAATAGAATTCTGCTGTCATATCCATCACAGCTAAATACTCGTCGTAAAAACTGTTATGTTTGTCATGCTCACTTGCTGTCCCTTGGGCAACTTTAGCTATCTGATCTGTAAATGATTTTGCATGTTTCTCGGCATTCATCGACATAAAGGACATTAGTTGTAATAAGCCGGGGTAAACTTGCCGCCCAACGCCTGCATACTTAAATCCTACGCGCTGAATTACAGTCTGTTCGAAGTATTCTAAATTAACATTATTGCCGAACTCTGTGATTTCAGTTGGAGCTGCACTGGGATCGATTGGTCCCCCCATAAGGATTAAACTTTTTGGTTGTTCATCTTTTTTTTCCTGAGCAAGGAATGCTGTTGCTACAAGGGCCAACGGGGCGGGTTGGCAGATGGCAATCACATTTATGTCTGGACCGAGAAATCTAATATAGTCAATTAAATATTTAGCGTAGTCCTCAATATCGAAGCTTCCCTGAGAAACTGGGATGTCTCGAGCATTGTGCCAGTCTGTAACATATATTTCACTATCGATGATTAAACTGTTGACCGTTGAGCGAAGCAAGGTTGAATAGTGGCCTGACATAGGTGCTACCAGCAAAATTTTCCTTGGAGCCGGTTCTCTGCCCAGAACATTAAAATGGATGAGGTCGCCAAAGGCTCCTGTTATTTTTTTATTGATCTCTACTAAATGATCTCGCCCGTCGTAACACGTTATACTTTCAATACCCCAATCAGGTTTTGCAGCCATTCTTTCAAATGATCTCTCGGTTACTTGACCCCAAGCAGCAATCCAATCAATGCTTGGATTGGGGAAAACTGACATTGCGGGGATTGAGGCTGCTGCCTTTGCAGTAGCTCCAATCCATTGGTTTGCATTACGAATTGCTTCGAAATAATCGTAACTTAGCATTTTATGCATTTTATTCATCCTAAACCAAAGGTGCGGTAAAAAGGGGCATGGTAATTTTTGGTCTTTAAGTTATGCTGCACCGCAGCTAAGATAGTTGGAAAAATTTCGTATGACAAGTTCGGATAACAATTTACAGTCAATTGATCCGCAATTAGGTAAAAATTTGCAGAAATTAGAGGAATTGTCAGGACGTTTTTTTGAAGTTCTGAGTAACAAAAAGCAGATTAATCCCGCATTAAACGGTCCTGGGCACGATATTTTTGTAAAAACAGTAGGTGCTTATTTAAAAAGTATGGCTCAAAGTCCTACTTTCATACTTGAGCAGCAAGTATCCTACTGGGGGAAAACCCTGGAATATTTTGCGGAGACGCAAAAGCAATTTTTTTCTGAGGCTAATGAGGCAGTAAACACTAAATATGTTGATAGACGTTTTACACATCAATTATGGAAGAGTAGCCCGTTTTTTAAATATGTTTTAAAACAGTACCTAGCTAATTCGGACATGATCAAAACTGCAGTGGCTCAAGTAGAGGGTTTGTCACCGAAAGACCAAGCGCGGCTAGAGTATTTTTCTAGTCAAATTATTGATATGATGGCTCCCACTAATTTTTTTGGAACAAATCCCGATGCCCTGGAGAGAGCTTTTTTAACCAAAGGGCGATCTCTAGTACAAGGTCTGGAGAATTTAATTCGGGATTTAGAGGCAAATGATGGGGAGTTATTAGTCCGCTTAGCAGATGAAAGTGCGTTCAAAGTTGGATCAGATTTAGCCGCAACCCCCGGTAAAGTTGTCTTTCGTAACAGACTTTGTGAACTAATTCAGTATTCACCTTCGACTGAGAAGGTGTATAGCACCCCTTTACTAATTTTTCCTCCCTGGATTAACAAATATTATATTCTGGACTTAAGAGCTCACAATAGTTTGATACGTTGGATAGTTGACCAGGGCTACACATTATTTGTGGTATCATGGGTGAACCCGGACTCAAACTATTCTAATGTCGGTCTTGAGGAGTATATTGAGGAAGGATATCTGGAGGCTATTGATCAAGTAAAAAGCATTTGCCAGGTCAAAAAAATAAATGCTTTAGGGTATTGTATTGCAGGGACAACACTAAGTCTAGTCATGTCCATAATGAGTCAGCGAGGTGATAGATCTATAAATTCGGCCTCACTTCTTACGACCTTAACTGACTTTTCCAATCAACGTGAATTTACACCGTTTTTACAAAATGATTTCATTGATGCAATCGAGAGTGAGACTAAAAACAAAGGCATTCTAGAGAGCTTCATTATAGCGCGGACATTTAGTTTTCTTCGTTCGAACGATCTTATCTACACTCCAGCAATTAAGAGCTACATGATGGGCGAGGCTCCTCCCTCATTTGACTTGCTATTTTGGAATGGAGACGGAGCAAATTTACCCGGCAAGATGGCAATGCAATACCTAAGGCGCTTATGTCAGGAAAATCAATTTGCAAAAAATGAATTAATTATGTTCGGCAAGAAAATTGGCGCTGTAGATATAGATGTGCCTGTTTTCGGTATAAGTTGTGAAACAGACCATATTGCATCTTGGAAAGATAGTTTCCGAGGGCTACAAAATTTCAGTTCTAAAGAAAAGGTTTTCGTACTCTCTGAGGCTGGACATGTTGCTGGTATCATAAATGCTCCGGATAGGAACAAATATGGATATTACTTTAGAAAAGATGACGTCAAAGATCCTGAACAGTGGAAAATCGGTGCAGAATTTGTAAAAGAAAGTTGGTGGCCATTTTGGGAAAGATGGCTGAGGGAGAAATCAAAAGGTCTCGTCGAGGCTCGCATACCCTACCTTAGTGGTGACTTGGATTTGGGAGATGCTCCAGGTTGCTATGTTCACCAAAAACCACATCTTTAGCAATTAAAAATAAAAATTATGCCGCAGTGCAGAAAAATTACTTGCATTGCTGCGGTGCAGCGTGTATACATAAATTAGTTTAGTTAATTTATAAAGGGCATTCGTCATGGCGGGTACACAAGATATGAATAAGTTTTTTGAGAATTTTATGGCTTCTTTGCCTATGGATACGGCCATTTTCGACGACGCAGTCGAAAAGCAGTCGGCTATAAGCAAGGAATATTATGATTTATTTTTAGGCGTGGCTGAGAAGTCCACAACAGTAACATACAAATGGGCTACTGAGACAATTACTAAAATGCAGAAAGCTCCAAGCTACGCTGGTGATCCATCTAGTTATGCTAAATCTATAGGAGATTTTGTCTCTGAGCAAGCTGACGTAGCGACCGAAAATCTCGCAGCATATGCAGAGATCGCAAAAAAAGCACAAATGGATTCATTATCTTTATTTCTTTCAACGGCGAAGGAAGTTCAGACAGAAGCAGCAGCAGCAGTAAAAAAAGCTGCAAATGATGTTTCTCCGGCAAAGAAAAAAGCTGCTAATTGATTTTATTTTAGTTAGACTTATAAATCTTTTGTAGATTGGAAAGAGGCAGCAGTTTGTTGCCTCTTTATTTTTTGCTGCATATGCTTAATAATTGCTGCAACGCTGCAATGGGGAGTTCACAGTGGAAAATAAGTCAAGTACTTTGCTTATCAAAAGATACGCCAGTCGCCGTCTGTATAATACTGAAACAAGTGATTACGTCACCCTTGATGACATAGCGGGTTTTATCAGATCTGGTCGCGATGTGCAGATTATTGATCTAAAGTCTGGAGATGATTTAACCAGGCAATATTTACTCCAGATAATCGCTGAGCATGAGAGTAGGGGAGAAAACGTACTTCCAATTGATGTTTTGACAGATTTGGTGCGAAGTTACGCAAGTCAAACGACTTCGGCTCTTCCAGAGTTTTTGACAATTTCCCTAGAAATGTTTCGTGAAAGCCAATCTAAATTTATGGAAAATATGAACAGCATTAACCCTATCCAGGGAATGCCTGGGTTTGAAAATTTGCAGGCTCAGCAAAATGCATTTTTGAAGGCGTTTATGGGCAGTTTGTCCAGGTATAATTCAAACGATACTTCCAAAAAAGACTCAAATGATCCTTCAAGCGAAACAAAAGATGACCTCGAAGCGATAAAAACTCAATTAAGTGAACTACAAGAAAAGCTAAATAAATTAAGTTAACTTTTAGAGGCCAATCTTATCTCTCAATGAATACCAGGTCATTGCCATCACCAGAAGAGGTGAACGGGCAAAACGACCTCCTGGGAAGGGCAGTGAGGGTACCTTTTCCATCGCATCGAAGCCATCACTGTCTTGATTTAATATTGTTTGAGCAATGAGCTTGCCGGCGTGAGTGGCATTGCCGACACCATGGCCAGAAAAGCCAGAAATATTGAATTCATTCTTACTAAGACGTTTGAAATATGGCATGCGACGCATCGTAATCCCTAAAGTACCGCCCCAAGCATAATCAATTTTAATGTTGTCTAATTGTGGAAAAATCTTCAGCATTGGTTTGCGCACCTTGGAGGCAATATTTTTTGGAAATTTGTATCCGTAGCTTTCTGTCCCTCCAAAAAGTAACCTATTATCGTGAGCCATACGAAAATAATTTACAACAAATTTTGAATCTGCAACTGCAATATCTTTAGTTAAAACCGTATGTTTTGCATCAGTTAGTGGTTCAGTTGCTACAATGTAGTTATTTATTGGCATCACTCGAGCAGCTACTTTAGGTTCGAGGTCACCAAGATATCCATTGCAGGCATATACAACATATTTAGCTTTTACCAATGTCCTATTAGTTCGCAAAGTAACGGTATCACCTTTAATTATTTTTTGGACTGGTGATTGCTCGAAAATTCTTAACCCATTTTCTCTACCTGCCTTTGTGATCCCTAAAGCGTAGCGTAATGGATGCAAGTGAGCGGCGTTTGAAAACAAAATACCACCTTTGTATGCATTGGAAATACAAAGCTCTAAACTTTCTTCTTTGCTAATGATATCTACATTCCCTTGCTTATATCTTTTTTCAAGAAATTCTGCGTAAGAATGCAGATCCGCTGCCTCAACATTTGAATTTCCAAGATTGGCTACGCCTGGACGCAGAAAACAATCAATTTTATCTCTTTTTATAATTGTTTTCACAGTATCGATCGCATCATCTGCCAGATGCCAAAGTTGGTCTCCTAGATTTTCTCCCACCAACTTAATTAAGTCGCGTTGATCCATACGTTGTCCGGCACCCAACTGTCCACCATTTCTTCCAGATGCCCCAAACCCTACTTTCTGTGCCTCTAACAAGGCAGTATCAGCGCCGGCTCTAGCTAGAAAGAGCCCTGCAGTTAATCCGGCATAACCGCCACCAATAATTGCGACGTCCACTGAAATTTCCTGGGTTAATGGTTCAAAATCTGGTAGTATTTCTGAGGTTGCTGTATACCAACTGTTATTTGGATATCGGTTGGTTTCATCATTTACATATAATAAATTCATACATTTAACAAAAGATGCTCCCTTTCCCAGGGACTTATAACTTGTAAAAATTCCTCGTGCTCTGCCCTTTTCACGATCGAATAAACTCGACAAAATTCTGTACCAAGAATTTTATGTAATGGGGTTGCTTCCTCAAACAAGTCCAAAGCTGAGCCTAGTCCACGCGGAATGTCTTCTGCTCCCTCATAAGCATCGCCACGGAATTGCTTAGACGGACGGATTTCGTTCTTAATTCCAAGATAACCGCATGCTAGAGAGATCGCGATACCCAGATAAGGATTACAGTCCATACCGGCTAAGCGATTTTCAACGCGTCGCGCAGAATTACTCGAAAGTGGCACTCTAATGCCTGTAGTTCTGTTGTCTCTTGCCCATTCTAGATTAATTGGCGCTGCATGGTCTTTGACATACCGTCTGTATGAATTCACGTAGGGCGCTAGCACTGCTATAGCGGAGGGTAAGTATCTCTGTAAACCGCCAATGAAATGGTAAAACATATCAGTCTCTCCACCTTGCGGTCCAGAAAATAGATTTTCTCCTGTGTTTTTATCTAAAATTGAATGATGAATATGCATGGCACTCCCAGGTTCATCTTCAATTGGTTTTGCCATAAATGTGGCAAAACAATTATGGCGTAATGCAGCTTCCCGTATTAACCTTTTGAAGTAGAAAACTTCATCGGCTAACTTGAGCGGGTCCCCGTGTTGAAGGTTGATCTCTAATTGTCCTGCTCCTCCTTCTTGAGTAATCCCGTCGATTTCAAAACCCTGCAATTCTGCAAAATCATAGATATCGTCAATTACGGGCCCAAACTCATCAACAGCCGTCATAGAATATGCTTGACGTGCAGCAGCAGGTCGACCTGATCTGCCCATCATTGCTTGGATTGGTGTTCTTGGGTCTGAATTTCTACTGACTAAATAGAATTCCATTTCTGGTGCAACGATGGGAGCCCAGCCTTCTTTTTTATATAAATCTAAAACTTTCTTTAAAACGTTCCGAGGTGCAAAAGGTACGGGTTTATTCTTCCTATCGTAAGCATCATGTATTACCTGTAGCGTCCAGTCTCCGGTCCAAGGCGCTGCAGTAGTAGTTGAGTAATCTGGATCCAAGATCATATCTCGCTCAATAAAACCTTCTTTTCCCGCAGCCTCTCCCCAACCACCTGTTATCGTTTGAAAGAAAATGGAGTCAGGTAAATGAAAAGTTTTTTGCCTTAGAAATTTTTGCGCTGGCACTGCTTTTCCACGTGCTATGCCTGGAAGGTCAGAAACAATGCATTCTACTTCGTCTACCTTTCTCCCTTCGACATAAGCTCTTGCTGCATCGGGAGCTTTGCTAAGAATATTTGAGAATGTTTTCATAATGGAATTCACTTTGCAAAAAATGACTTAATTTTAGTAGCAAAAAAGTCATTGTCATTTGAACCATCTAATTTTGATTTCGCAGTATAGAGAAGATCGTCTGGCACAATTCCTTTTCCCCTATTTTCAATCAAACCTTCGATGTAATCAGAATTAAACTCTGGATGTGGCTGAAAAGTAATAATATTATCATCATACGCTAGTCCTGCAAATTTACAGAAATCATTACTCATAACTGTTTCAGCATTAGATGGTGGTACAATCACTTGATCTTGATGCCAAGCATTTAATTTTACGTCTCTGTCTCCATATTTATATAGAGTTGAACCAACAGACCAACCGCCTTGAAACTTTTCAACTACGCCACCTAATGCTTGTGCTATAATTTGGTGACCAAAGCATATGCCGACTAGTGGGAGCTTTTCATTGTGTATAAGTCTAATAAATTCGCGAAGTGGATCTAGCCATTTATGGTCCTCATATACGCCGTGACGCGAGCCGGTTATCAGCCAGCCGTTGCATTCATCCGGTGACTTTGGGAATACCATGTCCAAAACAGGATATGTTTCAAAAACAAAATGTTCTGAACTTAAAAACTTTTTAAACAAGTCTGGATAATCGCCAAATTTATACAAAAGACTATCATGGCTTTTTCCAGTTTGTAAAATGCCAATTTTCATAAATTCTCCTAACGTACCCAGTCACACGCTGTTAATATAGTATTTCCACTTATCTGCCGAGTTTATTTTATCAAATTGCTTAAGCTCTTGCTTTTTTGTTAATAATAAGTTTGTAACTAAATTTTCAGGAAATATTTGTTTTATTAAGTCTTCATTTTGAAAAAGATCAATTGCAGAGCTCAAATTCTGCGCCAATTGAGGTAACTTTAAAGAATATGCATCTCCCTGGATTGGTTTCGGCGCGTCTATTTTTTTTTCAATTCCCTGAAGAGCGGCGCCTAATACGGCAGTGAATACCAAATATGGGTTTGTATCACCACCAGCAACTCTGTGCTCAATACGTTTGGAAAGAGGATTACCCATTGGTATCCTTATCGCAGCAGTTCTGTTCTCATATGCCCAAGAAATTCCCGTTGGAGCATGAGCTTTTGGTGTTAAGCGTTCATAACTATTTTCAAATGGTGCAAAGATCAGAGTTGAGGCTTTCATGGCCAATATACAGCCGCCGACTGCATATTTTAAAATATTTGAGCCAGCATCTCCATCATTGCTAAAAATATTTTGCCTTTCGTTATCTAATATGGAAAAGTGCATATGCATTCCATTGCCTGGTTGGTCAAGATATGGCTTAGCCATAAAAGTGGCAGTCAATCTATGCTTTAGCGCCACTCCTTTGGTAATGACTTTAAACAAAAGCGCATCATCTGCTGCTAATAATGCATTGCGATGTTTGAGGGTTACCTCAAATTGGCCACAGCCTGACTCGGAGGTTATACTTTCAAAATTAATCCCAGCCTCAATGCACGCTTCCTGAATTTCATTCAAGATGACCTCAAAATGGTTTAAATCTTGAGTGGAGAGCACATCTGCACTCACCAGTTGTGTGTTGGTTTTAGGATTAATCGGTGGTTTCAGCGAGCCATGTTCAGCATTGACTAAATAAAATTCCATTTCTGTCGCGGCTGTTACGGTCCAACCCTTTTCTCTGTAACCTTTTAAGGTTTTAGCCAAACTATGCCTTGCATCGCCAAGAAAACTTTTACCATCATCTGTAAACATCCAACATGGATGAAACACCGGTGCTTTTTCTAGCCAGGTTAGCTTAAAAGGTTGTCGTTCGGTGGGAGTAATATATCCGTCCGTGTCGCCAGACTCAAAAACGAGTGGACTATTCTCAATATCCTCTCCAAATAAATCAACGTTTAGAGCTGATAAGGGCAGTCGGATTGACTTAGTTTTTAATTTTTTTACATTTTTAATTGGTAGTATTTTGCCCCTAAGAATGCCATTTAAGTCTGCAACTGCTACCTGGATTGTTTTCGCCGATACTTTCGACATACTCTCACCATCAATATTTGTTTAGACAATTTCATCCAATTCATTAATTGTCCACATAACTTTTTTGGCTAGTATTCAATAAATATCAGGATCTAAAGTTGTCATCTTCAATATTCTGAGCGCTTGGAGGCTTTTAAATGGATACCGGTAGATTTATTATCAGGCTTAAAAAATATTACTTTGTTTTATGACTTGCCCTGAGCAGTTTTGCGGGCCACTGCGCTTTCCACGTCTGTAACTCCCAGCAATTTAGCTGCTAAGCGAATTACAGCATCTTCCTCACTGTCACGAGATCCATCTGCTAATGCGACCTGCCATAGACCTTGAATAATTTGCCGACGGTTTTCATAAGGTATATTATTTTTCAGTGCTTTTGTAAAACGAACTGTATCTGGCGCTTCTTGCTCAAGTTGCTCTGCACCATGGATTGTGGAATTAGCCTTTTCTTCAGACATTTTAAATTGTTCCATTAATACCTTTTTTATCGCCTCCACCTCACTCTCATCATATTGTGAATCAGATTTTGCTATACGCACTAACAGAGCTGCCAAAGCAATTTGTGCATCGTCCGTTGAAACTGGATCGGATTCTTCAGATAATAATGACCTTAGAAAATTGGAAATCATAAAATCCTCGTTGTTTAAAATTGGTTAACTGCAAGTACTGATTTTATTCAGACGAGCCGTGAAATATTTTTTGCTGCCTTTATAAAGTCTCTAAATAGCGGATGTGGATCAAAAGGTTTTGACTTTAATTCAGGGTGAAATTGTACTCCTATGAACCAGGGATGATCACTTAGTTCGACAATCTCTGGTAGCCTTCCATCTGGAGACATACCTGAGAAAATTAACCCGTTCTTTTCAAGTTCTTTGCGGTAATTAATATCTACTTCATAACGGTGCCTATGGCGTTCTTCTATATCAGTCGAGTTGTATACTTTTGCAACATTTGAACCTTCAGCCAGTACGGCAGAATATGCCCCAAGACGCATAGTTCCTCCCTTATCATCTTCTACATTTCTAGAAACTTTATGATTTCCTTGAACCCACTCTTTTAGATGATAGATTATTGGTTCGAAGCGGCGCTTGCCTGCTTCATGGTCAAACTCTTCTGAACCAGCGTTTGAGATTCCAGCCATATTCCTGGCGGACTCAATTACTGCGGTTTGCATACCCAAGCAAATTCCCAAATATGGAATTTTATGTTCTCTAGCAAATTTAGCCGCCATTATTTTTCCTTCGGTTCCCCTTTCACCAAACCCACCTGGCACTAGGATGGCATGAAACCCGGACAAATGAATTTCTGGATCCTCTTTTTCGAAAGTTTCTGCGTCTACCCACTTAATTTTTACTTCAAGCCTATTGGCCATTCCGCCATGTGTTAGTGCTTCAGCTATTGACTTATATGCATCTTCTAGTTGAGTATATTTACCAACTATTGCAACATTTACATATCCCTCAGGGTTGTTTAATCGATCTTTTACATCTTCCCATTTTGACAGATCGGGTTTTGGAGCTGGCGTAATATTAAATGCATCAAGAACTGCTTGGTCCAAACCTTCTTGATGATAAGATATCGGCGCTTCATAAATGGAATTCAAATCTTTCGCTGAAATGACGCTTTCCGGACGAACATTGCAAAATAGCGCCAGCTTTTCCCGTTCTTTTTGAGGAATTGATCCTTCGGATCTACAAACTAATAGATCTGGTGATATTCCAATCGATCGAAGTTCTTTTACACTATGCTGTGTGGGTTTTGTTTTTAATTCTCCGCTTGCCTTCACAAATGGGAGTAAGGTCAAATGCATAAAAATACAATCTCCCCTTTGCTTGTCTTGTGAAAATTGCCGAATGGCTTCGAAGAATGGCAAACCTTCTATGTCGCCTACAGTTCCACCTATTTCGCAGAGCATAAAATCAACTTCATCCTCTCCAATTTTTATAAATTCTTTTATTTCATCAGTAACATGGGGAATAACCTGGATTGTTTTCCCTAAGTAATTACCACGACGTTCCTTTTCGAGCACGTTTGAGTAAATTCTTCCGGAAGATACAGAATCTGTCATCCTTGCAGATACTCCTGTAAATCGCTCATAATGACCTAGGTCTAGATCTGTCTCAGCCCCATCATCTGTTACAAACACCTCACCATGTTCAAATGGACTCATTGTTCCTGGATCGACATTTAAATAAGGATCTAGTTTTCTTAACCTCACACTATACCCGCGAGCTTGCAATAGTGCGCCCAGCGATGCTGACGCTAAACCCTTCCCAAGAGAAGAAACCACTCCGCCTGTGATAAATATAAATCTAGCCATAAACGAGGTTCTCCCATGGTATCTAGCCAATCAAAATAGCAGTTATACTACTGCATTAGCTTTGAAAAACTAAAGCTATCACGGGAGTAAAGTATAACAGGATTCGCATTATATATGCAAGGCGTACCAATCTACATATTGGTAATATCTAGTATATAATAACAAGGCGTTGTTAATCTGCGCTAGGTACTAAGCCTTCTGCAGAGCCCTCTGTGGGTGGTAACAATGAATCTATATCATCTAAAGAGGGATCAGTCTCTTTATCGTTATTAGACGACACACCTAGTCTATCCATCACTGAGGTTTCTGATGATTTGTTCGCGGCAATTACTGTTAATGAAATTGATGTTATTATAAATGCTACAGCAAATATCCAGGTTAATTTTGTTAGAGCACTCGCAGCTGCTCTCCCGCTCATGACACTGTCTCCGCTGCCGGATCCCATACCTAGCCCACCACCTTCGGATCTTTGAATAAGTACAACACCGACTAAAGCTAGAGCCAATAGAAGATGAACTGTCAAAACAATATTTTCCATAAATCCACAACCTCATGGTGATCTTCGAGGTAAATATGTAAATTTAAAGTATACCGCAAGAGCCAATTATAATAGTTTTGATATTATCTGATATGGTCATGTCGCTCTTTAATAAAATTAAAAAAATAATTTTATTTTTGTATTACAGCTTTACAGCCTTCAATCAGGCGTTATACCAAGCCGGTCAAATTTTTACTAGAAAGGTTATCCGATGGCAAATGTTGTTGTAGTGGGCGCGCAATGGGGTGACGAGGGGAAAGGTAAGATTGTTGACTGGTTAAGTGAAAGGGCCGATGTAGTCGTAAGGTTTCAAGGTGGGCATAATGCTGGGCATACTCTAGTAATTGATGAAAAAATATACAAATTGCACGCGCTTCCATCTGGTGTGGTTCGTGGTGGTAAGTTATCAATTATAGGTAATGGTGTAGTGCTTGATCCCTGGCACTTACTAAGTGAAATAGAAACATTAATAGGTCAAGGTGTAACTATTGATGCGGATACGTTAAAAATCGCGGAGAATACCCCGTTAATTTTGCCTGTTCATGGTGAATTAGACCGGGCAAGGGAGGCCCAAAGTGGCATTGCAAAAATTGGTACTACTGGACGAGGTATAGGGCCTGCTTACGAGGACAAAGTAGGACGAAGAGCGGTAAGGGTTTCGGACCTTGCGGATGAGACCACCTTGTCTAATCGAATTGATAGGCTCCTTCAGCATCACAACACTCTGCGAAACGGAATGGGTTTAGAGCCAATTGAAAAAGCAACTCTTTTTAAAAAACTTCTCGATGTGGCGCCTCATATACTCAAATTTGCCGCACCAGTATGGAAAATTCTAAACGATAAACGAAAGTCGGGACAACGTATTCTATTTGAAGGTGCGCAAGGGGCATTGCTAGATGTGGATTTTGGAACCTATCCATTCGTAACCTCGTCTAATGTTATTGCTGGTCAGGCTGCCACTGGCTCAGGGCTTGGGCCAGGAGGAATAGACTTTGTGTTAGGAATAGTAAAGGCTTACACTACTCGGGTTGGAGAAGGGCCTTTTCCCACGGAGTTAAACGATGATTGCGGTAATATGCTTGGAGAGCGCGGGCACGAGTTTGGAACAACTACGGGACGGAGAAGACGGTGCGGTTGGTTCGACTCAGTTCTGGTTCGTCAAACTTGTGCTACTTCCGGGGTAGACGGAATATCGCTTACAAAATTAGATGTCCTGGACGGGTTTGAAAAAATTAAGATCTGTGTTGGTTACAGTCTAGATGGCATATTAATCGATTATTTACCGACCGCGGCGGACCAACAAGCGCGCTGCCAGCCAATCTTTGAAGAAATGGATGGTTGGAGCGAAACCACGGAGGGCGCAAGGAGTTGGGCTGAATTGCCGGCTGGCGCAATAAAATATGTGAGAAGGATAGAGGAGTTGATTGAATGTCCTGTCGCGCTACTTTCCACATCACCAGAGAGAGAAGATACAATATTAGTAAGGGACCCTTTTGAAGATTAATGAGTATTAGCTATAAAAACAGAAGGCGCATCTCACTTTTACTGCTGCTAGTCGGATTACCAATGTATATAATTTTGGCCGTAAACTTAGTATCGTTATTTGAGCGACCATCAATTTTCGTCGAGTTAGTAATTTATTTAGGTCTCGGCATTATTTGGGCATTTCCGTTTAAATTTATATTCAAGGGAATAGGTCAGGCCGACCCTGATCATAAAGAGTAGTGGACTTGTTTACCAAATAGATTGTTAGGTCAGAAAATGAGTGATAAAAAACTCCAAGCTAGGTTTTTATGATTTTATGAGCAGGCAGGCCTTAACATTTAAAGATCCCATAACCCTTGTAGGGAGTGCTTACGTTTCTCCTGAAAATTTTAAAGCAACTACCCAGTTTGCATCTAATGTTGTTGCGGCAGATGGTGGTGCGAACATCTGTCTTCAATATGGTGTAAAACCTAAAGCAGTGATTGGTGATTTGGACAGTATAGAGGAGACATCAAAGGCTCAAATAGACGAGGACAGCATCCATTTCGTAAGCAGTCAAGACGATACTGATTTTGAAAAATCCTTAAAAAGAATTAATGCGCCCTTAATTCTGGGAGTTGGTTTTCTTGGGGATAGGCTCGACCACCAGATGGCAGTTCAGACAGCACTGGTAAAACATTACAATAAAAAAATTCTTCTAATTGGTAGTCATGACATAGTTTTTTTAACTCCCCCAGAATTTTCAGTAACTCTTAAAAATGATTGCCGCGTATCCCTTTATCCGATGGCAAAATGTACTGTTGTCTCCAAAGGTTTAAAATGGAAAACAGAAGATATTGTTTTATCGCCACTAAATACAATTGGTACTTCGAACTGTACCACTGAGGATAAAATTGAGCTCTTTCCAAGCGAGCCGTTAGTACTGACGATAATCCCGCGGGATTTTTTAATCCCTGCTTCGCTGGCGTTACTAGCCTCAAAAGCTTGGTCTTCTAAACAGAAATGACTTCGTATGCCCAGTAATAATTAAATATTCCAACTGTGTATTAGCAATTAGGTATGTTGACGGCCAATCCCCCCATTGATGTCTCTTTGTATCTTTCACTCATGTCTTCACCAGTTTGGCGCATTGTTTCTATGCAAACATCCAAAGGAATAACATGAGTGCCATCACCTCTGAGAGCCAGACTAGCTGCAGAAATTGCTTTAATTGCGCCCAGCCCATTGCGTTCAATGCAGGGCACTTGGACAAGTCCTTTGACAGGATCACAGGTCATTCCCAAATGATGTTCGAGAGCAATTTCAGCTGCATTCTCAATCTGTTCTGGCGTTCCCCCATTCAC
>NZ_CBFHHX010000003.1:60226-215415 GCF_965655845.1 Candidatus Salinivivens marinus
CTGCACAAAATCCTGCCGCAGCCATTGCACTGGCTGAGCCTACCTCTGCTTGACACCCAGCTTCGGCTCCACTAATGGACGCGTTGAATTTGACCAACCCGCCAATAGCGGCCGCTGTTAATAGAAAATCTTCAATCTTTGACTGTGAACTCGTTGGAACGTGGTCTAAATAATATCGGAGCACCGATGGCACAACACCTGCTGCACCATTGGTCGGGGCAGTTACTACTTGCCCGCCAGCTGCATTCTCTTCGTTTACCGCCATGGCATAAACACTCATCCAATCGTTAGTAGTATGCGGGGGAGTCAAATTTTTGCCCTTTTCTGAAATTAAAGCATCATAAATACCCTTAGCCCGTCTTTTTACATTCAACCCTCCTGGGAGCTGTCCATCATTTTCGAGACCTCGCTTTATGCACATATCCATAGTCTTCCAAATTCGGGATAGCCCGTCTTTTATAACTGCGTTAGAATGTATGGCTTTTTCATTATCCCTTTTCATTTCAGCTATGGATTTGCCAGAACTCCTTGCCATTTGAAGCATTTCAGCTGCGGTTTTAAAAGGATAAGGCACTTCGGTTTCAATTTCATTTTGGGACTGCTTTGAGAATTCGGACTTTGTTAGTATGAACCCTCCACCGATAGAAAAGTATATTTCTTCCAGTATTACATCTCCCTGGTGGTCTATGGCGTATAAAATCAATCCATTTGAATGTTCGTTTAGTCTTGGCCCATAATCAAAAATTAAATCTTCTGATGTATTAAATTTTAACTTGCCAAGTCCATCAGGTTCTAAAAAATGTGTTGATTGGATTCTGGAAAGTGCCTTACTTGCTTTTACTTCATCATAATTCTCTGGCGTAAACCCCTCGAGGCCTAGTGTGATAGCTCTATCAGTCGCATGGCCTGCGCCGGTAAATGCTAGTGAGCCATGTAAACGACAACGTACGCCCGCAAAGTTAAACGGTGAAGATCGCATTAATTCGAGAAAATTATTTGCCGCCACCATTGGACCCATGGTATGAGAAGAGGATGGGCCAATCCCAATTTTAAACATATCAAATACTGAAACAAACATCAGAAAGTTCCCATATTTCTAATAGTTTAGAGAAAAGTTATATTTTTTCTCGTGTCCAACTTCGTATAACGAAATTTCTACTAAAAGCTTTAACAATAATTACCCTTTGCACTCTAGGGTATTAGATAACTCAAATTACTAATAGAAACGACTGTTAATGACGAAGAAATGTCAATATAGAGTAAACGCAGTCAACCATTTTTGCTTTAATTTTTTGTGAAATAAGCCAGAGGAAGATAATGCTTACTGATTTGTCACCAAACGAGCGAGCAAAATACTTGTGCGCAGAGAAAGCTACTGAATTTGTCGAGTCTGGAATGAAAGTTGGTTTGGGTACCGGCAGCACTGCTTACTGGCTTATAAAGCATTTAGGTCAAAAAGTACGTGAGCGGGATTTAAAGATCAAGGGTGTGCCTACCTCAAAAAAAACAGCAGAGCTTGCCGAGAGAGAGGGCATTCCACTTATTACGTTGGATCAGGCTGGTTGGTTAGATGTGACCATCGATGGTGCAGATGAAATCAGTCCAAGTTTCAATTTAATTAAGGGTGGAGGAGGAGCTCATTTGAGGGAAAAAATAGTCGCTATGGCTTCCGATCAAATGATTGTCATTGCCGATACATCGAAAAAAGTCTCTGAATTGGGTTCATTTCCACTACCCTTGGAAGTGATACAATACGGCTGTGAGTCTACTAAAATTCAGGTTATTCGATATCTAGTGGAGATCGGATATAAGGACCCACGAGCAGTGTTTCGATCGTTGGAGGGCGAAAGATTTATTACAGATGAAGGTAATTTAATATTAGACCTTCACCTAAATTCTATTTCTGATGAAGATAATCTCTCAACTGATTTAAATTTAATTCCAGGCGTAGTAGAAAATGGCTTGTTCGTTAATATTTGTAAATGTGCTGTCTTGGCTGATGAAAATGAGCAGGTCACTGTAGAATTGAAAGACAGTGATGGTTGAGATTCTTAAAAGCCATTACAAAAAAATGGTTGAGTAAATTTAATGGGCTATGATTTTGATTTGTTTGTTATAGGTGGCGGTTCAGGCGGGGTTAGAGCTGCCCGAGTAACTGCCGCATTGCGTGACAAACGCGTTGGGCTGGCTGAAATGGATAGATATGGCGGTACGTGTGTCATTCGAGGATGCGTGCCTAAAAAGCTCATGGTGTTTTCTTCTGATTTTCCCTCTGCATTCAGGGAAGCTGTAGCGTATGGATGGGAGCTGCCAAAAGCGAACAGAATCGACTGGGATCTTTTCTCAAAAAAACTGAACGCTGAAGTATCTAGATTGGAAGGAATATATCGTAATCTTTTAAAGAATTCAGGCGTTCAAACGTTTGATCAGCGTGCGAAAGTTGTCGATGCTCATACTATTGAGTTGGAGAGTGGGACACAAATTACGTCGGAGTATATCCTGCTCGCTACTGGAGGCAAACCGGACTTACCAGATATACCTGGAATTGATAATGTAATAACATCGGATCAGGTTTTTTCGTTGAGTGCCCTCCCTGAAAAGCTTTTAGTTGTTGGTGGTGGCTATATTGCATGTGAATTTTCTTCAATATTCAACGGCTTTGGTTCTGGCGTAACTCAGTTCTGCAGAGGTAATACTATCCTCCGAGGTTTTGATATTGAAGCTACTTCTCTTGTTGCCACCCAAATGAAATCAAATGGCATAGATCTACAATTTGGTGTGAATGTACTAAAAATAGAGAAAGAAAAAAACGGTTTTCATGTTACTGATAGTTTTGGGCGGGATCAATATTTTGACCAGATTTTATTTGCCACAGGCCGCACTCCCAATTCAAAGGGACTGCAAATTGGATCAACTGGCTTGAAATTCGGTATAAATGATGAGGTTTTGGTTGATAAATACTCCAGGTCTTCAATCGGTTCTATTTACGCAATTGGTGACCTCACTAACCGAAAACAGCTTACGCCTGTTGCAATCAAAGAGGCTATGGCTTTTGTTGAAACTGTTTTTCATAAAAATCCAACTTTTTTAGATTATAATTGTATTCCTACAGCAATATTTACAAAACCAGAAATGGGCACGGTTGGTTTAAGTGAGGAATTAGCTGTTGAACGAGGCCCAGTTGATATATTTACAACATATTTTAAACCAATGAAGACTGGGTTTGCTGATAATGAGGATAAATCTTTCATCAAGTTGGTAGTGTGTAAAAAAACAGATAAGGTTTTAGGGGTGCATATCGTCGCACCTGGCGCGGGTGAGATGATCCAAATGGCAGCAATTGCACTAAGTATAGGGGCAACGAAAAAGGACTTTGATAACACTTTGCCCGTCCATCCAACGCTTTCGGAAGAGATAGTTACTATGCAAAAACCAATACGGAGTAGTTGAAATTTACAGATTAATTCCCAGTTATACTAAAAAGCACACGCTAACAAAAAGGAAAAATTAATGGCGGGTAATTCTGGCGGCCCTTGGGGCGGTGGATCTGGAGGACCGAAGCGTCCCAGCAATGGCAATGACGGTGGAAGGCCTCCTAAAA
This sequence comes from Candidatus Salinivivens marinus, assembly GCF_965655845.1. Classification (NCBI taxonomy): domain Bacteria; kingdom Pseudomonadati; phylum Pseudomonadota; class Alphaproteobacteria; order Rhodobacterales; family Paracoccaceae; genus Candidatus Salinivivens; species Candidatus Salinivivens marinus. Next base: position 63,828 of record NZ_CBFHHX010000003.1, read on the forward strand.
ATAGCAATCAGGGGCAAATTCCTCCAGAAATTGATGATATGCTTAAAAAGGGCCAAGAACAACTACGTGTGCTCATGGGCGGAGGTTCGAAAAGAGGTGGCCGTGGCTCGGGTAATTCTGGTGACGGGGGTATGGGCCGCAATAGCTTTGTACTAATTTTTTTACTAATTGCGGGTCTATGGGCATTTGCAAGTTTTTATACAGTTAAACCTGAAGAAAAATCGGTAGAGTTGTTTCTAGGAAAATTTTCATCGATTGGAAATCCTGGTTTGAACTTTGCGCCTTGGCCATTAGTAACTAAAGAGGTCTTGCCGGTCACTCGCGAACAGAACGAGCAAATTGGTGTTGGTGGTCGTGGATCAGATGCAGGCCTTATGCTTACTGGGGACGAAAATATTGTTGATATAGACTTCGAAGTTGTTTGGAATATTCGGGATCCCGCCGAGTATCTCTTCAATTTGAGGGATCCGCAGATTACAATCCGTGCGGTAGCAGAGTCTGCAATGCGTGAAATTATAGCTCAATCCGAGCTAGCTCCGATCCTAAACCGAGATCGTGGTTCTATCGCCTCAAGGTTGCAAGAACTTATACAACTTACCCTGGATCGTTATGACAGTGGTATCAACGTAGTGCGTGTTAACTTCGACAGAGCGGATCCTCCCGAGCAGGTAATTGATGCGTTTAGAGAGGTTCAAGCTGCTGAGCAGGAGCGAGATCGACTTGAAAAGCAGGCGGATGCGTACGCAAACAGGGTGCTTGCCCAGGCTCGGGGTGAGGCAGCCCAAACCTTAGAACAGGCAGAAGGTTACAGGGCTCAGGTAGTAAATGGAGCGACTGGTGAGGCTAGCAGGTTTACTGCTGTCCTTCGAGAATACAAAAAAGCACCCGAAGTTACTAGAAAACGGTTATATATAGAAACAATGGAGCAGGTTTTTTCTGACGTTGAGAAAGTAATAATTGACGAAAGTGGTGGTGGCCAAGGCGTTGTTCCATACTTGCCGTTAAACGATTTGCGCAGGGAGAATAAGTAATGCGTAGAATTTCATATTTAATCCCCGCTTTAGTTGTGATTCTAGTTTTAGCTCTCTCATCAGTTTTTATAGTTGACGAAAGAAACAAAGCGTTAGTTTTACAGTTTGGTAGGGTAGTTGCCATAAACGAGGAGCCTGGGCTATCTTTCAAAGTACCTTTCATCCAAAATGTGGTGTACTATGAAGACAGAATACTCAGTAGTGTAATAGACCCTCTTGAAGTTACCCCTCTGGATGATCGCCGTTTGGTTGTTGATGCATTTACGCGATACCGTATATCAGATGTTAATCAATTTAGAGAAGCAGTTGGTACAGGTGGAGAGTTAGCTGCGGAAGGTAGATTAGATGGTATTTTACGGAATGAGTTAAGGGAAGTCCTTGGTTCAGTCTCATCTAATGATATTTTAAGTTCAGATCGCGCTTTATTGATGGAGCGCATTTTAAGTGGAGCTATTGTCAAGGGCCGTGCCATTGGTATTGAGGTAATTGACGTGCGGCTTAAACGGACTGATCTTCCCAGAGCAAACCTAGATGCTACCTTTGCCCGGATGAGAGCAGAGAGAGAACGTGAAGCAGCTGACGAAATAGCCAGAGGCAACGAAGCTGCTCAACGAGTTAGAGCGTTAGCTGACAGAACCGAAGTTGAGATAGTATCGGATGCTCGTCGCGATGGTGAAATTATTCGTGGTGAAGCGGATGCAGAACGTAATGCTATTTTTGCAAATGCATTTGGAGAAGATCCAGAGTTTTTTGAATTTTACCGGTCTTTGACAGCATACAAAAATGCTCTTCAAGGAAAGAACTCTACCATGGTGATTTCACCTGATTCTGAATTTTTTGATTACCTCAAGTCAGATATTGGTCTGCAATGATAACGACTCTTTTTTGGGGAGTAGGATTGCTTTTTTTGTTGGAGGGTATAGTTTATTTAGCTGCGCCCTCCTTAGTAGAAAGCGTTGTAAAAATAGTAGCTAAAACGTCAATTCAGCAGAGGAGAATGCTAGGGGCCTCAATGGCATTAGCAGGCACATCGATTTTGTGCGTAGTAAAATTTCTAAGCTAATGATTGTAAAAGCTATTCAATTTTTATACCGAGCTATTGTCGTAATATGATTGCCACCCTATCTGTATAAAAACATAAATACGTCTCATTCAGTTCAACTTTAAAAAAACTTCGGATCGACAATATGCTTTATAAATCGCAATTTCTCGTGCGCGGCAGAACAGTAGAAGTAAGAAGCCAAGCTAGGATACTTTTTTTGGTTTCTTGTTTTTTGATTATTCAACTAACTGCAAGTATAATAAAAGCTGCCCCAGAAAGCCTCGCACCACTGGTCGAGAAAGTCAGTCCTGCTGTGGTAAACATCACTACATCTACAACGGTTACGGCTCCAGTTGGTCCACAAGGGATAGTGCCGGAGGGTAGTCCATTTGAAGATCTTTTCCGTGATTTTCAGGATCGTAACGGGGGCAATGGAGCTCCAAGAAACTCTTCAGCTTTGGGATCAGGGTTTGTTATTTCTAATGACGGGTACGTAATAACGAACAACCACGTGATTGAAGACGCTGACGAGATACGCATAGAATTTAGAGATGGTATAGAGCTTGAGGCAAAGGTTGTCGGTGTAGATAAGAATATTGATATAGCGCTGCTTAAAGTTGAGCACGATGTAGATCTACCCTTCGTGCAATTCGGTAATAGCGATATTTCTAAGGTAGGAGATTGGGTAATGGCTGTGGGAAACCCACTAGGCCAGGGTTTCTCAGTATCTGTAGGAATAATCTCAGCCAGAAATAGAGAACTTTCTGGTGCCTATGATGATTACATACAAACCGATGCAGCGATAAACCGGGGTAACTCTGGAGGGCCTCTATTCAATATGGACGGTGAAGTTGTTGGTGTAAATACAGCTATTTTGTCGCCAAATGGGGGTTCGATAGGCATAGGTTTTTCAATGTCATCCAATGTGGTCGCTCCAGTAGTAGATCAACTGCGAGAATTTGGAGAAGTTCGGCGAGGCTGGTTAGGTGTTAACATTGGAAATGTTACTGATGATATGGCAGAGGCTCTTGGCTTGTCAGATACCTCGGGTGCAATAGTTTTAGACGTTTTTGATGGTCCTGCTTTGGATGCTGGACTGAAAAGCATGGATATAATTATATCTTTCGACGGGCAAGATGTAGGAAGTTCGGGAGAACTTGTAAGACTTGTGGGTAAAACAGCAGTTGGCAAAACAGTTAATGCTATTATTGTAAGAGAGGGTAGCGAGCAGACCTTATCGATCACACTAGGGCAGAGGCCTGATCCTGACGCATTAGCCCAACGGCAAGAAATAGTACCAAAGAAAGAAGAGCCGCAAACCATATTGGGAATGTCTTTAATAGAGATTACGGATGTTCAAAGGCAAGAGATGGATCTTCCATCTGAAAGCTCAGGTCTAATAGTGATGGAAGTGGGAGAAGAGAGTGTTGCATTTGACAAGGGTATTAGGCCTGGCGACATAATTAGCGATGCTGGTCAAAAAGCAGTTTCCACTTTGGGTGATTTTCTTACTCGAATTGACGAAGCGAAGAAAGCTGGTCGAGAATCTGTATTGTTGCTAGTTCGCCGAGATGGGCAGCCAAGGTTTGTAGTGTTACCTATAGATGATTAAACTAATTTAATCTTTTATTGGCTTTTAGAGAAAATTAATTTGTCCAAAAGGTCCGAAATATCTTCAATTTTTTCAGCTACTACGTGGGTTGTGTCTCCTTCATGTTGGAGTTTACCAGTAATTCGTAACAGTCTTCCTGATATTATAGCACGTCTATTTTTTTCATATACCTTGCGCCAAATTATTATATTTGCGTAACCTGTTTCATCCTCTAAAGTAAGGAAGATAACTCCCTTTGCCGTGCCTGGTCTTTGGCGTAAAATTACCAAACCTGCGACACAAATTGGAGTCAAATGGGCTGCCTTTTTAAGCATATTTGCGGGACACGCACTAGGGGGTTTAGGCCAGTTATAAAGCTCTTCGTAAGACATAGAACAAATATAGAACATTGTTATTTTGTCGCAAGATATAAAATCAGGGGTCGCAAATTTCCTTTTTGAAGGTTAAGTAGTCGCTTATAAAAATTTATTTAAGCGAAGAGAGTGACAAATGCCTAAGATTACATATGTTGAGCATGGCGGCAGTGAACATGTAGTAGAAGTCTCTACCGGTCTTACAGTAATGGAGGGAGCTAGGGATAATAATATACCTGGTATTGATGCTGACTGTGGAGGTGCGTGTGCATGCTCAACCTGTCATGTTTACGTTCACCGTGATTGGGTTGAAAAACTACCAGCGCGCGAACCCATGGAAGAAGACATGCTCGATTTTGCTTATGAGCCGGATCCGGTAAGATCTAGGTTAACTTGTCAGCTCAAAGTCACAGATGCATTGGATGGTTTGGTCGTTCAAATGCCAGAAAAGCAAATATAATTCTGTGTTAAATGGTGACATTACAATAAAGCTCTCCACCCAATATCAGTCCGATAGAAGCCTTCTTTCCAATCAATCGATTTGGCCATCTCATAAGCAACTGATTGCGCTTCCGCCAAAGTTCCCCCCCTTGCTGTAAAGCTCAGAACTCGTCCACTGTTTGCTACCAAATTATTGGCTTCTTTCGTAGTTCCTGCATGAAAGCACATTTGGGACGAGGAGCTAGACAAGTTTTTAACACCCTTTATAATAGATCCTTTTTTAATTTTGCCTGGATATCCAATAGATGCCATAACTACGCAAAGAGCATGATCGTCGGCCCAACTTATCTGGCACTCATCTAAGTCGCCGTTGCTTGTTGCTATAAGTAAATCCAGGACTTGCGCGCCTAATCTCATCATTAAAGGTTGACATTCTGGATCACCAAATCTTGCGTTATACTCTACCAAACGTGCCTTCTCATCTTTAATCATTAATCCTGCATAAAGCACCCCTTGATATGGCTCGCCTCGTCTCTCCATTTCACGCAAAGTTGGTTTAATGATTTCCTCAATTACGGTGTCTTCAATCTTTCCTGTTAAAACAGGTGCTGGTGAGTAAGCACCCATTCCACCTGTATTTGGTCCCGTATCACCATTGCCTACGCGCTTATGGTCTTGAGCTGTTCCAATCGGTAGTAGTTTTTGCCCATTACAAAGTACAAAAAACGATACCTCCTCACCCTCCATAAACTCTTCAATAACAACTTTCGGTTCTAGATTCTGATTACCAGAATTAAATATATCTTCTAATGCTTGATAAGCAGTTGGCAAATCCATTGCGACAGTAACGCCTTTCCCGGCAGCGAGACCATCAGCTTTTATTACTATTGGAGCACCCTGTTCTTCTACATATTCTTTTGCAGATCCCAGTTCATTGAACTTTGCGTATTTTGCAGTTGGTATATTCGCAGACGTGCATATTTCTTTCATAAAGCTCTTTGAAACTTCTAAATTAGCGGCTGCTTGGGTTGGGCCAAAGACAAGGAAACCATTATGTTTAAGTGCATCTGAAACGCCGGCAGCCAGAGGTGCTTCTGGGCCGATTATAACAAAATCTATCTTCTCGCGTCTTGCTAAAGCTACTACTTCGTCGCAATTTTCAATGTTGGTCTTTGAAATTTCAGCAATATCTGCTATCCCGGCATTTCCAGGGGCCACAAGTAATCTACTACATTTTGGATTTTGTTTGACAGCCCAAGCTATAGAGTGTTCTCGAGCACCACTGCCAAGTATAAGGATATTCATGTTTCAAGACCCCTTGGACTCCATCTATCAGCGTTTTATGCTTGCATTAATTAGAAAGCAAGGGCGGTAAATGTCTGAAGTAATAGAGAATAATCTAGTGGGCGATAACCAACCTGAATATAGCGTGAGTGAAATTTCGGGCGTTGTTAAGGGGCTTATTGAAAGTGAGTTTGAATACGTTCGAATTCGAGGTGAAATTGGTCGAGTTTCAAATCCCCGATCTGGTCATATCTATTTGGATCTTAAGGATGAAAGGTCAGTTTTAGCGGCAGTTATTTGGAAGGGAAATGTCCGAAATCTTCCAGCAATGCCAGAGGAGGGTTTAGAAGTTGTTGCATCGGGAAAGTTAACCACTTTCGGGGCTCAATCTAAATATCAACTGATCGTAGATCAGATCATGCCCGCGGGTGAGGGTGCATTGATGGCTTTGCTCGAAAAGCGTAAAGAAAAGCTTAAGCAGGAAGGCATGTTCGATGTGTCAAGGAAAAAGCCTTTACCCTATTTGCCGGATGTTATTGGCGTCATAACGTCCTCATCCGGGGCGGTGATAAGGGATATACTGCATCGGCTGAAAGACCGTTTTCCGAGAGAGGTTTTAGTTTGGCCCGTTTCTGTTCAAGGCGATAGGTGTGCGCTGGAGGTGTCCAGGGCTATTGATGGCTTCAACAGATTGACAGAATTTGATGAAATTAAGAAACCAGATCTACTAATTGTGGCTCGGGGAGGTGGATCATTGGAAGATTTATGGGGCTTCAATGAAGAAATTGTATTGCGTGCTGTTGCTGCATCGGACATACCTGTGATTTCTGCAATAGGACATGAGACCGACACCACTTTAATTGACCTTGTTTCCGATGTAAGGGCGCCCACACCAACCGCTGCCGCAGAAATTGCAGTTCCGGTTTTAAGTGAGATATCCAAAGCTTTAGATAAGATCGTAAATAGACAATGGCAGCAACTCAAGCAAAAGCTATTAATTTCTGAGCAGAGATTGGTTGATATTTCAAGGTTGATGCCGAGAAGTGAAGAACTTTGTGCGTTACAAAGTCAAAGATTGGATGTTACATCTGAAAGATTGCCCAGGGGTCTCATAAGTCTACTTCAGCGTAACAAATTGCAGAGCGCGAGGGTGTTTGCAGGTCTACAGCCACGGTTTCTGAAGCAAGTGGTAAAGGCGCAGTATGAAAAAAAGACAAATTATTTTCAATCATTAAGGGCTGGTTTCAAGAAAAATTTAGAAACAAAATCTATCAAGCTTCAGCTAAAACTGAGTGATTTGCGAGCCAATGATTTGCATCGAGAGATTAAAAGAAAGGAACTTAATTTAAACCGGTTAACCCAACGTGTTTTAAACTTAGGATCCAATATCATAGTGCAAAGACTAGCAAATTTAAATAACCTGGATCGGCTAAGAGAAACACTTGGTTATAAAGAAACTTTAAATCGTGGTTACTCGGTAATCAGAGCGGATGGATCAGTCGTGACTTCTGTTTCAGAGGTCATTGAAAATGTTGAGCTTGAAGTAGAATTCAAAGATGGGAGAATTGGAGTTTGTATCTCCAACAAAACCGCTATTACAAAAAAACCGGTTGCCAAGCAAAACAACAAATCCGACGCTAAAGGTAGAGTGCCTAAGCAGGGTAGCCTCTTTTAGCGAAATATGGAATTTTTTGGTCAATGAAGATATCAAAAAAAATCACCCATGAAACTTTAAGCTGTATTATTAATTTAATAGATAGAAAATTGGGCCAGAGTCGCTTTGGGAGGCATAATGTCTTTTTTTAAGAAATTGAAAGATAGGTTATTTAAGTCGTCGTCAAAAATTGACGAGGGGTTGGAAGCCATTGTTCAAGAAGCGGCAGAAGATGTGCCCATTAATCAGGGTCAAGAAGAAGTCCAGGTTTTGAAAGGCAGTATTGACAATATAAATGTGTCAGAAGAATTGCCTCCAGAGCCAGAGCCAGAGCCAGAGCCAGAGCCAGAGCCAGAGCCAGAGCCAGAGCCAGAGCCAGAGCCAGAGCCAGAGCCGACTGGTATTATTGGTAAAATTTTTAAACGCGGCCGAAAAAACGCTATTTCCTCAAAGCGTGCTTTAGACAATGAGATGATAGATCAATTAGAGGAATTGCTAATTTCAGCAGATATTGGCGTTGAAACAGCTCTACGGGTTGTTTCCAATATGGCTCAAGGCAATATGGGTAAACGTTTGTCAGTGGATGAAATTAAACTTTTATTGGCAAAAGAAGTAGAAAGAATAATGGAGCCAGTTGCAAAACCCCTACCTATCTTCGCGCAAAAGCCTCAAGTGATTTTAGTAGTGGGAGTTAATGGGGCTGGTAAAACAACAACAATCGGCAAGATTGCGAGCCAACTTAAAGCTGTGGATAAGTCTGTCATAATTGCAGCAGGAGATACATTCAGGGCAGCCGCCGTTGAACAGCTCCAAATATGGGGTGAACGAGCAGACGTACCAGTTTTAGCAGCGCCCGAGGGATCGGATCCAGCTTCGCTTGCCTATGACTCTCTGTCAAAGGCGCAAGAAGAAGGCTCTGACATTCTTATGATCGATACTGCTGGGAGATTACAGAATCGCACAGATCTAATGGAAGAATTGGCAAAGATTGTGAGAGTATTAAAGAAAAAAGAAATATCAGCTCCCCATAATACCTTGTTGGTGCTTGATGCAACAACTGGCCAGAACGCGCTAAGCCAAGTTAAAATTTTTAAAGAGCTGGTAGATATTACAGGATTAGTCATGACTAAGTTGGACGGTACTGCCAAAGGGGGCGTTTTAGTTGCTCTAGCTGATCAATTTGCACTTCCAATCCACGCTATTGGGGTGGGAGAGCAACTTGACGATTTATCTCCCTTTGATCCAAAAGAATTCGCAAGTGCGTTGCTTGGAATTGATTACTAATAGAATGCAAAATATTTTTTTATGAGCATTGCTTTATGATTGCTGTAACGAATTTATAATGGTTGAGTGGTTGTTGCAGGCTGAAAATACTCAGCACGGAAGTAACTTAGCATTATTTTTGGCTATAAAGGCAGCTTTTTTGCATGCTATTTTTGGTGCTTTACAAAAAGGTAAATTTAATCCTTGGCTCATGAGAGCTGCCATTGACCTATCCTATGGATTAATGGCATTGCCTTTCGCGTTATTTATTGTTCCGTGGCCAGAATATTACATGTGGCCAATATTTTTAGGAGCTTTTATTATCCATACTGCATACAAAGTTATGCAAGCAATGGCTTACTCTCGAGGGGCATTCACTGTAGTTTATCCGATTGTTAGGGGCATTGGACCATTGCTTACAGTTATTGTGGCCTACTTTGTATTTTCGGAAAGTTTCAATCACATACAATGGTTTGGCGTTGTTATTCTGCTGTTCGGTATACTGGGCTTGGCCATTTATAATTTAAGATTTTTATCAAAGGGTAGAGAAACATTAGCTACTGCTTTAATTTTTGCATGTATAACTGGTGTCTTAGTAGCCTTGTATACCACATATGATGCCTATGGCATTCGAGCTACTGCCAATCCATTTACTTTTCTTGCATGGTTTTTCTTAATTGATGGAATTGCAATGCCCTTAATAGCATGTTGGAAATCCAAAGAAGCTATTAGATACAGCGAGCTAAAAAGTTTGATACCAAGAGGAATAATTGGTGGTTTGATTGCTTTTTTTAGTTTTGGATCAATCATGCTTGCAACAAGGCTAGACAAAGTGGGTGAGGCGGCTGTACTACGTGAAACGTCTATCGTTTTCGCAGCAATAATTGGCTGGCTTTTTTTAAAGGAAACTGTGGGCCCAAGAAGAATAACGCTGATTTTATTGATTGTGATTGGTGCGGTAATTGTTGAGTGGGGAGCTTAATATGTCAGAAGAAAATGAGAATACACTCCTGAAAAACCTTTTAGAGTATATTCCGATCGCCGTATTTTTTATTGTTTTTATCCTTTTTAAGGATGACGTAGTTGTATTATTCGGGCGCGATTTGAGTGGCTTTGTTTTAGCAACATTAGCGTTCGTTCCACTTGTGGTATTTACTACCGCTATTAGTTGGATTGTTTTGAAAGAAGTGTCGCGTGTTCAATTATTGACGCTTGTGCTAGTCGTAGTTTTTGGGGGTATGACAATATTCTTCAACGATGAACGCTTTTTGAAGATAAAACCTACCCTTATTTATTCTCTTTTTTCAATTATTTTACTGGTAGGCGTTTTTCGAAAAACCTCTTATCTAGAAGCCCTTCTGGGGAAAGCGCTACCACTTTCCTACGATGGTTGGATGATTTTAACGCGCAGGATGGCGTACTTTTTTCTTTTTTTAGCAGCTCTAAATGAATTTGTTTGGCGCACTCAATCCACAGAAGTGTGGGTATATTTTAAAACATTTGGTCTAACAGTTGCCATGTTCGCATTTTTTATTTCCCAATATTCAGTATTCAAAACCTATGGCAATTTTAAGGATTAGCTCGTCAGTAAATGTTTTTGGAAATTTTATCTTGCGCTTCAGTTATTGACTGCGAGCCTGCATAACGTTACGTGATCACTGTGGCGATTTGTAACCAGATTGCGGGCCACACACAAAAAAACCGCTAAAAGGTCAGGATGGAAGCGCTTTCTTTCGCTTGGCCGCGAATTGAGGCTTTTATTTTTTAAACAGAGTAAATTATGAAAACTACTTGGAATAAAAGAACCAATCTTGTCCATTCTGGAAATCGACGTAGCCAATTCAATGAAGTCAGTGAAGCAATTTTTTTAACCCAAAGCTTTGTTTATGAAACTGCTGAGGACGCTGAAAAAAGATTTGCATCAGATGTACCAAACGATGATTTTATTTATACTAGGTACGGTAATCCCACTATTGCAATGTTCGAAGATAAAATTGCTGCAATAGAAGGGGCTGAGGCAGCTTTTGCGACTGCATCTGGAATGGCCGCAGTGAATGGAGCATTAATGTCTATGCTTTCTGCAGGTGACCACGTTGTGGCAGCAAGGGCTCTTTTTGGATCATGTTTATACATTTTGGAAAATATTTTACCAAGTTTTGGCGTGAGGGTGACATTTGTTGATGGCACGGATATTAATCAGTGGAAAAAATCGATTTCGCAGGAAACAAAGGTTGTTTTTTTTGAAAGTATATCAAATCCGACGCTTGAAGTAATTGATATTAAAGCAGTAGCGGATATTGCTAAATCTGTGGATGCTTTAACAGTTGTAGATAACGTTTTTACAACTCCAATTTTTTCGAATGCTTTATCTTTAGGTGCAGACGTTGTGGTTTATTCTGCTACCAAACACATTGATGGCCAGGGACGTACTCTCGGGGGTGTCATCTTAGGGTCGGAAGATTATATCCGAAATACAGTTGAGCCATTTATGAAGCACACTGGTGGCTCAATGAGTCCATTTACAGGCTGGGTGTTACTTAAAGGATTAGAAACATTGGATTTAAGGGTGCAAGCCCAATCCGACTCCGCTTTGGAGATAGCAAAATCTTTAATTGGTCACGAAAGCATTTCTTCTGTAAGATACCCCGGTTTGGAAACGCACCCTCAATACGATTTATGTAGGGAGCAAATGGAAAAGGGTGGGACAGTAATTGCTTTCGAGTTGCTAGGTGGCAAAGAGGCAGCCTTCTCTTTAATGAATTCGCTAGAGATAGTGCTTATTTCTAATAATTTAGGGGATGCAAAATCAATTATAACCCATCCTGCGACTACTACCCATCAGCGACTGTCGGCTGATCGGAGACAGCAGCTAGGAATAACGCAAGGGTTGCTCCGATTAAGTGTGGGTTTGGAGGATTCTAAGGATCTCATCAAGGATTTGTCTTCCGCTTTAGGCAATCTTGTCAGATAAAAATACATGTTTAATTGATCTACAAGTTGTTTTTCTTCGTATTTTAGGAATAAAATGTAATAAAATTTACATAAGGACTGGAATACATAATGAATGTTCATGCTTCCAACCATAAAAGTACTGTAGAAACTCCTCAGAGATCCGATAGTCTTGACACACTACGTCAATGGCTCTCCGAGGGTGGTAAGCGGAGGCTTACAGAGGAAGAATTGGTAGCTGTCAAATGTTTATTGCCTAAAAAAGAGGACTATCCAGTTTTTAATACTGAATATCCACATGATTTTGAAGTAAACAAAGACTATGCTTCAAGAATGCCAGACCTACAAAATGGTCCTGCTGCAATGATTAAAGGTTCCCGTCAATCTATACAGCACGTGGGTATTTCTAATTTTAGGCTTCCACTCAAATTTAGGAAAAAAGACGGTGGTGAGCTTACGCTTGAGACTTCCGTGACTGGATCAGTAAGTCTCGATGCGGATAAAAAGGGAATAAATATGTCCCGCATAATGAGAAGTTTCTACAAGTATTCAGAAAGTACTTTTAGTTTTGAGGTTATTGAATCTGCCTTAAATGACTATAGAGAGGATTTAGATACTTTTGATGCAAGAATAATGCTTCGATTATCTTTTCCGCAATCCATCAAGAGCTTGCGGTCAAATCTTCAAGGATTTCAATATTATGATATCAGCGTCGAGGTGGTGGACAAAAAAAACGTAAGGTCGCGTTATATCCATTTAGACTATGTATATAGCTCAACATGCCCATGCTCTCTTGAATTATCTGAACATGCAAGAAAAGAACGAAATCAGCTAGCCACACCTCATTCCCAGAGGTCGGTAGCTAGGATTTCTGTCGAAATCTTAGATACTCACATACTTTGGTTCGAAGATTTAATTGACATTTGTCGAAGTGCAGTGCCTACGGAAACTCAGGTTATGGTTAAAAGAGAAGATGAACAGGCATTCGCAGAAATGAATGCCGCGAATCCAATTTTTGTTGAAGATGCTGTGCGGCTTTTTTGTGAAGCATTAAAAGCAGATGACCGTGTTGGTGATTTCCGTGTTATAGCAAGTCATCAGGAAAGTTTACATAGCCATGATGCAATTTCTATCATATGCGAAGGTCCGACGTTTGATCAGAATACATTTGATCCAAAAATGTTCTCTAGTTTAATTCATGTGGGATAGTTGTAACTGAAGCTTGACAGGAACCATGTCTAAGTTCAAGCGTAGCATATGCGGTTAGATTTACGTCCCATAGGTTATGTCATAGGAATTCTTTTGACGTTGTTAGGCGTCGCAATGCTAGTTCCAATGGCCGTTGATTTTTCAGAGGGCCGGGGATATGTGGGCGTGTTTGCTGAAAGTGCTCTTATAACAATATTAACGGGAAGTTTTCTTGCCATTGCGTGCTCAAACGGAAAGGCTGAAGGCCTTGATATTCAAAAAACTATCCTTCTGACTACGGGTGTTTGGATTGCACTTCCACTATTTGGTTCTATTCCCTTTATTATAGGAAGTACTCAGCTTTCCTTTGTTGATGCTCTTTTCGAAGCTGTCTCGGGCGTCACGACTACTGGATCGACGGTGCTGTCTGGGCTTGAAAGTCTACCAAAAGGTATTCTTTTATGGAGAGGTATTTTGCAGTGGCTTGGTGGAATCGGTATAATAGTGGTTGCCATGGTTTTCCTACCTGAGTTGAGAGTGGGTGGGATGCAAATTTTCAGAGCAGAAGCATTCGATACCATGGGCAAAATTTTACCGCGAGCAACTACTATTTCTTTGCAAATATTTGTAATTTATCTCGGCATTACGATTGCCTGTGCATTATCGTATGTGGCCGTCGGTCTGACAGCTTTTGATGCAATAGTTCATTCCTTTACTACAGTTTCAACTGGCGGCTTCTCAAATTATGATAAAAGTTTTGGCAATTTTTCTGGACCTGCAGAGTACGTTGCCATATTTTTTATGATAATGGCTGCCCTACCTTTTGTTCGGTACGTGCAGCTTGTTAATGGAAATAGCCGGGCAATTTTTACTGACACACAGATCAAGACATTTTTAATAAGTACCTTATCAATTGCTATTTTTGTATTTTTTGTTCTGAACTCACTATTTCCAGGGGATTGGGAAAATTCTCTGCGAAAATCATTATTTAATATAACATCAATTATTTCAGGAACAGGTTATTCAAGTGACAATTATATGAAATGGGGAGGTATGCTCGTTTCTGTGATTTTTTTCATTGGGCTGATTGGAGGGTGTGCTGGGTCAACAACTTGTTCTGTAAAGGTTTTTCGTTATCAGTTAGTAGCTTCCGCTATTCTTTTACAGCTCAGGAAAATTCGCTACCCACATAGAGTTGTAGTTTTGAAGTATGATGGTCGCCCTGTAGCAGAAGATGTTCTCCACTCGGTGATGACTTTTTTTGTTATGTTTTTTTTGAGTCTTGGAGTGCTTGCAATATTGCTGTCATTAACAGGATTAGATCTAATCACGTCGGTTTCCGGAGCGGTGGCAGCCTTGGGCAATATTGGTCCTGGCTTAGGGGATCGAATTGGGCCGTCTTCAAATTTTATGGGCTTAAATGACGCGGCAAAATGGTTGCTAATTATAGGAATGTTAGTTGGACGCCTCGAACTAATGGCGGTTTACATTTTATTCACCAGGAAGTTTTGGAGAAACTAAGAAAATTTAATATTGTTCCCAGCAACTTATCAAAGCTGTTACTCGGTTCGCCATAGAATCAATCTGCCGTAGATCTAGTGGCTCAGCGCGATAAGAGCGCTTTAACTCTGATAAACCAACCTCGCCCAAAAATTTAGTTATTTCTCTTGCTTTTAAAACAATTTGAGCATCTAAATTTATGTAAGATGGCTCTGCTAAATGAAGTCCAATAAAATTCCCTGATAAGTCAAATAAACCGCCGCCACTATCACCTGGATTGACTGGAATCGATACGCGGAATTTTCTTTTATCTCCCCCTAAATCTTCCAATTCCCTTACAGTTCCCTCTGTTAAGGTAGATCTGTTTAATTTTCCCTGATATGGAAAACTTGACAGAGCTACCTGTTCACCAATTTTAGGCATAGTAGTTGTATACTCGATGACGCTCAGTGGTTTTAGAACTTGTTCGGGAGCCAGAAGTACAAGGTCTAAATCTTTATTCTCTGCTGCAATTTTGTACTTATATATCCCATTTACGGTTAAACTGGAGCAATCTGACAGGCCGCTTGATTGCGTTATTATTTTTGCTTCCTCATCAATAAAAAGACCAGATCGTGAGTACTTTGGACGACGTAATTCAAAACCAAGATATTCATTTAAGTTTTGATCCTCATTTGCTCCCCCTCTCTCTCTGAGTGCTCCCGGAATACTTTCAAACTCCAACCTCATTTTTACTAGTAGCCTCTTTGCAATATAATCCTCCTCGATTGGCCACTTTAACCCGAAACCCTTCACCTTATTATTTGAACTTACTGCCGTAAAAAAACTCTCAAACTCGTTATTTTTACCTGACAGCTCAAACGAGTTTTGGAATAATACTTTTTTCCCACCACTTGGAATTATTTCTAAATCTTGCATTGCGGTAAAAAGAATTTTTAAATCATATTCATCACCATGCTGCGATATCAGAAAAACCTTTATTTTTGATTCAGGTTCAGCCTCGTAAGTTATAATTGGTGGATTTATCTTCGCTGGCTTTTTAAAAATTTTCGGCAATGGAATTTTTATTCCAGCCAGAATGTTTTTCTCAACCTTTAAACCATTTGTGTGTAATGGTTTTAAGTACTTTTTTATAAGCTCTGACTGCTGTGAAATTGTTAAAAAGCCTGTTGCTTCATAAGCATTTTTAATTTGCCACTCAGTAATCGCCTTTCTAGTGCCAGGACCGTATTGTCCATCGATCTCAGAATCATAAACACCCTCAGCGAACAAAGCTGATTGAACGGCTTTTTTGTAAAAATCACTTAACTTTGACTCGAAAAATTGTGCTTTTTCGAGCGGTTCTAATTCCTCAAGGCTTGAAAATAATAAATTATTGCTTTGTGAGGGATCCAGAATGTCTTTATTTAAGTCAAAGGTATAATTTTGATCATATTCGGCGCTGCCATTATTAGAAAGTTTTTCAAGATCTGCCATGTCAAAGCTACCCGCTGTCCAAACTTTCTCACCGTAATATTTACCATCTGTCACAAAGCTATCTGGAGAAATGAGTTTAGCATCCAACTTATTGTTTAAGATTTCAAATGCTTTCGCGGTGTCATAAGGCCCCAAGGATACAGCATACCAGCCGTCATCTAACGAAAATATATTAATATTTTCAGTTAAAATTGTTGAGAATCTGCTTGTGGCCTCTTTAGCCCTAACAATGCCCGGCAGTGTTTCGACTTGTATCCAGCGGATTTCATTTGCAGTTACTGCTGAGCCTATAAAAAGGTATAATGTAAGAATTATTCTTATCATAATATTCCCGACCCCAAGTGATTTGGTGTTGTTCCGTGATCTTCCTGTAAAATATCTACAATAAAAAATTTTTGAAATCATTTAAAATCAATAAACTGTTGCCAATTGACCCTAGTAATAGCATTGCATAAGTAGGTCGCAAGCAGGTATATGGAATTACATGGTAAAAATTATGAATGTTTCAAAACCTAAATCGTTCCAAGAAATTGTTTTGAGGTTGCAAAACTACTGGTCAGACAATGGTTGTGCAATTCTTCAGCCCTACGATATGGAGGTTGGTGCAGGGACGTTCCATCCCGCTACTACACTGAGATCACTTGGCGAAAATCATTGGGCTGCTGCTTACGTTCAGCCGTCCAGACGACCAAGCGATGGAAGATATGGCGAAAATCCTAATCGACTGCAACATTATTATCAATTTCAGGTCATAATGAAACCCAGTCCTGAGCATTTTCAAGAACTATATTTGGGGTCCCTTGAAACGATTGGTTTGTCGATGAGTGTTCACGATGTCAGGTTTGTCGAAGATGATTGGGAAAGCCCGACGCTGGGCGCATGGGGGCTTGGATGGGAGGTATGGTGCGACGGTATGGAAGTAAGCCAATTTACCTATTTTCAGCAGGTCGGCGGCCATGATTGCAAACCCGTCTCGGGTGAACTTACCTATGGACTGGAGCGGCTTGCGATGTATGTCTTGGGAGTAAACCACGTTATGGAAATGCCATTCAATTCGCCGGAAGCGCTAGTGCCGTTGAAGTATGGCGATGTTTTTCTGCAAACTGAACAGGAATATGCAAGATGGAACTTTGATGCAGCAAATACTGATATACTTTTTAAAAACTTTGAGGATGCTGAAAAAGAATGTGAACGTATTTTAACTCACGACGAATTGGATCCAAAGACTGGAAAAAAAATAATTATGGTTCATCCTGCTTACGATCTGTGCATAAAGGCGAGCCATTTTTTTAATCTATTAGACGCGCGTGGTGTTATATCCGTTACAGAAAGACAGGCGTATATATCTCGGGTTAGAAATTTGACAAAGAAATGTGCAGATGCATTTGTGCAAACAGCGGCAGGAGGACAAAAAAATTGAACGGAAAAGTAATTGTGGCTTTTCTGGTTTTACCTGCAATTTTAGCAGGTGCAGCCCTGTATTATTTGCAAATTTTTAGCTTCTATGAAGAAGTTATTCCAAATGGAACAACGGACGTTGCAATAGTGGAAAAGAAAACTGAGCTTCCAGAGGTTATTGATTATTCGAATTTTCATGCAATTACCTCTGAAAGTTCGCCCATTCGATACCGTGCTTGTTTTGAAACTTCAGAAGACCTGAATGATCTGCGCAACAGATATTTGGTATATGAAGGTGCAGAACCTAAAATTGCTCCCTATTGGTTTGAGTGCTTTAATGCAGAGGATTTGGGTTTTTCCCTTGCAGATGGCGCGAAAGGTGAGGTGTTTTTGTCAAAGAAAAATATTATGTATGGAGTCGATAGAGTTGTGGCAATTTTAGACAACGGAAAAGGTTACATTTGGCATGAAATAAATGATTGTGGAGATAAGTTATACGATGGTTCTCCAGTTTCCAACGAATGCCCTAAGAGAGATTAATCATGCCAGATTTGTTGATTGAGCTGCTTTCAGAAGAAATCCCAGCAAGAATGCAGGAATTTGCTGCAAATCAGTTAAAGAAGAACATGCTAAGTTTTCTTGCTGATCAAGGCGTTTCTGAAATCGCGGCAACTGCCTATTCCACCCCAAGACGACTTACACTATTTATGAGTGGTTTGCCCGAAAAAGCCCCTGATATCAATGAAGAGCGTAAAGGGCCTAGAATAGATGCGCCTCAGCAGGCTGTGGATGGCTTTCTGAGAAGCGTTGATTTGAATTTAGATCAGTTAGAAGTAAAAAGGGACGGCAATGTAGATAAATATTTTGCATCGATAGAAAAGCCTGGAAAGATCTGTACGCAAATTGTTGCTGAAGCTTTAGAAAAAACAATAAGGTCATTCCCTTGGCCGAAGTCTATGCGATGGGGTGCATCATCACTAAAATGGGTTAGACCTCTTAAAGGAATACTGTGCATTTTTATAAGGAATGATGAGCATCAGTTAATCGAGTTGCAGATAGATGGAATACATTCAGATGTGCGTACTGCCGGCCATAGGTTTATGGCTCCTGACTACTTTAAAGTTAAAGACTTTGAAGATTATAAAAGAAAGTTAAGAGATGCTTATGTAATCCTAGATCACAAGGAACGAGCTGAGATAATTTTAAACGATGCAAATAACTTGGCGTTTGCTCATGGATTAGATCTGATCCATGATGGTGCTTTATTAGAAGAAGTTTCAGGTTTGGTTGAATGGCCCGTTGTACTGTTGGGTGAAGTAGATACTGCATTCTCTGATCTACCGGCTGAAGTGCTCCAAGCGTCTATGAAAGAACATCAGAAGTTTTTTTCGTTAAAGAATTCGAAAACTGGTAAAATTGAAAGATTTATTACAGTTGCTAATATTGAAGCTGCAGACAATGGCGAAACGATTTTAAAGGGAAATCAAAAGGTACTTTATGCTAGATTATCCGATGCAAAATTCTTTTGGGAGAATGACATTCGTTTAATTCAAAAAGACGGTCTTGATGCTTGGCTAGGAAGGCTCGTTAATGTGACATTTCACAATAAACTGGGAAGTCAGGCGGATAAGGTTACGCGTGTTTCTGCTCTAACAAAGATATTGGCAAAGCGACTCTTGTGCGACATAGAAGATGCTGTAAAGAGCGCAAATATCTGCAAGAGTGATTTGGCGTCTGAAATGGTCTATGAATTTCCAGAGCTTCAGGGTGTTATGGGCAGATATTACGCTTTAAGCGCAGGATATTCTCAAGATGTAGCTAAAGTATGCGAAGACCACTATGCTCCTAAGGGGCCAAATGACCCTGTGCCAACGGCTTCAATATCCGTCGCGGTTTCTCTTGCTGATAAATTAGATACATTACTTGGCTTTTGGATTATTGATGAAAAACCTACTAGTTCAAAAGATCCATTTGCACTCAGACGAGCTGCACTTGGGGTCATAAGAATAATTCTTGAAAATGATCTGGAACTCGATTTAGTCGAACTTCTCAATGCTCATTTAGAACATTTATCTAAGTTTGGTAATCATCCAGATGCAGTATCTGATGTGATGAATTTTATTCGTGATAGGTTTAAGATTTATCTCCGGGATAAAAATATCCGTTATGATGTAGTCGATGCATGCTTAGCAGTTGGAAAAGTTGGAAATCTTAAGCTGGTTAAAAAGCGAATTAGTGCACTTACAAACCTTTTAAGTAGTGATGAAGCCGAGGACTTTTTTCAAGGATTTAAACGAGCAAATAATATTTTGGCTAAAGCAGAGCAAAAAGACGGTGTAGAATATTCTTTTGGAGCTGAAATAAAATATATGGAAGTTGATCCTGAAAAGGAATTATTTAATGCCTTGAAGGAACAGCACTCAGTTGTTGAGCAGGCAGTTTTTGAAGAAGCTTTTCAAAAGGCTATTTTAGCTGTTACGGATCTTAGACAACCGATAGATCATTTTTTCGAATGTGTTCAGGTTAATTCTGAGAATGACATTGTTAGGCGGAACCGGCTTAATTTACTCGGCCAAATTCGAGCCACTTGCAATTTAGTAGCTGATCTTAGCAAAATCGAAGGTCAATCTGGTTAGTAGAATATTAATTTATAGGTAAGATTTTTAGTGCAATGCTTGCATAATAATGATTACTTAATTTAACGCCATGCCAATAAATAAGTAGGAAATGAAATGGGACAAGGTGAGTTGGATTACGAGCTAATTACACCGTCAGCCAGAATAGCAACAGCAACACATGGCGGTAGAGCAAAGTGTCTTCAACGATTGCTACGATTAGACCTGCCGGTACCTAAGACAGTTGCAATTTCATTTTCTGGCGTCCACTCAATTGCGGCAGGGAATTTTGAGGACCTTCCAGAAATCTTAAGTAATTTTAATAATAATGATCTACTTTGTGTGCGTCCATCATCAGAAAGTCTAGATTGGGGTGGCCCAAGTGCTATCATGAATATTGGTATGAATAATTTGCGTTATGAAGAGCTAAAACAAAAACTCGGGGCAGATGCTGCATCATCAATCTATATTAATTTCGTGCAGGCCTATTCGCTTCATGTGGCTCGCTTAGATCCAGACATTTTTAATCCAGTTGAAACTCAAAATAGTGCAGCATTGGCTAAGGTATTAGAGATTTATGAAAATGAAACGGAGCATGAATTTCCACAGGATATTACTAAACAGCTTTCGGAAATTCTTAGGTCCATGGCGCGCACTTGGGAAAGTACCACTGCAAGGTTGTTAAGACAGGCAAAAGGGGCACCATTAGATGCTGGTTTGGGTTTGGTTATCCAAGTGATGGCATTCGGCTTAGGAGAAGGGGAGTGTGGCACTGGGACTTTGCAACTTATTGATGAAAACGATGGAAAGCCAAAAATTAAGGGTCGGTATAAGGAGCAATCGCAAATACGACCAGAAAAATCCAGTGTAGGCGCTCTCTATTTAACTAAGGATGATAGAGGCTGGTCGTTGGAAGATAATAATGAAGAAATTTTTAGGCAACTAGTTGAATTTGCTACCATTATGCGATTGAAATTGCGTGAAGAAATGCAAATTGAGTTCAGTATTCAAAATGGTATCTTAAACATTTTAGATGGAGTTAGAACTCCTAGGCGCTCACAGGCTGCTGTGAGAGTTGCTGTGTCACTTGCCGAAGATGGCATTATTTCACGCAATGAAGCTATCATGAGAGTTGAGCCAAGAGCGATAAGTGAACTACTGCATAGGCAAATTGATCCTGATGCTGACCGCGATGTGTTGGGAAGTGGGGTTGCGGCGAGCCCAGGTGCGGCAACTGGCAAAATTGTTTTTTCAGCCGAAGCTGCGCAGTCACACGCATCTAGGGGAATTGACTGTATCTTGGTGCGGAGAGAAACGTCGCCAGAAGACGTGAGGGGAATGCACGCAGCGGTTGGGGTTGTTACAGAAAGAGGTGGAATAACTAGTCACGCAGCAGTAATTGGAAGAGGCATAGGTTTGCCGTGTGTGGTGGGCGTAAAGGATATTCGATTTCAAATTAAGAGGAAAAGTCTAATTTGCAATAACGGCCGTCAATTAAAAGAAGGTGATGAAATAACTATTGACGGAACAAGCGGTGACATATTGTTCGGTTCTCCTAAAATGGTTGAGGCGGCCTTAGATGATGCTTTTCAAACACTTCTTGAGTGGACTGATGAAGTTTCAGACATGACAGTTCGCGCTAATGCTGATACTCCTCAAGATGCTTTAACTGCTAGGAAATTTAATGCTCAGGGGATTGGCCTTTGCAGAACAGAGCACATGTTTTTTGAAAGTGACCGTCTTACTGTGATGCGGGAAATGATCTTTGCGAAATCTGCCGAGGATCGGCGGTTAGTCTTGGAAAGATTGTTGCCCATGCAACGTAAAGATTTTATTGAATTATTTGAAATCATGAAGGATTTACCTGTTTGTATAAGGCTTTTCGATCCGCCACTTCATGAATTCCTTCCCTCCGACAGAGAAGGTATGCATGATTTGGCAGAAGCTTTGGGTTTGCCGCTATCAGACGTCGTAAGAAGAGTCGAAACAATGGGTGAATACAATCCAATGTTAGGTATGCGTGGAGTACGCTTAGGCGTTACAGTGCCAGAAATCTACGAAATGCAAGCCAGGGCAATTTTTGAGGCTATAGTTCAAGTGAGCAAGGAAGGTATTTCAGTGGTTCCAGAAATAATGATACCACTTGTAAGTGCTAAACGCGAAGTAGAACTTGTTAAGAAAAGAGTTGCTTCTGTAGCGTCGCAAGTAGAATTAGAAACATCTGCAGAGGTAAATTATAAACTGGGTGTGATGGTGGAAACCCCACGTGCGGCCCTAAGAGCAAGTGATATTGCTATGAACTCAGAGTTTTTGAGTTTTGGAACAAACGACTTAACACAAATGGCTTATGGCCTTTCGAGAGACGATGCGGGAAAGTTTATGTCTCAATACGTTCAGCAAGGCGTTTTTCAAGAGGATCCTTTTCACATCTTAGACCCTGAGGGTGTTGGAGAGCTTGTGAAATTGGGTGCGGATAGAGCAAGATCTATCAAGCCTAATATTACTCTTTCAATCTGTGGCGAGCATGGAGGTAATCCAGAATCAATAGCTTTCTGTCATCAATTAGGCTTCCATTATGTTTCTTGTTCACCATATCGTGTTCCGGTAGCAAAACTTGCAGCCGCGCAGGTTGCCATTTCAACTCAAATTAGTTAGATCCAGAACCTGAGCAATAATGAAACTTGGTCGCTTAAATGGTATACGCAAATTATAAAAAAATAATTGCAATAGCCGTGATTATTACTTCAACTTCATATTTTTCTTTGGCGAATGGGAACAGCCTTAATACGCTAATTGAAATACAAAAAAGTCATCATGACAGCTTGCCAATTTTCGTAATGGATATGTTAGTAGATCCTTCCATGAGGCGTGTTGAGAATATTGTCGATCAAAGTTATATTGATGGACTACCAAGTTATCACGGTGGTAAAGAATGGAAGTGTCTGGCGGATGCTCTTTATTTTGAAGCAAGAGGTGAATCTGTGATTGGACAATTTGCTGTTGCTGAAGTGATAGTTAATAGGGCTGATAGTAGTAAATTTCCCGATACTGTTTGCGGTGTAGTTAATCAAGGAACAAATAAAAACCGTTATAAATGCCAGTTTACTTACATGTGTGATGGATTGCTAGAGAGTATCGACGATAAAGCTAGCTATGCGAGAGCGGGTAAAATAGCTAAGATGACTTTATGGGATGTAAAAATTAATCTCACAAACGGAGCTCTTTATTATCATGCCAAATCAGTCAATCCTAGTTGGGCGAAGAAGCTAGTAAGAACTGGTATAATAGGCGATCATAAATTTTATTCTGATAACGCATTAGTTAATTAGTTAAATTACATTAAATTTAAATAATAGTTTGACATTACCTAAACTAATCATGGTCTGCGGTTGATATTTGTGCGAAGCTTAAGCAGCTCAAAGGATTAAATAATGACGAATGAAATTAAGTTGGCTTTCAGTCATCCAGTTGAAAGGTCTAGAAGCAATTTTTCTGCTACTGAACTAGACAGAATTTCACTTCGTGATCATATAGTAGAGGTGGAAATTGGTGCATTCCAATCAGAGCGTGGAACTACTCAGAGGATTTGTTTTAACGTTGTTGTTGAGGTAAATCCAGTCCATCAAGTGATAGACGATGATGTAGATAAGATTTTATCTTATGATAAGGTTACTGAGGCTATTTCGGACGAAGTCTTTGCCGAGCGAGTAAATCTTCTTGAAACACTAGCTGAACGTATTGCCGATAGAGTGCTAAATGAGCCCCAAGCTCATCGAGTTTTTGTTAGAATTGAAAAGCTTGATAGAGGTCCGGGTGCTTTAGGAGTGGAAATTGTACGGACCGAAAAAGATTACAATTCTACTACCCGGTCTGCTGCAAACGGCGATGAGGTATCAATTAGACCTCATGTCATATATCTGAGTAATGCAGCCATTAATTCGATTCACTTGGATACATGGATAAATCAGCTTTCCGCTAAAACCCAACCAGTTGTTCTATGTGTTGGCGTTCCTGAAACATCGTTTGAGGCAAAAAATCAGAAACCTGCAATTCTTCGAAGGCTGGATTTACTATCAATTGAGCAGAATGCATGGATATTGGCAGGTAAAAACTCAAAATGTGTCGTAGTTTCAACAAAAACTGAATTGGATTACGCAATAAAGCAGGGCCAAATTTCAGTTTGGGCTCCGTCAAAAATAATTCTGGATGCTAATGATCCTCCGGACGTTGATGCTGATCACTCTTATCAGTTGGCTTATTGGCTTATGAACTACCTTAACGGAGAGAAGTTAAGTGTTATCGGGGTGGAGCCTGTGCTCTATAATAAAGACAGGCTCACCGTTATATTGCCGTTGAAAGAAAATATTTTCTGAATAGATGTAACAGACATTAAAAATGACAGAATATTTCCGTCCGATACTCAACACTGATCTTTCCATTCCAGATAATGCACAAGTCATGCAAGGTACGCATTTTTGGTTTACCCATGCGGAAAAGCTAGCAAGAAATACAGAGCCTCAGATAGTTTTGGCGAAAAATATTCCTGATAATATCTTGCAGAATATTACTAACGAGAGAGTGAATATTTGTAGACTTTCTTTTGATGTTCCTAGGGTTATGGGTATATTAAATGTCACGCCAGACAGTTTTTCCGATGGTGGAAAGTACTCTTCTGTTGAAACAGCCGAAGAGCATTTAAAATCTATGATTTCCGATGGAGCAGATATAATTGATATAGGCGGGGAAAGTACTCGGCCCGGTGCTGTTGAGGTTGAAATTTCAGAGGAAATATCGAGGGTAATACCGATCATTGATAAGATGGCAAAAAAAATTCCAGTGCCAATTTCGGTAGATACTCGAAAATCTGAAGTCGCAGGGTTGGCTGTGTCCAATGGTGCAGTGCTCGTAAATGATGTTTCTGGATTAACATTTGATTCTAAAATGAGTGAACTCTGCGTAAAGCAAAATATTCCGGTATGTATTATGCATTCGCAAGGTCTTCCAGAAACAATGCAAGCTAAGCCAACATATCAAGATGTATGTTTGGATATTTATGACTTTCTAAGTGAGCAAATTGAAAAGCTTGTAAAATCAGGCATGCAAAGAAAAAATATAATAGTTGATCCGGGAATAGGGTTTGGAAAAACTTTAAAGCACAACGTCGATTTATTGCGACGGATAAGTCTGTTCCATGGATTGGGTGTGCCAATACTTATTGGTGTTTCGAGGAAAAAGTTTATAAAAACTATTGCTGAACTTGAAGAAAATGAAGACAGATTGTCAGGCTCGGTATCTGTTGCCTTGTTTGCTAGGTCCCAGGGCGTGCAAATTTTCAGGGTACATGATGTAAAAGAGACTGTTCAGGCTATGAAACTATGGCATAGTATACACTCAGAGTAACTAGGAGATTCAATGTCTCGTAAATTTTTTGGTACAGATGGAGTTCGTGGTAGGGCTAATTCCTATCCCATGACTGCAGACTTCTGTCTGAAACTTGGAGCAGCAGCTGGGTCATACTTTCGGCGAGCAAATAAAAAGTCTCATCGTGTTGTTATTGGTAAAGATACACGCCTGTCCGGCTATATGTTTGAAAATGCGTTAACAGCTGGTCTGACCTCGTCTGGCATGAATGTTTTACTACTTGGCCCAGTTCCCACACCTGCGGTAGGGCTTTTAACAAATTCTATGAGAGCTGATTTGGGCATTATGATATCTGCTAGCCATAATGAACATAGTGATAACGGTATAAAATTCTTTGGTCCTGATGGTTATAAATTGTCAGACAGCGTGGAACTTGAAATTGAGGCGTTAGTTTCCAAAGGAATAGTTTATGTGTCCCCAGAGGATATTGGAAGAGCAAAGCGAATTGATGATGGCCGGTATAGATATATAGAAAGAGTCAAATCTAGTTTTCCAAATCAAATGAGATTAGACGGTCTAAAAGTGGTAATAGATTGCGCTAATGGAGCTGGGTATAAAGCGGCGCCAGAAGTTTTATGGGAACTCGGCGCAGAAGTCATACCCGTTGGTGTTTCACCGGACGGCAGAAATATTAATTTAGAATGTGGCTCAACTAGTCCAACAGTAGCAGCTGAAACAGTTGTTGCTCATGGCGCTGATGTGGCAATTTGTTTGGATGGGGATGCAGACCGCGTATTAATAATTGATGAGTATGGGAGACCCATTGATGGTGATCAGTTTTTGGGCATGATCGGCTCTCGGTGGTTCAAGAACGGTAATTTGGTGGAGAATACTTTGGTATCGACAGTTATGTCGAATATGAGGTTAGAGGCTTTTCTGAAGCAAGAGGGAATAAAACTAGTGCGAACTTTTGTTGGAGACAGATATGTAGTAGAGCGCATGAGGCTAAATGGTTTTAATTTGGGGGGAGAAAAGTCAGGACACGTAGTTATGATGGACTACTCAACTACTGGTGATGGACTAATGGCAGGATTGCAATTTCTAGCAGAAATGGTTCGGACAGGTGAGGTGGCTAGTGTGGTCGGGCGTCCATTTGATCTCGCTCCGCAGAAGACAGAAAATATAACTTATGCGGGTGATAAGAATCCCTTAGATCACCCATCTATCAAGAAAATAATTTCAGAGTCCGAAAAAAAGATTTCAGGATTTGGTCGTTTATTGGTGAGAAAATCGGGAACGGAAAAACTAATAAGAATAATGGTTGAGGCTGAAGATGCCTCAGTTATAGACGCTACAATGTCGCCAGTAGTCGCAGCGATTAAAGAATTATAAACTATTTATTTTTATAACCTTTTTTATTTCTGACGTTTGACTTATCGCAAGTCCGATCAATATCAACGCTAACGCAATGATCATTGAAATTTTAAAAGGTTCGTTGAGTAATATAATGCTAAAAAATACAGACCAAAGTGGGACCTGAAAATTTGTAAGGGTCATAAATATGGGACCAGCAGTTCGAATTATTATAATTCTTAAAAAAGTTGCTGCCGCTGTCGGGAAAAGACCCAAAATAAGCAAGTAAGTTAGTGTTTGCTCAGATACGGATGGTGGACCTCCCTCTATCAACCATGCAGATGGTATGACAAACATTGCACCGGAGGTTAAAGAAACTGCCGCCAGTCCAATTGGATCTATTGCGGGTAAGCGCTTAGTGAGTACGGCACTAGTTGCATAGCAAAAGGTGGCAAATAAACAAGCTAGCCTACCGTAAGCTTCTTTTGTCTCATTTGAAGTTAAAAAAACTTCAGGTCCCAAAAGGATAACTACCCCAAAGAATCCAAAGAACATTCCTAAGATTGTGAAAGTTGTAATTTTTTCACTCACGACAAAAAAATATGAAAGTGGTAAGATTAATAATGCAACAGAAGCCATTGAAATACCCGCAAAAGCGGAGGTTACATATTGCTGACCCCAGCTGAGAGCAATAAATGGAGCCGCGGTTGCAAAAACACCCGAAAATATAAGGGTGGGCCAGTCTTTTGCCTGAGTTAGGAATAGTTGCCTAGATGAGAAAAGCCATATGATATTTGTAATCACAGCTGCTATCGATATCCGGGCTGCTGCAAGCCAAAATGGAGTGATACCATCTAGAGCCAATTCTATAATCATGAATGTGCTGCCCCATATTAACCCAAGAACTGTTAATAAGAGCCAGCTTTGTTTAGTTATGTTATTTTCCATTTAACTATCGCTATAAAACGATAACGTTCGGTTTGATCTCATGATAGATAAAAGGCAGCAATTATTCTTTAGCTGCCTTTTGTAAATCAACCTTAATTTCGATCTTTATCAACCATTTTGCCTGCTGATATCCATGGCATCATACCTCTTAACTTTTCACCGACTTTTTCTATTTCGTGATCATCATTTAAACGCCGTGTTCCCTTAAAGTAGGGCTGTCCAACTGCATTTTCTTGCATGAAGTCTCTTACAAATTTTCCAGTTTGAATATCTTTCAACACAGCTTTCATCTTCGCTTTTGTTTCATCATATGGCAGTATTCGAGGCCCAGAAACATACTCACCATATTCTGCGGTGTTAGATATTGAATAATTCATGTTGGCAATTCCACCTTCATAAATTAGGTCAACGATTAACTTTACTTCATGAAGACACTCGAAATAAGCCATCTCTGGTGCATATCCGGCCTCCACCAAAGTTTCAAAACCCATTCTGATTAATTCTACCAAGCCGCCACATAGAACCGCTTGTTCTCCAAATAGATCGGTTTCACATTCTTCGCGAAAATTTGTTTCAATTATACCTGATCGCCCGCCTCCAATAGCAGAGCAATAGGAAAGGCCAATCTCTAATGCTTTTCCACTGGCGTCATTATCTACAGCAACAAGACACGGTACGCCTCCTCCCTTGGTATATTCCCCTCTAACGGTATGCCCTGGCCCCTTAGGCGCCATCATAATGACGTCAACGCCATCTTTGGGTTCAATTAAGCCAAAATGAACGTTTAACCCATGCGCAAAGGCTATTGCAGCGCCCTCTTTTATATTGTCGTGCACGTAAAGTTTGTAAGTTTGAGCTTGCAACTCATCTGGCATGGTAAACATAAGTAAATCGCACCAAGCAGCAGCCTCGGCTATTTCCATCACCTGAAGACCCTCACCTTGTGCTTTTTTTGCGGACGGTGAGCCCTCACGCAGAGCGACTACTAAATTTTTGGCTCCACTGTCTCTTAAATTCAAAGCATGTGCATGCCCTTGAGATCCATATCCCAAAATGGCTACTTTCTTTTCCTTAATTAGATTAACGTCACAATCTCTATCGTAATAAACTCTCATAATTTCCTCGCAAAGTACAATTGAATTATTGAATATACATTTAAATTCGAATATTGTTTTCTTTTTTGTAATTTGTTATATTATTTTAAATATTTTAATAAAAGCATATAGAGATAAATGCAAAAGTTATGCTTAAAGACTTAGATGCTCGAATTTTGAGAATTTACCAATCAGACCCCGATATTCAGATGGCGCAGCTTGCGTCAAAAGCGGGCACAACGCCGGCAGTCTTGTCTCGAAGATTGGCTCGATTAAGACAAAATGGTCAAATTGTTGCAAAGGAGGCTATAATCAACTGGCAAATATTAGGTTATAAAGTTGAAGTATCCTTACGCATAACATTAGATAAAACTCATCACTCTGCTTTCGATAATTTTATGTCTGAGGCTCGCAAGATTGAAGAGGTAATTGAAATTCAAACTTTTCTAGGCAAGGTGGATGTCAGGTTACTTTTAATTGCAAAAGATATGGATGATTACCAAAAAGTTTATAGAGAAAGAATTCTTCGTTTACCTCATCTATTGGAAATTGAGCCGTTGATGCACATTGCTCGTGTGCAAAATAAAGAGGTTTTACCGATTTGACGGAACTTGATGAAATAGATTTGCAGCTCCTCAAGGAACTTCAAAGAGATTGTAGTAGGTCGGCAGGTTCTTTTGTGGATCAAGTTGGTTTATCACAACCAGCCATCTGGCGCCGTATTAAACGGTTTTACAATGAGGGGATTATTTCTGGTAGTCGTATAGTATTGGATAGCGAAAAAGTAGGTTTTAGTGTCACTGTCTTTTTGGGCATAAAATTAGCCAGAAAAGGCCAAATTCGATTAGAAGATTTCGAACGAGCAGTTACAGCCATACCGGAGGTACAAACTGTTGAACATGTTTTAGGAGTTTATGATTACAGAATAAGAATTATAGCGCGAGATATTACTGATTTTGAGCGAATTTTAAGACGCAGGATTATGACACTTCCTGGAGCTGGTGAGATTGAAGCAAATGTTCTGCTGAGTGAAGAGAAACGGCAGGGCCCGGTGTGATTATTTTTTGCATTGAAAAGTAAAATTTAAAAAATTTATACTCAACTGATTGATTTTGAATACAGTTGTTTTATTATCAAAATTAGAGATTTTATAGGGGACAAAAATGGGCGCTTTACTTGATAATATTGATCCTAATGGTTTGGAAGAATTTTCCGTAGTTTTCACGGACAGATCGCTTAATCATATGTCGTCCTCATTTCAGCAAGTTATGAATGATATTTCAGGGATGCTTAAGGAAGTTTATAGCTCTGATGCTGTAGTTATTGTTCCTGGTGGTGGTACTTTTGGAATGGAAGCAGTAGCACGCCAGTTTGGTCGCGATGCAAAAGTTTTAGTGGCCAGAAACGGGTGGTTTTCATATCGCTGGAGCCAGATCTTCGAAAGCAATGGCCTTGCTCAGTCGGTGGAGGTTATGAAAGCGAGGAGAGAGAAAAATTCTGAGCAGGCACCCTTCCATCCAGTTCCAATAGATGAATTGGTTTCAAAGATAAGGTCTTATTCCCCTGACATCGTCTTTGCCCCGCATGTAGAGACGTCAGCTGGAATAATTTTACCCGATAGTTATATTAAGAAAATGGCAGAAGCAGCCCATGAAGTTGGAGCAATTATGGTTCTCGACTGTATTGCATCAGGTTGCGCTTGGATAGATATGAACGAGCTAGGTGTGGATGTTCTAATTTCTGCCCCACAAAAAGGTTGGTCTGCATCACCGTCGGCAGGTTTAGTCATGCTATCAACCTTAGCGATTGAACGCATGGAAACATCTAACTCCGACAGCTTTGCGATCGATTTGAAGAAGTGGCACTCGATAATGCAAGCCTACGAGAGCGGTGGTCATGCTTACCATACTACGATGCCGACTGATGCGTTGAGGGCTTTTAGAGACACTATGCTAGAAACAAAGGAATATGGTTTCGATAGATTACACGATGCACAGTGGGATTTAGGCAATAAAGTCAGAGGTATGCTTAAAGATAAAGGCGTAAATTCCGTAGCGCCTGAGGGTTTTGGTGCTCCTGGTGTTGTTGTGAGCTATACACAAGACCCTTCTATACAAAATGGTTCTAAATTTACCAATTTAGGTATGCAAATCGCTGCGGGCGTTCCATTAGCCTGTGATGAACCCCAAAATTTTATGACTTTCAGGTTAGGTTTGTTTGGGCTTGATAAACTTTATGATGTCAGTGGGACCGTTGATCGGTTACGACGTGTGATAGATCAAGTTCTTTAGATTTTTTTTCGCTATTAATTGGGCCCCTTAAGACCGAGCCCTAATTGCATAAGTCTGTAACGTACCTTAGGAGATGAGTGTAAGAAATTTATCCCTAGCGTCCGAGACTTTTGAGCGACAGATATCGAGCTTTTAGATACTTCATTTAATGCGTTTATTCCCAAAACTCGTGTTTTGATATCGAGATTTCGTGACTGTTCATATTTCGACAAAATTTCATTGATGTTACTTAGTCTAGAAGGGCTTTTTGCCAACTCATGTAACGATTTTATATCGGCTAGGCTCATATTTAATCCTTGAGCACCAATAGGTGGCAAAACATGGGCGGCCTCCGCTATTAAGGCTGTTCTTTTTGCTGTTAGTTGCTTTGCTAGTTGTGAAATGATTGGCCAATCAGAGATCTCACTTATTACTCTGAGTTTTCCCAAGTGCATACACGAGCGATTATTTGCCTCTTCCTCAAATTCCTTAGTTTTGAGTGTCAAAAGTCGTTTAACATTTTTGTTGCTTTCCATCCATACTACAGAAGAGCAAGGTTTTCCTTCAAAGTCTGCCAGCGGTACAAAAGTAAATGGACCTCCCGATCGATGTATTTCAATCGATGCATTTTTATGGGGTCTCTCATGAGTGACAATAAAAGTTAAGGCTTTTTGGGGAAACTCTCTTTTTGAAATTTTAATTTGAGATTTGTCCCGAACCAGAGAGTCTCTTCCATCTGCACCAATAATAAGTTTAGATTTTATTTGACTTCCGTCGTTGAGATATACATATGCTGCGTCGTCACGTCGTATAATTGATGAAGTAGTTAAGCCAAATTTTAACTCAAGATTGCTATATTCCATGGCATTTTCAAGCAGAGTTCGTCGCAGCAGCCAATTGGGTATATTCCAACCAAAAGGCAGGTCGGAAATCTCGGATGCTAAAAAGTCTTTTGCTGTCGTTTCTCGTGGAGGCCAATTGTCACCCGCTGAGTCAATAATACGCATAATTTCCATTGGGATAGCGAAATGCTCAAGTTTTTCCCACAAACCTAGTGAGGCCATGAAAGTTTTTGCGGGCTGCAAGAATGCAGTTGTTCGGAGATCTGCACCATCTTCGTTTGATTGAGTTACTGGCTTTTTGGGGTCCGCACAAAATACAGAGTAGCCCAGAGATGCAAAAGATAAAGAGGCGAGTAAACCGGCCGGCCCAGCTCCAGATATAAAGATATCTATGTTTCTATTTCTCAATCATTAACCTCATGGTACGTTTGAAAAGCATTTGGCTCGATTTATTATATTTTTATTTTTTGAATGAGGAATGCAACCAAATATTCTTTTAGTTTCTTCGTTGTTAAACGCACTTTATCGATGTGTTAGGCAAAAATATTTTCCTGTAAAATGTGATAATTTGTCACTACCACTTCTTAACACGACATTTAATACTTTATAACGAAATTTAAAGGTTCATATATGGATCTTTACAATCAAAAAAAACCTATAAATTTGGTTTAACTTTGGGCAATGCGCCTGTTCTTTGATATTTCATTGGAGAGTAGGGAAGATAAAGTTTTGCAGCATTGTGATATTATGTATAGTTGGGCCAAACTAATACCTATTTCCGATAGATTAGATGCATTCTGATCGAATTTTTTAAAATTATTTAAATAATAAACTGACTGCGACGTAAGAAATGGTTTAAGCTAAAATGATAGCGGCTATCGATTTTATGTTTCCAAAGTAATTTTCTAGTTGCTATTTTAGATAATTGTACTTAACTTTTTATTTCTACTTAAGTTTATCGTAAAATATCAAGTTACTATTTTAGATGTACAAACACACAAATAAAGATGCTTACGCTTTAATTCTAGAGTCGATTGATACTGGAGTATTCAAACCCGGAGATCGTTTAGTTGAAATTGATTTAGCTGATAAATTTGGGGTATCTAGAACCCCGATTAGAGAGGCACTACAAAAATTAGAAACGCAATCTCTTTTGGAAAGAGATGGGCGAAGTTTAATTGTTTCATCGCTTGATCATAACCAAATGGCAGAATTATATGTTGTTCGTGCGGAATTAGAAGGTTTGGCTGCGAAATTAGCAGCTAAACACGCCACGGATGAGGAGAAAAGAGTTCTACAAGATATGGTTGACAACGATCGAACGTTAATGGGAGATCCAACTGCACTTGCGAGGGCAAATCGTAGATTTCATAAGCAAATTCATCTAGCTTCTCATAATCGCTACTTGGTACAGCAACTGGATTTGGTTCACAGGTCTATGGCATTAATGGCAACTACGTCTCTGGCTGTTGATGGTCGGGGGGAGATTGCTATGGCTGAACACCAAGCCATTGTTGATGCAATAATTGCCGGTAAAGCTCAAGATGCGTATAATTGTTTAAGGGATCATATATCTGTCGCTTACGTCACTAGATTGAAGCAAGAACTCAGAGAAGAGTAAAACAAGCTTGAGATAAAAATTATTACACAGCCATTGTTTTCTTCTTATCAATATCTGCTGCAAATCTTTCAAATAGATAGAAACTATCCATAGGGCCTGGGCTTGCCTCTGGGTGATGCTGAACTGAGTAAACTGGTCTGCCCACAAGTTTGATACCGCAATTTGATCCATCAAAAAGGGAAACATGAGTTTCCTTCACGTTATTTGGTAGAGATTGTGTATCTACAGCAAAACCATGGTTCATTGCTGTTATTTCAACCTTACCAGTTGTAAGATCTTTAACGGGATGGTTCGCACCATGATGGCCGTGGTTCATCTTAATTGTTCTGGCGCCCAAAGCCAACGCGAGCATTTGATGCCCAAGGCAAATACCAAATATTGGTAACTCAGGAAGCTTTAATAATTGTCTAATCATATTGATAGAATACTTACCTGTCGCTTCCGGATCCCCAGGGCCGTTAGATAAAAATACACCATCTGGATCGTAAGCTAGAACTTCTTCAGCGGTTGCAGTGGCTGGTAAAACAATTACTTCACATTTAATTGCTGTTAAACACCTAAGTATATTTTCTTTAACTCCAAAGTCTATGGCGACAACCCGTGCCTTGCTTTTTTCAATGTTACTGTACCCTCCAGACCATCTCCAGCGGTCTTGACTCCAACTATATGTCTTGCTTGAGGTAACATTCTTTGCAAGATCGAGGCCTGAAAGCCCCGCGAAGTTTCTAGCATCATTGATAAGGCTATCGGTATCAAAGTCACTATCTGCATTGTGCTCTATCGCAACATGTGGAGCTCCTTGTTTTCTTATTATCCTAGTTAGTCTTCTTGTATCAATTCCACCAATAGCGATAAGCTTATTGTTTTCTAACCATTCAATTAGATTTTGTTGTGATCTCCAATTTGAAGCTAAAGTTGGGCGCCATTTTACTACCATCCCGGAAGCGAATGGCATGTTGGCTTCATTATCTTCTAGATTGACCCCCACGTTTCCGATATGTGGAAAAGTAAAAGTCACAATTTGGCCAGCGTAAGAAGGGTCGGTCAAAATTTCCTGATATCCAGTCATAGATGTGTTAAAACATAATTCGGCGGTTTTCCGTCCAGTTGAGCCAAAGCCTTCACCATAAAAAACTGTTCCATCAGACAGGGCGAGACAAGCAGTAGGCTTGGTCCCATAAGAATCTTTCATCCTTGATTCTCCAACATGTAAATCGTCGAGACCGTATTCTCAGACATTGTAATGGTCAAGCTTGAGTTTAGTTTGATGTTAATTTAATGATGTGGATGTTAATGATATGATGTAATGAAAAAAGAAAAACTTTTTTACCTTTTCTGGAGGGTACTATGTCGCTTCGAAATGAAATAAATTCCGCACTGAAAGAAGCTATGAAGGAAAAGGCTCAATTACGATTGTCTACATTGCGGTTGATAACCGCCGCGATCAAAGATCGAGATATATCGGCTAGAGCGGAGGGTGTTGAAGAAGGGGTTGACGACTCAGAAATACTTGGAATTCTTGGGAAAATGACCCGTCAGCGCCAGGAAAGCGCTAAAACCTATGAGGAAGCTGGCAGGTTGGATTTATCCGAACGAGAGTTATCAGAAATACAAGTAATTGAGTATTTTTTGCCTCGGCAACTTAATAGTGAAGAGATTGAGATAGAGGTAACCAAAGTAATAGATGAGCAGGGTGCTTCCTCTATTAGAGATATGGGTCGCGTAATGGCGTGCTTAAAAGAACGATTTACAGGGCAGATGGACTTTGGGAGTGTTGGTCCAATAGTCAAACGGAAACTATCAAATTAATTATACTTAAATTTCTTAATCACCTTTATTAATTCCAAATAAAGGTCTTTTCTTTCTGGTTCTGATAAAAAAGATCCTATTTCAACGACACGGCCACCACCGGACAAGGTGATATAATTTGGTACGGGCCCACCAGTCTCATGTAGTGAAATTTTAGTCCAATATCTGTTACATTCCCAACTTTGGTGTTCACCGGTCGGGTTTTGTCTAAGGAGCCGGCAAAGTTCTGATGTGATCGTTAACTTTTCCAAGATTCTTCGGTCTTTATAATTTCTTCTTAATGCATACCAAACAGAAGCCAGCATAACGAATAGGAAGGTGAATATGACCCAAAAGTATTTAGTGCCAAGAAGGCCATATAGCGGGAAATTCAGCATTATAAATGTAATTATAATGAATATAGCAAATCCTTTATTAGGAAGCGAGCTATGGGGCCAAAGCTCTAAGCAATACTCAGGCTCTTCTTTACAACTCCAAACGTAAGGCATTTTATAATTACAAAAGTATCAATGTTTTTGTGGCGGCTCTTAAGAGGCCCTTTGTCTCAAGTTACTAAAAGAGACAAAGGTGCAGTTTAGTGAGCTTCTGACTTATCCCAATCTTTTTGCTCAGGCAAAATTTCGAAAGTATGCTCCGGTGGTGGGGACGGTAAAGTCCATTCTAAAGTATCAGCGTATTCATTCCATGGGTTTGCAGCATTTTGTCGGGCGCCGAAAAACAATGAATAAAATATTATACCGAAAAAGAATAGAAATGAAGCGAAAGAAAGAAATGCTCCGTATGAAGATATTACGTTCCAGTAAGCAAATGCTTCAGGATAGTCGATGTATCTTCTCGGCATACCTTGGCGCCCTAGGAAGTGCTGAGGGAAGAATGTCAAATTAGACCCAATAAACATCATCCAAAAGTGTAATTTACCCGCCCATTCGGGGTAAGCGCGCCCTGTCATTTTTGAAAAGTAAAAGTAGATACCTGCAAATATTGCAAAGACAGCACCGAGCGACATTACGTAATGAAAATGAGCCACAACGTAATATGTATCATGATATGCGCGATCGACACCGGCCTGGGCTAATACAATTCCGGTTACACCACCCACGGTGAAAAGAAATAAAAATCCAAATGCCCAGAGCATAGGGGTTTTAAATTCTATAGAGCCACCCCACATTGTAGCGATCCAAGAAAAAACTTTAACGCCTGTAGGAACGGCTATAACCATTGTAGCTAACATGAAATAGGACTGCTGCGTTAAGGACATTCCCACCGTATACATATGATGTGCCCATACAACGAAACCCAATGCTCCAATTGCTATTATAGCCCATACCATCGGTAGGTATCCAAAAACAGGCTTTCTCGCAAATGTAGCTATGACGTGACTAATGATCCCAAAACCTGGAAGAATTATGATGTAAACTTCAGGATGTCCAAAGAACCATAAAATATGCTGGTAAAGTATCGGATCACCTCCGCCTGCAGGATCAAAGAATGTAGTTCCGAAATTTCTGTCAGTCAGAAGCATTGTAATTGCTCCAGCGAGGACGGGTAGGGCAAGTAGGATAAGCCACGCGGTTACAAAGATTGACCATGAAAATAGAGGAACTTTAAACAAAGTCATTCCTGGTGCACGCATATTTAGGAATGTAGTTATCATATTTATAGCACCAAGGATCGAAGACGCTCCTGATACGTGGACAGCGAATATGGCCAGATCCATAGACATACCACTCTCGTTTACTGATAACGGCGGGTATAATACCCATCCTACACCAGAACCTAATTGTCCGTTACCCCCTGGAGATAATACCGAACAAATTGCCAGTGACGTACCGGTAACGTACAGCCAAAATGACAAGTTGTTCATTCTTGGGAACGCCATATCCGGAGAACCGATTTGTAACGGCATAAAATAGTTTCCAAAACCACCAAATAAGGCGGGGATAACTACAAAGAACATCATAAGAATGCCGTGACCGGTAATCAATACGTTCCACAAATGACCATTCGGTGTACAATCACCTATGGCAGCTGCAGTTAATCGCGCGCCCTCCAAACACATATATTGAACGCCAGGATTCATAAGTTCTAGCCGCATATAAACAGTGAAAGCAACAGCTATAAAACCCACAAAAGCAGAAACTACTAGATACAGTATACCTATGTCTTTATGGTTCGTTGACATAAACCAGCGGGTAAAAAACCCTCTATCATCTTTATGTTCGGCTCCTTGAATGGCTGCATCTGCCATAGTATTCTCCTTAAATTCAGTAGAAAATTTCTCTACTTTGTCCCTTTTGAA
The DNA here is from genome assembly GCF_965655845.1 of Candidatus Salinivivens marinus. Taxonomy (NCBI): domain Bacteria; kingdom Pseudomonadati; phylum Pseudomonadota; class Alphaproteobacteria; order Rhodobacterales; family Paracoccaceae; genus Candidatus Salinivivens; species Candidatus Salinivivens marinus. The sequence continues at coordinate 101,231 of NZ_CBFHHX010000003.1, forward strand.
TCGTCTACTTGTATCTAATCAAATTGTGAGTAATTCACAATGTTCGTAATTGCCGCATGCGAGATTATTTGCAAAGTTTAAAAAAGTTATTTTTTAATGCGCGGTCAAAGTCATCCATAGTTACTGAGACGCCCAACTCATTAATACTTGTAACGCCGAAGTTTGCTTCTCCACACGGGATGATACCGGAAAAATGTTCCAAATTTGGGTCTATATTGATTGAGATGCCGTGAAATGACACCCATTTTCGTAGCTTAAGGCCAATAGCAGCAATTTTATCTTCTAAAAATGCTCCATCTTTCCTCTTTTTTTTATCTTTTCGGCGAACCCAGACACCAACTCGATCAGATCTTATTTCTCCCTCAATATCAAATTCCTCAAGTGTGGCAATGATCCATTTCTCCAAAAACTCCACAAAAGCTCTAACATCCCGTCCCCGTTTATTTAAATCCAGCATTATGTAGGCAACCCTTTGGCCTGGCCCATGATAAGTAAATTGACCACCGCGTCTTGTACGATAAACAGGAAAGCTGTCTTTATCCAAAAGGTCGTTTTCATTGGCAGAAGCACCAGCGGTATAAAGTGGAGGGTGTTCAAGTAGCCAAACTAACTCTTTGTTTTTGTTAGCTGCAATCTCAGAAGCACGCGACTCCATAAAATTTACTGCGATGTTATAATCAACCAATCCCTCAGTTTTTAACCACTCCACCATGCCTTGTTTACCCGCAATTCTTAGATTTTAAATAAGTAATTATAAAGCAATAAACATTTAAAATTTTTCTTGTTCGTTAATTTTTTCAATTGTCTTAAAAAATAGAACTCTTAAATACCTTAAATAATAGTTTGCACCTTCACAATTCGAATAATTTTAGATAAACGCGTTTGTGTGCGGTCGTGGCGGAATTGGTAGACGCGCAGCGTTGAGGTCGCTGTTCTGTAAAAAGAGTGGAAGTTCGAGTCTTCTCGACCGCACCAAAAAAAGTAAGTGTTTAAAAAAATGATTGATAAAAAATAGCATGCTTCAATCGAAGTTATGAACTTTTTCTAAATGCTTTTTACTTATATTCTATTTTCTGACGAAATTAGAGGATTAATATCCAAAAACTAGCTGAAAATACTGTCGCTATCGTCCCGAGAAGTATTGAACTGGCTACGACTCTTTGAGCTTTTTTGTACATGCTAGAAAAAAGAAAAGCATTAATTCCTGGTGCCATAGCCGCAGTTATAACTGCCGACCTCAATTGCTCTAAATTAAGAAATAAATTTATGCCTGCAAAATAAACGATTGCCGGATGGAGAATGACCGATACAAAAATAATGAAGCATATTGTCAAACCATCCCCTTCAGGGCGATATTGATATAATGTACCTCCGAGCGCGAAAAGAGCCGTTGGTAGTGCTGCATCTTTAATAATACTTAGTCCATTCCAAATTGAGGATGGTATCGGTGCTCCAAAATAATTAACCAAAAGACCTATCAGTATCGCAAATATTAGAGGATTTTTGAATGCTAGGTTGAAAACTTGATGTGATAAAATTTTTAAGTCAAACTTCTCGCTACTGCTATGGAACAATTCCATCGATATGATGCCAACTAAATAACAAAAAGGGGCATGAAATGCTATTATTGCATAGTTCGAACCCAAGGATGCAGGTCCATAAGCGTTCTCTGTGATAGGCAAGCCAAGTAATATTGAATTGGAAAACAGACAGGTAAACCCGATACAAATTGCTTCTTCCCTGTTACGTTTGAAGTAGAAGTAAGCAGCTATAAACCCAATGATGAAGCAAATTAGGGCACCAAAGTAAAAAGAAAAAAGAAGTCGTAGATTAAAATTCTCGCTAATTTCAATCTTCGCAATCGCATAAAATAACAAGCACGGAATAGCAAAATTTTGGGCAAAGCGCGTTAAGCTAGTAATATTTTCGGTGCTTAACCAATTACGCCAAACAGAAATGTATCCAATTCCGATTACAAGGAAAACAGGCAAAATAACATTTAGTAAAACGTCCATGCTTTAGATCGAAAACGCAAAATCTAGGACCATTCCATCAAAGGCTGGTTCAACATTTTTTGGTGTTTCGTTCATCACCGTTTCATAATCTAAATCTACGTGCATATTGGTTAAAATAGCTTTTTCTATTCCTGATTTTTTTATCCAGCTTAAGCTATTTTCTAAATGCGAGTGCGATGGATGTGGGGTCCTTCTAAGAGCATCTAAAACCCAACATCTCGCCTTTGCCACCTCATTCCAGGCATCTGTGGACATTTCTGAAACATCTGGAAGATATACTAGTGGTCCTATTCTAAAGCCTAGAGCGTTGATATTTCCATGTTTGACTTCAAACGGGATAAACGTTAACGGTCCTCCATTTCCCTCAATAGAGGTAATACCTTTTATAGTATTCAAATCTAAAATCGGAGGGTAAGGGGAGGCCTCAGGCTGAACAAAAGCATATTTAAAACGCTCTATCAGATCGTTTTGCGTAGACTGATCCGCCCAAACATTTATTCGCGTTCGCATATTAAAGAATATCATTCTAAGATCATCCAAGCCATGTACGTGATCTGCGTGGGAGTGAGTATATACAACAGCATCTAGTGAACCCACTCCTGCGTCTAACAGCTGATTTCTCATATCTGGAGAAGTATCAATTAAAATCCTCGTTGTACCAGTTTTGTTCAGTCGTTCGACTAAAAGAGAGCATCTCTGCCTATTATTCTTTGGATTTTTGGGGTCACAGTCACCCCAATTATCACCGATACGCGGCACGCCGCCTGATGATCCACAGCCCAGTATAGTAAAGCGAAGCCTATCCATTAGGGCTTGCCATCAGTAAGGATTTTGTTGAATAGGGTCGTAAAGTTACTTTCCGTCTGTAAAGCGAAGTCTTCATAACTAATTTCAAATATGTCTGCGCCAATTCGTGCAGTGTGAATAACGTAAGCGGGCTCGTTTCTTTTGCCCCTATAGGGTGGGGGAGCAAGGTAAGGACTATCTGTCTCTACTAAGATTTTGTCTAATGGTACCATTGAGAAAATTTCACGTAACTCGGTACTTTTCGGAAATGCAGCAATCCCTGACATGGAAAGATAAAACCCAAGTTCGATAGATTTAATGGCAAGTGCTTTTGTCGAAGAGAAGCAATGCATTACACAAGAGAACGGGGAGTTTTTGAACTCACTTTCTAAAATTTCCGCAATGTCCTTATCAGCATTTCTCGCATGAATTATGAGCGGTAGCTTAGTTTCTTGAGCTGCATTTATATGAATTTCCAGACTCTTCTTTTGGGCTTCTGCCGTCTCTGATGTGTAGTAATAGTCTAGTCCGGTCTCTCCAATAGCAATGAATTTTGGATGTTCACTAAGACTAATCAATTCATTAAAATTAGCCATTGGTTCTGAAGAAACACTCATTGGGTGGTTTCCCGCAGCATAGTATACTGCTTTATAATCCTCTGAAATTTTTCTCACTAGCGGTTCGTTTTTTAGCCTTGTACAAATAGTAACCATTCTACACACTCCATTTTGGAGAGCGTTATTTATTACCTCAGAACGATCGTCATTAAAATCTGGAAAATCTAAATGACAGTGGCTGTCAGTGATTTTTGGCTTATCACTCATTTATAATCCTATTCGGATCGATAGCATTATAACATTTTTCCAGATAGATAAATGTATCAATTATTAGGCTTTCAACATCAATATTCAAAAGATAGCCTTTATGCAACTTAGCAATGACAATTTCAGCAGCTTCTGCCCATAAATGAGCACTACTTAGAGATGGGCATAAATATGTCATAATTTTTGCTTCATCGTTAGTCACACTCGGTGATATTGGACTTCGCATTGCTCCCGTTTTGCATAAACGGGAAAAAAATTTTTGCATCATTTCTATAAAATTTTCAAACTCAGCAGCTTTGCCCTTGGCAAAATAGGCCTGGCTCAACTGCATTGCCTTTTTTGTATTAAGATTGGGCAGAGAGGATGCCAAGTTTAAGATATCTCTATACAAATTAAGAGAGTTAGAATTTAGTAGTCGGCAGGCAACGCCTGCGGACCCATTAGATAAAATGGAAAGTGAAACTTCTTCTGCTGGGTCTATTTCCCGACCAGTAGCGGTAACAACTGCTTTCAGGTCATGTTGACTTAGGGCCGAGAATAATAATTTTTGGCACCTTGATTGCAAGGTGGGTAACAAGAGATTTGGTTGGTGAGATATCAATAAGAATAAAGTATTTTTAGGTGGTTCCTCGAGTAATTTTAGAAGTGCGTTACATGAATTTGAGTTTAAATCATCTGCGGTATCAATTATGATTACCCTTCTACCTCCGTCAGCAATTGAAAGTGAGCAGTAAGATTGTAAATTACGAATATCATCGATAGAAATATTTTTGAAAAACGCTTTCCGTTTTTCATTATACCCCTTTCTAACAACATAAATTCTTTGTTCTGATCCTGAGATGATCCGGGTTAAGGTACCTCCATCTTGTGGTGCCAAAATAGAGTCAATATTTGAGCTATTAAGGTCTACTTTAATATCATCTGGCTCTTGATTTGTGGTTAATAAAAACTTTGCTATCATCCACGCAAAAGTAGCTTTTCCTACTCCCTTATCACCTGCTAATAGCCAACACTGCGGGAGTCTATCACTAATGTAAGAATTTAAGAAGTAATGCTTTTGGGTACTGTGGCCAATTAACTTTTTCGCTAGTTTTGGGTGTGGGATGCCAACTATTTTATCGGAAAGAGGGTTGTCTTCTTCATCAGTCATAAATCAACCAGTTTCATGAAGTAGTTTGCTTATAGTTTGTGAAACTTCCGCCTCACTTCTATTTCCGTCTACCACCATAAAGCGCTTAGGAAATTCATTTGCTAAATTTAAAAAGCCTTCTCTGAGTTTAATTTGCATTTCTAATCCGAACTCCTCAAATCTGGCTTCGGTGTTTGACCGTTCAAGTGCTCTTGAAAGGCCTATGTTAGGATCCAAATCAATTAAGAAGGTGATATCCGGTTGACGGGGTATCATGGCATCATCAAGCTGATCTACTAGGTCTCTTAGATCACCACGCGTAACGCCTTGGTAAACCCTTGTTGAGTCTGCAAAACGATCACAAATAACAGTTGTTCCACTTTGAAGTGCAGGTAAAATGGTTCGCTCCAAATGATCACGCCTAGCAGCGGTGAATAGTAATATTTCAGTTTCTGCTGACCATCTATCTGGATTACCTGTAAGCAGCAAATTACGAATTTCTTCAGCCCCTTCGGAGCCACCAGGTTCTCTCGTGAGCAAAACTTTGTTTCCACAAGCGGTAAGTTCGGTACTTAGTATTTTTGCTTGAGTAGACTTTCCACATCCATCTATTCCCTCAAAACTTATAAATTTGCCACTCAAATTCAAAATGCCGCCTCGGGGTTTTGACTAATTGAACGAAGAACAAATTTAGCAGCGGAAAGAACTTTTTCCTTGAATCCACCGGAGCCTATATTCTCAGCTGCTAGCAATGGAATTTCAAAAGTTGGTAAATTAGGTCTTGAAATAACTAAATTTCCAATAGTAGCACCCTTAGTTACTGGCGCTTTTATCGGGGTTGTAATCCGTGCTGCAAAATTGATGTCCTCGTTATCAAATACTGGAACTAGAATATCTAAATCATCGGCAAGCGCTAATCCGACCTGTGGGGTGTCACCATTCCAAACCGGCGCGAATCCAATTACATCATTGATTTTTCCATATTTTTTTTCCGTAAATTGCCTAAATGCCCAGTTTACTATTGCCTCGGCTTCATCGGCTCTTACACTTTGACTCCTCAATCCGGTAATGACAAAAATCACTCTTCTGTCCCCCTGCAAGGCAGATCCAACTAGCCCGTATCCTGCCTCGCTAGTATGACCTGTCTTTAATCCATCTGCCCCAATCCCTAAACCCAACAGAGGATTTCGGTTTCGTGTATTAGCAGCCGCTCTCCCATCAAATTCAAATATGTCTTCAGCAAACATTGAGTAATACTCTGGGAAATCACTTATTATTCTATTCGCTAGTATAGCAAGATCTTTAACGCTCATTTTGTGTTCAGGGTGTGGCCATCCATTCGAGTTTGCAAATACAGAGTTTAACATTCCCATTTTTTTTGCTCGCCTGGTCATTAAATCAGCAAAGCCTTTTTCGGTACCATCTGGGGAAAGAGCTTCAGCCAAAACGACGCAGGCATCATTACCGGACAAAACAATAATACCGCGAAGTAAATCCTCTACACTGACCCTATCACTTGTATTCAAAAACATAGTTGAACCGCGATATTTTACTGCTGCATCTGAAACAGGAAGTTTTTCAGTAAGTTCTAATCTTCCTTGGTTGATGTATTCAAAAGCCATATAAAGTGTCATTAACTTTGACATTGATGCTGGAGGTAATGGTTGATCTGCATTTTTCTTTAGAAGTACTGTTCCGGTAGTTTGATCCAGAATAAAGGCAGCCTTTGCCGAGGTTTCAAAGGAAAGCGCCTTGCTCGTTGACAAAAATATAAGTGATAACAAGATTGTGATTGAAAAATTCAAAACAGATAAAAATTTATTTTGATACAGCATAAGCATCACCAAAACCAACGGCTTTAACTTTTTGTAAAAGTGTGGATCGTTCATTCATGTCAACAGCAGGACCGACAATAACTCTCCAAAAAGTCTTATTTCGACTCGTTTGTTCTTTTACGGTTGGCTGAATATTAAGTTGGTTCATAACTTCGGCAGTGTTACGAGCATTTTGCTCAATACTGAAAATACCAACCTGAATATAGGGTTTTGATAACGCAATATTTTCACTTCCATTTTTTTGTGCGGAAGCAACCGTCGCTTCTGAACTTGCAACATCCAATTTATCTTTAATCGATTTCACCGTTTTGAGAGCTCTAAGGGCAGTCACAGTCACAATGCGATTTTCGTTTGCGTCTACGCCCAAAGAAGTAGCCGCTTCCGATGATAAAAGCATCCTTTTTTCATTCTCGTCACCGCTTCTATTAAAAATTGCACCAATCACCGACTTACCACCATACTTATCTTTTATTAAAACCCTAGTTGCCTGATCGACGTTTGGATGAGTTATCCAGACGCCGCCTAGTGAAGATTGACCATCCCAGTACGCTAAACCCTCAGCATTAAAAATCTCGGGAGCCTCAACATCGTTTTCTTTAAATTCAATCCCAAGGGGTTTTGATAAAGTGCCAACTGTTTCATTATTTGCGGACTGGCATCCAACTAGTAATAAACAACCTAAAGAGAACAGAACCAAGATTTTTGATGTGTACATTTTGATAACCCTAAAGAAGTATTATGCAAAGGTTATAACCCTTTAGGTTCAAGGTGAAAAGGTGTTGCAGCGATGTATTAGTAAAGAACTTTATCTTTGTACTTTAAGAATCAAAAAATTTTCGATAATTGGAGCGATGACGGAGGAGTGGCAGAGTGGTTGAATGCACCGGTCTTGAAAACCGACGTGGGTTAACGCCCACCGTGGGTTCGAATCCCACCTCCTCCGCCAGCTTTCAAATTTGAAGTACGCTACTTTTCCAAAATTTGAGTAGATCTTTGAGCAAGTAGCCATGTTATTTAATTTGGAAAAAAGTATATAAATAAATGTTCAATTCCGTAAAAAAGTTCGAGACCGAACTTAATAATCTAACTATTCCAAATAGAAATTTTCATGAACTTGCTTTGGAGCGTCAAAGTATTTTGACTAAACCTAAAGGCTCTTTAGGGCGATTGGAGGAAATAGCATGTTTTATGGCAACGTGGCAAGAGACCGAGCGTCCAAAATCTGATAAAGCGCAGGTTCTAGTTTTTGCTGGAAATCATGGTGCATGTGATCAGGGAATAAATCCATTTCCTCAAGAAATTACTCTTCAAATGGTCAAAAATTTTAATAAAGGTGGTGCCGCTATAAATCAGTTGGCCTTACAAAATGGTGCCGAATTGGATGTCATATTGTTGGCGGAAGGCAAGCAAACATCCGACTTTACTAAAGGGCCAGCTATGTCAGAAGAAGAGTGCCTTAATGCCTTAAATGTTGGCGCAAATTCAGTTGATCTCAACTCTGACATTCTGCTTCTTGGTGAAATGGGTATTGGAAATTCAACGATTTCTGCTGCTTTATGTCTCGCTAGCTTTGGTGGACAATCAAAAGATTGGGTTGGTGCTGGTACTGGATCCGATCGAGCAGGAATAGAATTAAAACGAAAGGTGATTGATCTAGCGCATTCTGTAAATGCAACAAATTTAGGTTCTCCTTTTGAAATATTGTGTGCTATGGGAGGGCGAGAGCAGGCCGCTATTTGTGGGGCACTCGTTGCCGCTAGAAAACATCGTATTCCAGTTCTGCTTGATGGTTTCATAGCCTGTTCAGCAGTTGCACCACTCTCACCGTACAAAGGAATTTTTGATCATGTGCTCGTGGCCCACAAAAGCGCTGAGCTCGCGCATAACTTATTGTTGAAACATATCGACAAAGTCCCAATACTTGATCTCGACATGCGTCTGGGCGAGGGTAGTGGATCAGCAGTCGCACTAGCTGTTATAAAATCAGCTTTAGCATGTCATAATGGTATGGCAACATTTGCAGAAGCAGGTTTGACCGGTTGATATTTAGTGCGTTTCTCTATTAGCGCTATCCAAGATTGGGCATATCCAAGAAGCTAGCCGTGTAATTAAACAGTCATCATTCCAGAATCTTTTGGATTATGAAATTTATTATCATCCAGTAGATAAAAGCTGCCGCCACTAACATTATTGCTATTGTTCCGAACAAGCTTTCAGGAAGTAGCGTTGTCATAAGCGACTCTTGATAATAAAAAAACCACTGGCCTTTGCCCGCAAATAGCAATTCATGAAGAAGGTGGAATACGGTTCTGGGCCCAATCACCATTACTATGCCCGCACCTAAGAATACAGTTAAAAGCATTGTTGAAAACGATAAGATAGTGCCGACCGGTTTCCAAAAATAGCGGGATCGTCTTACCTTGTAATAAAAACAGAATCCGTAAAATAGAACTAAAAAGGAAATTAGAATAAGCACTAACTGTTCTGATGATACTACCAATTGACTTACATCTTTTAGGTGCGTGAGTTCATCCTCCGTTAGGAATGTGTCAATCTTTTCTCCTGACGTGCTAAAATATTCAATTCCTGCTAATCCATCACCGCTCGAATTAATGCTCGAAACAATTTCTGCAAAAATTCTATGGTGCTCTGTACTAGATGTTATCTCGAAGTTGGTTTTGTTTCGATTTTGAGGAGCGTATTTCTCAATCTGTTCATCAATGGCATGGAACTTATACAGCCTATCGAAGAAAAAATTTACTGTTGATAAAGATTTCCATGCTAGAAATAAGCATACAATAAATAACGTGATCGTAAGTAAGGAATTAAAAGAATGCTTCGCCATTTAGAATGTCCGTTGGTTCACCGCCGTCTAAATAGTTTAGGTTTTTCCATATATCAACTTTAAAAACTGAGAACTGTGTAATTTGAATTTACAAAAAATTCCTTAAACCGAATCTTCTCAATACTTTTGGTAGACACTGATTCATTTTGCAAAATTTCTGTTAATGTTTGGGTTTTATGGCTTTGGTAACTTCAATTTGATCACCATTTAGTGCGCTGAAATATAAAGCAATTTAAAGTATACCATTGTATTTGTTGACTTTTAAAGTTTTAAGGCTCTTCTTTACATATATTTTATACTTTGAGATTGTTGCCGAGGAGCGAGCCATGACAAAAGCCAATACCACATTCAACTTGGAGATTAGAGACGTGGAACTAATCGAAAATGCACTGAATTCAGTCATAACAAAACAGTCTTCAACAATTATAAATACGGCGGTAAACGAGAACACTCAACCCTCGTCCAATAGTTGTCCTGTCACGGTGAAAGGCCAAATAGACGAACTCCGAGACCTACTAGGCAGATTGCACAACCAAAAAGTTTGGTATCGGCCGAAAGGCGAAGCAACTTATGTTGGAGGTTAATATGAGTTTGAGGTTAATCGTGCAAAGTCAGCTTTCGGCTTCGGCGATGAAAAACATTGTTTGGTTGCTCTAAAAGTTTTTTAAAACTTTCATATATTTCTAGCGGCATTTCAGTAACTTTTGGCCTTGGGTTTGTATTTATATGAGCTTGCAGCATCTCTGAGGTAGCCACTAAAGTGTCCTGTACGGACATTTCAGAATGCAAGATAAATTTCTTTTTATCAGCATCCACAAGACTTGTTCTAATCACCAATTCGGAACCTAATTTTACCTCATTCAAGTAAAATTTATGATCTTCTAAGACGTATATAGTGCATCCAGATTGGGTTCTGTACCTCTCATCAAACCCAACGCAGTCCTGAAAGTGGTCGACTGCGTAGCTAAACGCTAATCCATAATATGCGTCTTGCATGTGTTTATTGTAATCGATCCATTCTGATTTAACAGGCTGATTAAAAACAAATTCGTTTAACATGGTGAGAAACGGTTTCTTTTCTAAAAATTACAGGTAAGATAATTGACAAATATCTAGCCATGATATGTATCGTAATGTACTTTCATCAATAAGATTTTATAAACGCATTGGTTTCTGGATCTAAAAAAAAAGTTTTGGTGGCTGGCGCTACCGGTTATATCGGTAAAGCCGTTGTAGCGGAGTTACTTGATAGAGACTACATTGTATTCGCAATTGTCAGGAAAGAAAATCGGTTAGAATATTCGGATCAAAGTAATCTCAATGTTATTTCATTGGAAATTGGAGAAAATTCAGATTGGACTAAGCAACTTCCAAAAATTGATATTATAATTTCCTGTCTTGCGAGCAGGTCTGGATGTGAGCGCGATGCAAATTTTGTGGATTATAGTTTAAATTCCGATCTGTTGTATTTTGCTCTAAAAATAAAACTTCAACATTTTATTCTTTTATCAGCCATTTGCATTCAAAAGCCTAAGCTTGCATTTCAACGTGCAAAATTGAGATTTAACAGTAAACTAGTGGCTTCTGGGTTGAGATACTCTATAGTATTACCCACCGCTTTTTTTAAATCGTTGTCAGGTCAGGTTAATCGCATAAAAAATGGAAAGTCTTTTATAGTATTTGGAAATGGTAAACGGACCAGTTCGCTTCCAATTTCAGAGATAGATTTAGCAAAATATATTGTTAAATGTATTGAATCTGAGGAAAGTTGGAACAAATCGCTTCCAGTAGGTGGGCCTGGACCGGCAGTGACTCCTCTGGATCAAGCAAAAATGCTTTTTGAGATATTTGATAAGCCAAAGAAAATAAAACATATATCCCCACGCTTTTTCGACTTTGCTTTAATTTTATTATTCCCAGTTTCTTTTTTTTCTCAAAAAATAAAAGACAAGGTAGAATTAATAAAAATTGGTAAATATTACGCCGAAGAATCGATGCTCTTTTATGATGTTGACGTAGATGCATACGACGCGAGTAAAACTCCTCAATTTGGTGAAAATTTGCTTTATGAATATTACTGTTCGTTACGTGATGAGCCCGAAAAAATACCTGATATGGGGTCACAAAAGCTATTTAGTTGAATGAAAATTTTCTTTACTACCGCATGTATCAAAGCTGGTACTTTCACTTTGGTATTTATTTCCGCTTTTTTACACAAGTTAAATAGCTTGCCCTTTTGAAAGTCTTCGGCTATTTCACAGTTAGTTTACTAATATCGATCGCTGATCCTAAAAGACAGTCTCTCGAAGTTGGAAGACTAGGTCAACAAGGGGGAAACCCTTAAACAAGGAGAAAGATTGATGGCTACAGGTACAGTAAAATGGTTCAACGGAACAAAAGGTTTTGGTTTCATTGCTCCAGATGAAGGTGACGCTGATATTTTTGTACATATTTCACAAGTTCAACAGTCAGGTCTTAATGACCTACAGGATAATCAAAAAGTATCTTTTGACATTGAGGAAGGTCGAAACGGTAAAAACCAAGCTACAAACATAAAATTAGCTTGATCCAAGCTTATTTAATCTGCTTGTAATATCGCCCGTTCCCATTCTTTTAAAAATTTTTGCTTTTTAAATTGGTCTAAAAAAACCATTAGACCGGGTCCGAGCACGATCCGGTTTAATGTGGTTTCTTCGAACCTATTTAAATCCGAATTGTATAGTTCATCCGTTACGTTTGCCCCATACACCGTTTGAAGGACATGATCTATAAATTGTTTTGCTGATCGTTCGTTGCTAGAACTTACTGGAAGGATCATTGATCTAGACATCACAGTTGTCATATCTGCAGGATAAATGACATTGTATTTTTTTCTCAGTGGATGGTTGTTTGCGTAACTGCCTAAAACATTGTAGGCAATTTCATGGGCAGAATCGCCCTTTATGTCAATTGGGAGGAAATTTTATGACATTGAAATTTGGCCGAAGAGCTGTGGTTGCTGCTGCCGCTGTACTGTCTTTTGCAAATCCAGTATTTGCCGGAGGGCATCAAGTAGTTGATAGTATACATTTTTTGATTCCAGGAGGAGCTGGCGGTGGTTGGGATGGCACAGCTAGGGGTACTGGAGAGGCTTTGACCAATGCTGGTTTAGTTGGTTCAGCATCATTTGAAAATATGTCTGGAGGCGGTGGCGGTAAAGCAATCGGTTATCTTATAGAGAACGCAGCTTCGAACCACGGCACACTAATGGTTAATTCAACTCCAATCGTAATAAGATCACTCACGGGTGTTTTCCCTCATAATTTTAGAGATCTTACTCTAGTAGCTGGAACTATTGGTGACTACGCTGCGTTGGTCGTTGGTAAAGATAGCTCATTGAATTCAATGGGAGATTTGATGAGTGCATATCGTGCAGATCCTAGTGGAACGGCAATCGGTGGAGGATCTGTCCCAGGAGGCATGGATCACCTCGTGGCCGCTATGGTTATGCAGGCAGCTGGGGAAGACCCAACAGCAGTCAAGTATATCCCTTATGACGCGGGTGGAGACGCTATGGCCGCTTTGCTTTCTGGTGAAATAAATGCACTTTCAACAGGATTTTCCGAGGCTGTAGCTCTAGCACAAGCTGGTGAGGTGAAAATTCTTGGTGTAACATCTGACGCTAGGGTGCCAGCATATGATGGTGCTCCTACAATGAAAGAGCAGGGAATAGATACATCCTTTGTTAATTGGCGCGGTTTCTTTGCCGCTCCTGGTTTGCCTTCAGACACTTTGGCTGCATATCAAGATGCACTTACCAAAATGTACGAAACTCCTGAGTGGGAAGCTGTAAGATCACGTAATGGTTGGGTCAATATCCACAACAATGGTGATGATTTTCGAGTATTTTTGGAAAATCAAGAAAAAGTCATTGGTGATTTAATGCGCCAATTGGGTTTTCTTTAAATAAATTAGAAATCGGCTTACTATTCTGTAAGCCGATTTTCTTTTCCGGTATTACTACATCATGTCGTTGGATCGTTGGATTGCATTAGTTATATTAAGTATATCTCTGCTGTATTCATATGCTGCATTTTTTACTATGGACCAGCTATTGCCTCCGTTTATGCAACGAAATCCTATTTGGCCATCGACATTTCCTAAGATTTTAGGCGTATTATCAATTTTGGTATCAGCCATTATTGTTCTTGGGTTTGAAAAAAATAAAGATATTAAAGATGGGGCGGAGATCGATTACAGACGTCTTTTTGATTATAATATTGGTCAAGCGGTATTTCTAATCGTAATGATGGCTGCTTACGCTCTTTCTCTGCGCCCGTTAGGCTTTTTTATCTCAACGATTACGTTTCTCACGGTTTCTGGTTACGCTCTAGGTGAACGCAAAATTTTTCGTCTGTTTTTTATAATTGCCATAGCGTCGTTTATTATCTGGTACTTGGTGGAGCAAGTATTGGGTATATATTTGCGGCCGCTTCCATCGATATTTTAGAGAGGCAACATGCTTGAAGGTCTATTGATTGGTCTAGAAACTGCATTTTCTCTGAAAAATTTATTTATGGTTATTGGTGGGTGTATCATCGGAACTTTTATAGGGATGCTGCCGGGTCTTGGTCCTATGTCCATAATTGCTATAATGATACCGGTTGCCATAACTTTAGGAGATCCATCCGCAGCCTTGATCCTGCTTGCAGGCGTTTATTATGGGGCAATCTTTGGGGGCTCTACTTCTTCTATTCTTTTAAATGCACCAGGCGTGGCTGGTACTGTCGCGACAAGCTTTGACGGCTATCCGATGGCCAGAGCGGGGAAAGCGGGCAAAGCACTAACAATAGCGGCAATTTCATCCTTCGCTGGTGGGACTATTGGTGCAATATTGCTTATGATATTTGCGCCAGCTTTGTCCTCAGTGGCATTGTTGTTCCATTCAGCAGAGTATTTTGCTTTAATGATTGTTGGATTGAGTGCGATAGCTGCCTTCGCGGGAAGTGGTCAAGTAGCTAAGGCAATCTTAATGACACTGCTGGGTTTGATGATGGCCACAGTAGGTGAGGGGGCATTATTTAACATGCCTCGATTTACTATGGGGCTAATGGATTTGCAGTCTGGTTTTAGTTTCATAACTCTAGCAATGGCAATTTTTGCCCTTCCAGAAGCAATTTTTTTAGTTTTAAACCCAGCAAGAGCTGCACACAGTGAAAGTGGAAAAATTGAGAATTTACGTATTACAAAACAAGAGGCAAAATCGATAGCTCCAGTAATAGGGCGGCAGTCTGCTCAAGGATTTTTTATTGGCGTTTTGCCCGGTGCGGGAGCGACTATTGCCTCATTTTTGGGATATGCGGTTGAACGCAATATTGCGCCTGAGCATGAGAAGAAAGAGTTTGGTAAAGGATCTATAAAAGGGCTGGCAGCCCCTGAAACAGCAAACAATGCAGCTTGTACTGGGTCATTTGTGCCTCTTTTAACGTTGGGAATTCCTGGGTCAGGTACAACGGCTATCTTACTAGGTGCTTTAATTGCATTAAATGTAAGCCCAGGTCCAAGATTAATGACAGATGAACCACAGATTTTTTGGGCCGTCATCATTTCAATGTACATTGGGAATGTAGTGTTGCTTATTCTGAATTTACCCCTAATTCCCTACATCGCGAAAGTACTTACAATACCTAGAACGTTTCTTATCCCGTTTATCTTATTTTTTACTCTCATGGGAAGCTACATTGGACAAAACAACTCCACTGAACTTTTAATCCTGGTTGGGCTTGGAGTTTGTGCCACAATAATGAGATTTGCTAATTATCCAATGGCACCTTTACTTATCGGATTTATATTGGGTCGCATGCTAGAAGATAATTTTAGCAGGTCTATGCAACTGTATGATGGTATTAATTTTATCGTTGAGAGACCTATGACAATGATCCTCTTACTTCTCGCGGCTTTTTTGGTTGTCTTACCGTATTTGCGATTAGCCAAATCAAAGAAAACAGATTAGGTATTGCTGGGTTTTGAAAGCAATCTGAGACTATTATTGATTATGGAAAATGAACCCAAGAAAATTTAAAAGAAGTTGAGCCGCAAGTATTGTGGTTGATCCAGAGTGATCGTAATCAGGGGCAACTTCCACCAAATCTATACCCACAACCTTATTTTGCTTTGCTAGACACTGTAATATTTCGAGAACGTCATAGTATAGAAAGCCACCATGGCTAGGCGTACCGGTTCCAGGAGCAATCGACGGACAAAAAGCGTCTATATCGATAGTAACGTAAACTTTTGCGTCTTTAGGAATTCTGCCCACTAATTTTTTGGGACCGATTTTTCGCGTTTGGCGAACTGACAATATATCTGAGTTCATTGCCTTTGCACTATCATATCCTTCTTTTGCAGTGGAACTTACATTTCTGATCCCAACTTGGGTAAGCCCAGTAACATAGCTTTTTTCAGCAGCTCTTCGCATTGGGTTTCCATGGCCATATTTTACACCATGCCTTATATCTACAAAGTCGAGGTGTGCATCTATTTGAAGTATGTGAATTGGGCCATAATTTGAAAAGGCATTTACACATGGAATATTTACCGAATGGTCCCCTCCAAGCACAACTGGTAAAGCACCTGCGCTTATTATAGACCTGACCCCATCTTCAATATTTTTATGACTTTTTTTTGTGTCGGTGTGAATAATGTCTGCATCCCCAATATCCACAATCCTAACGTTTTCGTTTAAGTAAGTTATGTCGTCTTCATGATCATATGCGCCCGAATGTCCGAAACTGAACAAAGTTGATGCTTCACGAATGCCTCTTGGTCCAAACCGAGCTCCAGCTCGCCACTGCGTGCCAAAGTCAAAGGGTGCGCCCAGAACTGCTACATCCGCATTAATTTGTGACCAGTCTGTAACCAACTCACGCTTTGCAAATGTAGAAACACCTACAAATGGCAAATTTAATCTGCCGGTTTCATAGCCATGATCTGACATTAATTTCTCCTTCAAATAATCGATATGTTAAGCTGTAGAATAAATTAAACCAACTAAAACCTCTTCATGCATGCAAAGTCTGAGAGAAATTACCCTTGCATTTTTAAGCTTATGCGCAAAAACATTTAAATCAGAAGTTCAATGCTGAAAATTGGTAAAGGATATTCTTTAATGACTTATAATAGCTTTCATGAATATAAAGATTGGGGATTTCCAGTTCCTATATTTTACGGTCCGGGACGTATCTCGGATATCAGCTCGATTTGTAAAAATTTAGAAATTCAAAATCCTCTAATTGTGACTGACAAAGGAAGCGCCCAGTTATCATTTATTAAGGAGTTAAGCAGCCTATTATCCAGGGATGGAATTGCCAGTGAGCTATTTTTTGAGATTTCTCCTAATCCAGTAGGTTATGAAATTGAGGCCGGATGTAATGCATATAGAGATGGAAACCATGATGCTATAATTGGTATCGGTGGAGGAAGCGGCATGGATGGGGCAAAAGCCATTTGTCTTACTGTAAACAATGAGATTGATTTATGGGCTTTTGATTACAATAAACCGGTACCACAGGTAAATGTCACAAATCCATTTCCGAAATTAATTATGATACCTACAACTGCTGGTACAGGTGCTGAGACTGAAAGTACTGCAATGGTAACAGATTCTGAAAAGGGTATGAAGTTCTGTCTTGATCATCCTAGGCTAAAGATTAGTGCGGCCGTCCTTGATCCAGTGCTGACCGTTGGGTTGCCTCCTTACTTAACGGCCTGGACGGGCGTTGATGCATTAACGCATGCAATTGAAGCATATACTGTCCCTGATTTTAATCCTTTGTGTGATGGTGCAGCTATTGAAGCACTAAAATTAATCGGTAAATATTTGATACCTGCAGTTGAGCAACCGGAGAACCTAGAGGCTCGTGGTGGCATGCTGGTTGGATCTTGCTTGGCGGGAGTTTCATTTCTGAAAGGGCTTGGTTTTGTTCATGCCATTTCGCACATGATCGGTGCGGAGTTTGATACCCAGCATGGCTTGACAAATGCAATCGTATTGCCAACAGTTCTTCGCTATAATCTTCCTTCTTTAGAGGAAAAGCGTCACCAAATGGCTCACGCTTTAAACATTAAAAATAAGACCAGTGATGGATTTATAAAAGAAATAGAGGCCAGGCTTGACCGACTTAACATACCTAAATCTTTGAGTGAAATTGGTGTGCCGTTCGATTGTTCGGGCCGAATTGCTGATAAAGCGATGCTTGATAGTGCCGCGTCCACAAATCCGGTAGCTGGGGACGCATCAGACCTAAGAAATCTAATTGAACAAGCTATTAAAAAAGCTAGGTAGAGTTAGTAACTAAAAACGATCTATCGTAAGAAATTGCTCTTTTTTCTGCTCAAGGCTCCACCTACCTAGATTAGGCGATATTTCATTAGCAGCCGTAGATCCAATTATTTCATTGAACGCGAAGTTAGCTTTTTGGACAATATCATTTGTTGTTTCAAAAAGGTCTGATTTAGTTTGTATTTGTTTTTTACACAGCATATTTACCCCCGTTTATAAGTTATATACGAGAGCAAAGCCCGTGCCAGATCAAAAAAAATTATTTAAATCATGGTGATAAAGAATACAAATAAGGGCTCAAGCTTGTAAGTGGCAAAAACTTGTTATTTAAGTGGTGTTGCCCCAGTTTCGACTTTTATGAACTTATTATTCCTTTTTGTCCAAACTGCTAGGACTGCTTCTTTTGTTCCATCAGGAAAAGACATAAAACTATGTTCTACCAGAATATCATCGTTTTCATATACGCATCTTTGGTCTGTGACTTCTAGACTATCGCTTGACATCATACCCCGAACCATTTCGGCAAATTCTTGTTTGCTGCGTTCCGTTTGATTTTGATGGCTTACCATCACAAAATCCTCGTCAATCATAGAAAGAAAGGCGTCCACGTCCCTTGTTTCATTAGTTTTAACCATTTTATCATATAGCATTATAAATCTCCTTCTGAATTTTAAGTTTAAGATTGAAAATATTTAGCACAAGTACATGAATTGTATCTGTTATAATGTCATTACTAATTAGAAGATAACTCTGACATTTAAAATTGGCAGCATATCAAAAACCAATTCTGGTCGTTGTTATTGATATACCCGTTAGAACTGCCAACAGTGCTAAACGGTTTAAAACAGTTAAATTCTTGAGAAATTTCTCTTTAGGCGGTGCATTTATCTTAGCTCTTCTTACCAGGTATAAGTTAACAATAACCGTTGAAATTAGAAGAATGCTGGCACCAATAATTTTGAAGGTAAAAGCCCAACCCATATTCAAAGTTCCATAAATCTCTATAGCTAGCCACACGCCAGAAATCCAAATTAAAATCATTGCAATTAATGATAGTTTAACCAATTTTAACATTGTCTCTTGCACTTCATCGGAGGGAGGTATCCCGCTAGATTTATGCGCTTTTATAAGCAATGGATTAGCGACCCCTGCACCGCCTGCCAAAAATAGTGCAACGTAGTGTAAAATTTTTAATGCAATTATTAAGTTCAAATGTGCAGTCCCGATTTGCAAAAGATACTTTTGTGTCTTTACGCAAGGTTATCTAGTTTTCGTCTTGCAAACAACAAGATTGCTGCATAACTCCTCCAGTGGTCAGCTAATTATCTTCCGACTTAAGTTTGATTCATTTTTGGGCAAATCATCACAAATTGTGGAAAACTTAAACTTTGTGTTGGTTTTTATAGATATTTTGTGCCTTTGAAAAATAAGAAGTGGTCTGTCATACCACTGTCATGAGAACTGGCGATTATTGTTGTCTAACAAGTTTGTAAACTGAAATGGAGCTAATATGACTTTAACAAATTCTTCTTATGGAGAAACGCTGCTGAATAATCGTCTAGTAGCAATCATTTTTCTACTACTACTTACCGTTGGAATGTCTTTTGGCGCTAAGAATCTTTATTTTGATAATGATTATCGAGCATTTTTTGGTAAGACTAATCCACAACTTGACGCTTTTGAGAGGCTCCAGAAAACGTATACTAAAATTGACAATGTTCAATTTGCTGTTGAGCCAAAACCAGGCAGTAATGCCAGTTCCGTTCAAATACTATCTGCTATTGAAGAGTTAACTGAATTAGCATGGCAGATCCCGTATTCCTTGCGTGTCGACAGTATATCTAATTATCAGCACACAGAGGTAGATGAAGACGATCTGCTTGTGGAAGATCTCTATGAATTCGCAGAAGAGTTGGACGAACAAAAACTAGAGGCAATACGCAAGATAATTTCAACGGAACCTTCTATCATTGGCAGAATTCATGATCCCAAACATAGATCTACTGCTGTGACGGCTACCGTTCAACTGCCAGGAAAAGATCCTATGGAGGTCGTTGAGGTTGTAGAAGCATCTAGATTGCTCAAGGAGACAATCGAACGAAATCATGATGTAAAGTTAAGGCTCGGGGGTATTGCAGTTTTCAACAACGCCTTTCTGGAGGCATCTCAAAATGATATGATGACGTTAATGCCTGCCATGTATTTGGTCATTCTTGTGGTTACCTACTTGATGATAAGATCAATTTACGCAACGGCAATGGTCGTGCTTATTATCGTTCCAAGTATTACATTTGCGATGGGGTTTGGTGGGTGGATTGGCGTTGGATTAACGCCACCGTCAGCGAGTGCTCCAACGGTGATTACGACATTAGCCGTCGCAGACTCTATTCATTTTCTTGTCACAATGTTCCAGCGAATGAAAGCTGGGCATAGTCAACGTGACTCAATTATTTACAGTTTGAGTGTTAACGGTAAGCCTATTTTTTTAACATCAATCACAACGGCTGTTGGTTTTTTATCCTTAAACTTTTCTGACTCGCCGCCGTTTCACGATTTAGGAAATATCACAGCCGCGGGCGTAATGGCAGCTTGGCTTTTTTCCGTTATGTTGCTTCCTATTTTAATGAGTTTTGTGACTGTAAAACCTAGAGAAACGCTTGGCTTTCTAAACAATTATATGGGAAAGATGGGTGAGTTTATTTCTTCAAAATATAAGGCAGTTCTACTTGTATCAATTTTTATCTCGGTGCTTGTAACAGCAGCAATTACAAGGAACGAAATCAATGACGACTTTCTCAAATATTTTGATGAAGATATAACCTTTAGAGCAGATACTGATTGGATTAGCCAAAACTTAACCGGTCTCAATCAAATACAATTTGATATGCAGTCAAAAAAGCCAAATGGTATAAGCGATCCCGTGTTTCTGAATAAACTTGAAAGATTTGCTAATTGGGCTCGAAATCATGAAGTTGTAACAAATGTTCAGAGTATAACTGATGTTTTCAAGCGCTTGAATAGAGATCTAAATGGAGGAGACGTAGAGTTTTATAGAATACCAGAAAACCGTGAACTGTCTGCGCAGTATCTTCTTCTATATGAATTGTCACTTCCATTTGGTTTGGATCTCAATAATCAAATTGATATTGATAAGTCATCGACACAAGTAATTGTAACAATTGACGATTTGACTACAAATCAAATCAAAGCTTGGATCTCGGAAGCAGAAACTTTTCTAGAGAATGAGTTGGGAATGGATACTGTCGCCGCAGGCCCGACTGTAATGTTTTCGTACATAGCTGAGAGAAATATTCAAGGCATGTTGTGGGGAACTTTATATGCTGTTTTGATTATTTCAGGCATTATTCTTATTGCTTTGAAAGATGTAAGGCTGGGACTACTTAGCTTGGTTCCAAACGTACTTCCTGCTGCACTAGCTTTCGGAGTATGGGGTCTCTTTGTTGGTCAGGTAAATATGGCCGTAGCGGTAGTAACTGGTATGGCACTTGGAGTGATAGTGGATGATAGTGTACATTTTTTAACAAAATATCAGCTGGCAAGAAAAAATGATAATTTGTCTGCAGAAAAGGCCGTGGTGTCTGCATTTAGTGGGGTCGGTACCGCACTGCTAGTTACCACGATTATTTTAGTTGCTGGTTTTGCTATTTTGGCACAGTCAAGTTTTGGGCTGAACAGTGCAATGGCTAGCTTAACAGCCATAGCGCTGTTTATGGCGCTTGTCGCAGACTTAACTATTTTACCCGCATTACTCATCCTGTTAGATAGAAAAATTAACAAAAGTAATGCTTCAGATAATGTCGTTACCGCTTAATTTGATAAAAGGAAAAATCATGAAATCTTTTAGAATTATTCTTATAGTTTTATTATCCTATCTGTTTATTGGGAGCGTTTATGCTTCTGAAGGTAAGGGACTTGAAATAGCGACAGAGGTAGATGTTAGGGATCGGGGGTTTGGCGATACCACGTCTACAATGACGATGACCTTGTTTGATCAATATGGAAACTCTACATCAAGGAAAATCAGAAATAGAACTCTCGAAGGTACAGATGAGGGCGATTTGTCGCTCGTAATTTTTGATACTCCCGCCGACGTTAAGGGCACAGCTTTCCTTTCGCATACTAAGAAATCAGGATCGGATGACCAGTGGTTATATTTGCCAGCTCTTAAGCGAGTAAAACGAATTGCTTCATCGAACCAAGCAGGACCATTTATGGGCAGCGAGTTTGCCTACGAAGATATTTCAAGCCAGGAACTCGAAAAGTACACGTACAAATACTTGCGAAATGAGGATTACCAAGGATTGGATTGCTTTGTTTTGGAGTATGATCCAATCGATCGCAAGAGTGGCTACTCGAAGCAAATTGTTTGGATTGATACAAATGAATATAGATCTCACAAAATCGAGTTTTATGATCGAAAGGAAAGTTTGCTTAAGACGCTAGTCTATAAAAACTATTCTAAATATATTGGTAAATTTTGGCGAGCGGATGTATTTGAGATGGAAAACCATCAAACGGGAAAAAAGACTATATTGGAATTCGACGACTGGAAGTTCCAAACTGGATTGTCTGCAAAAGACTTCAATAAGAAATCGCTTAAAAAAGTTCGGTGATGGGCTATTTTGCAAGAATATCATGTGTTTGGCTCCTGCTGGCCATACAAGTTAAAGCAGAGACAAGCGGTTCACTAGAAATTACGGGATCTTATTTTCCCAAGTCTTTAGGTGCTAGTTTCGATACAAATATTACTGCTGAAGCCAAAGTCATAGGCTATGAAGAGTTAGATGACTTTCAGCTTGAATATGAAATTATTATAAGAAAAAGTCTCAACGATAATGGCAAGGATATCATTGAGCCGCGTCAACTTTTTCTTTCGAAGACGTTCGGCGATATAGATGTTTATCTCGGCTATAGGCATACGTTCTGGGGAGTTGCCGAAAGTAGAAATGTTGTTGACTTGATAAACCAGCAAGACTTGGCTGCAGGTATTTCTGCTGACAATAAATTGGGTGCACCCTCTATTTCGATTGAGACTTACTTAGGTTCTGGAGAGTTGCAATATTGGTATATTCCTCGGTTCCGTGAAAGAACTTTTAACGATGCAAATGCCCATCCAGGATTTGGAATGTCAGTTTCGCCGTCACAGTTTGCACACGTAAAAGGGTCTAAAGCAAGAGATCAAGCATTAAGGTATGCAAACTCGATTGGTGATATTGACTATGCACTAAGTATATTTGACGGAACTGCACGAGAGCCATTATTTATAGTTCAAGAATTAGACCCGCCAACTATTGCCCCATATTATGAGCGAATGCGTTCAGTCGGTTTAGAGTTGCAGTATACTGGAGAATCGATCCTGTATAAATTCGAGGGTTTAATGGGAACTCAAAGTGGAAAAGATTTCGATGCAGTAGTTTTGGGAACAGAAAAAACTGTTTATTCGGTTTTCGAAACTCAATGGGATATGGGCGTACTTTTCGAATACCAATATGATGACAGGGCTCAAGCGCTAATAGACCGGATGATTGTCTCTGGAGTTAGATTAACAGCTAACGATGAGTTCGACACTAATTTTCTTGTTTTATATACGGTTGATGATGCTTTTAGCCAGTCTCTATTTGGTTTGGAGGTTTCTAGGCGGCTCCGTAATGGGATGACTTTAGATATAAATTATTTACTTTATCAGTCTGACAGACAAAATTTACCATTCTACTCACTCGTGGATGACAGTGAGCTAAGTTTAACCCTTGGGTATTATTTCTAAAAGTATTTTAGATAGATTTCGTGTTCATAGGTACTTTTTAAATTTTCTAGGTTGAATGGGCATACTCGAATATTTTACCTGATTTGTGTTATTCAAAATGAACTTTCTTTTTTCATATTGATTTTTATCGCGCGGAAAGATTATGTAAGTTTTGGGAAAGAATTTTGAAAATACTTTTATGGATAGTACAAAAATACGTAATATGGAGGAGTTTGCTGCTTTCAGTGGGGTTTCAAGACCAACTGTTTCAAGGTTTTTTCATGATCCAGACAGTGTTCGACGGGTAACAAGAGAAAAACTTGAGCGAGCGTTAGAAAGGTGTGATTATCGTCCAAATATATTTGCAATTAACCAAAATAGAAAATTAACTAAAAATTTGGGTATTGTAGTTCCATATTTGGCAGATCCATTTTTTGCTGAAATTGCAAGACGTATAGAAACTTTGATAATTGCTGCTGGTTATCGGCCAATATTATTGAGTTCGCACGGTGATACGCGTCTTGAAATTGAGAACTTAGATTCCCTTCGTGCAATTAAACCTGCGGGTGTTCTGCTCGCGCCATTGGGACGAAGCTCTGATATATCGGCCATTGAAAAATTTTGTTTAGATGTGCCAACAGTTCTATTTGACTCTAATATAGATGGGGTAGGGGAAGCTTTTGTGGGGCACGATAACTTTCAAGCAACATCAGTTATGATTGAATATTTAACGAGGACAGGAGAACCTCCTGTCTTTTTCGAAATGCGAGATCCACCTAACCCTAATGCTGGAAAGAGAAGAAAAGCCTACCTCGAGTCCATGAGCAAAAAAGAACTAGACCAACAAATAATTCAAATTGATGGAGATGGCTGGCAGCTAGAAGAAATTGGTTACCGTGGTGCGGTCAAGGCTATCAAAGGAAAAGAGTTATCTCGTTCTACGGTGTTCTGTAGTAATGATCGGCTTGCTATCGGATTTCTAACAGCAGCTTATGAGTTGGGTTTAAAGGTTGGGTTAGGTTCTGATTGTGACTTGCGCGTGGCTGCTCATGATAATCATCCAGTTTCACATTTTACGTGTCCCCGATTGACCACTATCTCGCATAACTTTGCAGCAATTGCGCAGAAGAGCGTTGATACAATTATGGACCTAATCGAATCAGGAGAGCGTAGCCAAGAAAGAAAAACAACTCTCTTTGATGGTGAGCTCATAATGAGGGCATCTGCTTAACTAACTGAAAATAAACAATATAAAATAATAAATTTACGCGCGTAAAGAAAAATATTGACGCCTGATGCAGTTGGTGAGTAGGCTGAAATTATGATTTAATTTTGGGAGGAAGTCGTATGTCTTTGAAAAACATACTTAAAGCAGCCACTGCTATTTCGGTTTTGACCGTTAGCGCAGCAGCAGCTGATAATCTGGTTATAGCTACGGTTAACAACGGTGATATGATCCGAATGCAAGGTTTAACGGATGATTTTACTGCAAAAACTGGTCACACGGTTGAATGGGTTACTTTAGAAGAAAACGTTCTAAGGCAGCGCGTGACAACGGATATTACAACAAAGGGTGGTGCATTCGATATAATGACTATCGGCATGTATGAAACGCCAATTTGGGGATCTAATGGTTGGTTAGTACCACTCGATGATCTGAGTGCTGAATATAATGTCGGTGATATATTACCTGCTATGTCCGGTGGTTTAAGTCATGATGGTACTCTCTATGCTGCACCATTTTACGGCGAAAGCTCTATGATTATGTATCGGACTGATTTAATGAAGGCGGCTGGGTTGGAAATGCCTGCGGCGCCTAGTTGGTCATTCATTGCCAAGGCAGCACGTCACATGACTGACCGTGACAAGGGAATAAATGGTATTTGCCTTCGTGGTAAAGCAGGCTGGGGTGAAGGCGGTGCTTTCATAACGGCTATGTCGAATTCATTTGGCGCTCGTTGGTTTGATGAAGATTGGAATGCACAATTCGATACTCGTGAGTGGTCAGATACTCTTAATTTCTTTGTTAATATGATGACTGACTCTGGCCCTGCAGGGTATGCAACAAATGGTTTTAACGAAAATTTATCACTATTTCAGCAGGGTAAATGTGGAATGTGGATTGATGCAACAGTTGCGGCATCTTTTGTAACTAATCCTAAAGATTCTACCGTAGCTGACAAAGTAAGTTTTGCGCTGGCACCCGATAATGGAATGGGGGTCAGGTCAAACTGGCTATGGGCATGGGCTCTTGCCGTGCCGGCAGGTACGCAGAAAGAAGCTGCAGCAAAGCAGTTTATCGAGTGGGCGACTTCTAACTCCTATATAGAGTTGGTTGCGGCAAATGAAGGCTGGGCAAATGTTCCACCTGGTGCAAGAACTTCTTTGTATGAGAATCCAAATTATACATCCGTACCATTTGCAAAAATGACCTTGGACTCGATTCTTTCAGCTGATCCAAATAACTCTACAGTTGATCCTTCTCCATATGTCGGCATTCAGTTTGCAGCAATTCCAGAATTTGCAGGAATAGCTACGGAGGTAAGTCAAGAGTTCTCCGCGGTCTATGCTGGACAGCAATCGATAGCAGATGCTCTGGCAAAAGCTCAAGCAATTACTAACGATGCAATGGAAGCCGCTGGTTACCGCTAGGCGTACTCCCAATTGTCGAGGGGCGAAAGTATTTTCGCCCCTTGGCTAGTGCAATTTTCTATCTAATAATTAAGACATCTGCGACATCAGTTAAGAAGGGATGGCAATGTCTACACAGCAATCTAGATCAGCTGCAAAAGTGATGTTGGCTCCAGCCGTCGTATTGCTAATGGCTTGGATGTTGGTCCCACTTTCAATGACTTTATATTTCTCTTTTAAAAAATACCTTCCTTTGAGAGGGGGAGATTTAGGTTGGGTGGGGTTTGATAATTATACCCGTTTCGTTTCTTCAAGTTCTTTTTGGCCTGCGATTGGTACAACACTTCTTATAGTTGGTGGTGTTTTGTTTATTACAGTGACCTTGGGAATTCTTTTTTCGTTACTGCTCAATCAGCCTTTTTGGGGCCAAGGTATTGTAAGAATTATGTTTATTGCCCCATTTTTTGTAATGCCTACTGTTTCTGGGTTGGTTTGGAAGAACATGTTCATGGATCCAGTAAATGGTTTTTTTGCGCACTTATCCAGGGCTTTTGGATCAGAACCAATCCAATGGTTAAGCCAAGAATCTATTTTATCATTAACGATCATCTTAAGTTGGCAGTGGTTACCTTTTGCCACTCTAATCCTTTTAACAGCGATACAATCGCTAGATAGTGAACAGATTGAAGCAGCAGAAATGGACGGTGCTCGTTTATTAGGAAGGTTTTGGTTTATAATTATTCCACATTTGGCACGTGCAATTACTATAGTTATTTTGATCCAAACTATATTCTTACTCGCAATTTTTGCTGAGATATTTGTTACAACCGCTGGTGCTTTTGGAACAAAAACTTTGACCTATTTAATTTTCCAAAGAGTACTAGAAAGTCAAAACGTTGGTTTGGGCTCCGCTGGAGGCGTATATGCGATTATCCTCGCAAATATAATAGCCATTTTTCTTATGCGCATTGTTGGAAAAAATTTGAGTGACTAAGGATTAATTATTATGGCCCGTGCTAGTTCAAAACGAAGTAAGATAATTAATTC
This sequence comes from Candidatus Salinivivens marinus, assembly GCF_965655845.1. Lineage (NCBI taxonomy): Bacteria > Pseudomonadati > Pseudomonadota > Alphaproteobacteria > Rhodobacterales > Paracoccaceae > Candidatus Salinivivens > Candidatus Salinivivens marinus. The sequence goes on from NZ_CBFHHX010000003.1 coordinate 128,427, forward strand.
TCTGATTGCTTGGACACTTGGTTTGATTATATTCTTTCCAATTTTATGGATCATAATTTTATCATTCAAGACCGAGGGTGATGCAATAAGAAGTCCAATTGCCGTAGTTATTTCAAACTGGACTTTTGATAATTATTTTGTGGTTCAAGATCGTTCAGATTATTTCAAACACTTTTACAACTCGGTATTTATAGCTCTAGGATCGACTTTTTTAGGAATCTTGATAGCTGTGCCTGCATCATGGTCAATGGCTTTTGTTCCCTCCAAAAGAACCAGAGGTATTCTTTTATGGATGCTATCAACAAAAATGCTTCCAGCCGTAGGCGTTCTATATCCGATTTACATACTTTTCATTGCGCTGGGGATTTTAGATAGCCGTATAGGATTAGTTGTGGTTTTGATGCTTATGAATTTGCCAATTATTGTTTGGATGCTCTATACATATTTTCGAGAAATACCTGAAGAAATTCTTGAAGCTTCCAGAATGGACGGGGCTGGATTGCGAGAAGAAATACTTTTTGTTTTAGCTCCAATGGCTTTACCAGGTATAGCTTCAACAGTCCTGCTCAATATTATTTTGGCTTGGAATGAGGCTTTTTGGACATTAAACTTAACGGCTGCTAAAGCTGCTCCTCTAACGGCATTTATAGCGAGTTATTCGAGCCCTGAGGGTTTGTTCTATGCAAAACTTAGTGCTGCCTCCGTTATGGCCATTGCTCCGATCCTAATAATGGGTTGGTTCAGCCAAAAGCAACTTGTGCGTGGACTAACCTTTGGCGCAGTTAAGTAAGGAATGAACTAATGAGCCACATTCACTTAAAAGATGTTTCAAAAAAATTCGGTGATACGGAAGTTATTCCTCCGTTAAACTTAGAAATCAAGGATGGTGAGTTTGTTGTATTTGTTGGTCCTAGTGGTTGTGGAAAATCTACTTTGCTGCGATTAATTGCTGGCCTGGAAGATGTATCATCTGGAAGAATTTTAATTAATGGTGAAGATGCAACCGAGGTATCACCTGCTAAACGAAAGTTAGCAATGGTTTTTCAGTCTTATGCGCTCTATCCACATATGACAGTTAGAAAAAACATAGCATTTCCGCTTAGAATGGCTGGCTTAAGCAGCACTGAGCAGGGCAAGAAAGTGGAAGATGCCGCAAAAGTATTAAACCTAAGCGAGTACCTTGACAGAAAACCTGGCCAATTGTCTGGAGGTCAAAGGCAAAGGGTTGCAATTGGCAGAGCAATTGTCCGTGAACCGCAAGCATTTCTGTTTGATGAACCACTATCAAATCTTGACGCAGCATTAAGAGTTGGAATGCGGGTTGAAATTTCAGAACTGCATAAGCGTTTAGCTACAACCATGATTTATGTCACCCATGACCAAATTGAGGCAATGACTATGGCTGACAAAATTGTGGTGCTTCAAAATGGCAGGATTGAGCAGGTCGGTACCCCTTTAGATTTATATCGCTCCCCACTTAATGTATTTGTCGCTGGTTTTATTGGTAGTCCGAAAATGAACATAATTGAAGGGCCTCAAGCTTCAAAATATAAATCTGCAAGTATTGGTATAAGGCCAGAGCATATAGCAATATCGGATAGTACTGGAACTTGGAAGGGCACAATTGGTGTTTCAGAGCAGCTAGGTTCTGATACATTTTTTCACGTCAAATGTGAGTTTCAAGATCAGTCCATTACTGTAAGAGCAATCGGGGGTTTGGAACTAGCATATGGCCAAACCGTATTTTTAACACCTGAGAAAGAACATCTCCACCGCTTTGACAAGGATGGCTTGAGAATAAAATGACCCGTTTATTTGGAAAATCTGCATTTATTACGGGAGCTGCTCAGGGCATTGGCTTTGAGTTAGCGAAAGCATACGTGGCGGAAGGTGCAAAAGTTGCATTGGCCGATATAGATCAGAAAAAAGTAAGAAAAGCTGCATTGGAACTGGGCGATACAGCTTTTGCAGTAGAATTAGATGTTAGAGATCAAGAAAGTATAAACCTAGCGGTTGAGCAGGCAATCGATGAAATGGGCTGTATAGATATATTAATAAATAATGCAGCCTTATTTACGGCTGCTCCAATTACCGATATTGATCGAGACGATTACTTAAATGTTTTTTCTGTTAATGTTTCAGGTGTGTTGTTTACCATGCAGGCTGTTGCACGACATATGATAGGTCGTGGTAATGGCGGTAAAATAATAAATATGGCCAGCCAAGCTGGAAGAAGAGGTGAGCCGTTGGTGGCAGTTTACTGCGCATCTAAAGCAGCTGTTATCAGCCTTACCCAGTCGGCAGGATTAAATCTAATAAAGTACGGTATTAATGTTAATGCAATTGCACCGGGTGTTGTTGATGGAGTGCATTGGGATGGAGTCGATGCCGCTTTTTCACAATTAGAAGGCCTTCCTTTAGGACAAAAGAAAAAAACTGTGGGCGCTGCGGTACCATTTGGTCGTATGGGCAAGCCCTCTGACTTAATTGGAATGGCGGTATTCTTGGCTACAAGTGAAGCAGATTACATCGTGGCGCAAACTTTTGGCGTTGATGGCGGTAATTGGATGAGCTGATGGATGAGTATAGCGAAATAACTGAATTAAAAAGTTTAAATAATAACCTTATTCCACAACTACCCAAGAAGGTGAAAGGTTTCAGGTATAATCGCTCTGACTTGAGTCCTGGAATTTTACATATAGGAGTTGGTAACTTTCATCGTGCACATCAGGCTTGGTACATACACCGATTGTTTGAAGAAGGATTGAATTTTGACTGGGCGATAGTTGGTGGTGGCGTTTGTGCTTTTGACAAGATTCAAAGAGAAAAATTAAAAAAACAAGATTTTCTTTCGACCTTAATTGAATTGGATCCAAGTGGTACTTCAGCTGAAGTAATTGGATCGATCATAGACTATGTTGAAGTTGAAGAAACAAATCAAGCATTAATAAAGGCAATGGTAAGCCCTGAAATAAGGATAGTTAGTCTAACTGTTACTGAGGGCGGCTACTATATGAATACAACATCGAAAGATTTCAATATTGATCACCCAGATATAAAAAAGGATATCGAAAACCCAACTTCTCCAAGAACAGTTTTCGGTGTAATGGTGGAAGCGCTGCGTTTGAGAAGGCAGCTAGGATATGGTCCTGTAACAGGACTTTGTTGCGATAATCTTGAGAAGAATGGTGTTGTTTTACATAGGGCAGTCACTAAACTTGCAGAGCAAATCGATCCTGATTTGGCTGAATGGATCAGTGAAAACTGTAGTTTTCCGTGTTCAATGGTAGATTGTATCGTTCCCAGTACTGGAGCATACGAATTGGAGTTGGTGCAAGCGTATAGTTTGAATGATAATGTCCCAGTTACTCATGAAAATTTTCGCCAATGGGTGATTGAGGATGATTTTTGCGCTGGAAGACCCGATCTAGAAAAAGTTGGTGTTATCTTCACAAAAAAAGTTCACTATTACGAAACAATGAAAATAAGATTGCTGAATGGTGGCCATCAAATAATCGCAAATGTTGGAGAATTGTTATCATTAGTCACTATATCAGATTGCATGCAAGACACCAGAATTGCATCTCTTTTTGTTAAGATTCTTAGTGAAGAAATTGCACCGCACGTAGACTCAGTTCCTAATAAAACGCCGGCAGAATATATTGAATTGATTCAGAAGCGTTTCTCTAATCCTACGGTAGTTGATACAACTCGAAGGGTAGCTTTTGATGGATCATCGAGGCATCCTGGGTTTTTAGTTCCATCCATAAATAAAGCAGTGGAGACTGGTTCGTCTATATCTGGACTTGCTCTTGCCGAAGCGATTTGGGCTCGCATGTGTGAGGGAACCCGTGAGGATGGTAGCAAAATTGAGCCTAATGATCCGAATTGGTTTGATTTAGAGCGAACGGCCAGAGTTGCTAAAGAAAAACCATCAGCTTGGTTGGATCAACGACAGTATTATGGTCATCTTAATTCCAATAAAATTTTTTCTGATACATTCGCAAATTGGTTAAGAAAAATATGGAATAGCGGAGTAGAGGCGGCTATTGATGATTATTTACAATAATTCCATTCGAAGAATATTTTACTATTTTCCAGATTTAAGTCCTAATTATGCCCTCGATTGATTATATAAATATCAAAGAGCTTTTAGGGTTAATTGCTAAGCAGAATTCTTTGGCTGGACGGTTTATTGTCGCAATTTGTGGTCCTCCTGGATCTGGAAAATCTACATTTGCAGGCTTACTATTAAAAGGACTTGGTGAATGTGCAAAGGTTGTACCTATGGACGGTTTTCACTTAGATAATCGCCAATTAAAAAATCTAGGTTTACTCCATCGTAAAGGTGCGCCGGAAACGTTTGATGCTTTTGGATTTCTTGAGCTTGTAAAAGATATACGAAGAACAGAGAATTTGTCATTTCCAGTTTTTGATAGAGATGCCGATAAAACAATTATGGATGCAGATAATTTGGGTCCTGAACACAAAATAATAATTGTCGAAGGGAATTATCTTTTATTGAAAAAATATCCTTGGTCTTATCTAAAAGGTGAGTTTGATCTATCCGTTTATTTGGAAGTTTCAGATATTGATCTGGAAAAACGATTAACTGATAGGTGGACCGCACACGGATTGGATCCAATTAGTGCGAGTGCGAGAGCACTAAGTAACGATATGGCTAATGTAAAATATGTGAAAGAGCACTCCATTCTTCCTGATTATAGAGTTGCTCAAGTTTAGGTAGACAACCGGCTTGAAATCTTGGGTTGCCGAGCCTTCAAGCGATTATGACTGAAAATGAGTATCTAATTCCTAGTAATGGAGCGGGCGATGAGATTCGAACTCACGACATTTACCTTGGCAAGGTAACGCTCTACCCCTGAGCTACGCCCGCATAAATCACTAAAAAGTTGTTTATAAAGATCCGTTTGCAACCGCAAGCATAAAATGGATTACATATTTAAAATATGTTACCTTATATAGTCGATACGGTTACTCCAGCTCTATGATTAAATCTTTTGCATCAATTTGGGTGGCTGCCTTGACGTGAACAGCTTTTATTTTAGCATCCCGCTCTACGTGAATACCAGTTTCCATTTTCATAGCTTCAATTGTTAAAAGCAGGTCACCTTTTTTTACAGTTTGACCTTCATTTACGCTAACTGTAGAAATCACACCGGGCATTGGGGCGCCAATGTGGTTGGAATTACTTGGGTCCGCTTTTGGTCGTGATATTGTCTCAGAAGTTACTAATCTATTAGGAACTCTAATTACTCTCGGCTGTCCGTTTAGTTCAAAAAAAACTTTGACTTCGCCGTTCTCATCCGTCTCACCGATTGCTTGCATGCGGATCTCTAGTGTTTTACCTGGATCAATCTCTAAACTTATTTCGTCACCTGAGTTCATGCCGTAGAAAAAAGTTTTTGTTGGTAGAGTTCGGACTGGGCCATATGTGAGATGCCGTTCCATGTAATCTAGGAAAACCTTTGGATACATTAAGTAACCATTTAAGTCCTCATCATCAATTTTCATGCCATCGAGCTTATCAGAAATTTCTTGACGTGTTTTTTCGAGATCTATTGGTTCAAGGTTTTTACCTGGCCGGGCTAAATTTGGTTTTTCGCCTTTCAAGGCCTTTTTAACTATGTGTTTCGGAAACCCTCCAGGCGGTTGTCCTAGATTTCCTCTGAGCATATCAACAACACTTTCAGGGAAAGCCACATCAGTTTTCGGGTTTTCGACATCATCACGATTTAAATTTTGAGCAACCATCATAAGGGCCATGTCGCCTACCACCTTTGATGATGGAGTAACTTTTACGATGTCACCAAACATTTGATTAACGTCTGCATATGTTTCTGCTATATCATGCCATTTTTCTTCCATGCCCATTGAGCGGGCTTGAGCCTTTAGGTTTGTAAATTGTCCTCCCGGCATTTCATGCAAATAAACTTCCGAGGCCGGTGACGATAGTCCACTTTCAAAAGCAGCATATTGAGCTCTAACTTGCCCCCAATAATCACTTATCTCTCTTAAATTTTCGATGTTTATTCCAGTATCACGCTCCGAGTTGTGCAGAGCTTCTACAATCGATCCCATACAAGGTTGTGACGTTCCTCCAGAAAAAGCATCCATCGCTGTATCAACAACATCAACACCAGCATCTGCTGCTGCCAAAATGGTAGCGCCCGCAATTCCAGAAGTATCGTGTGTGTGAAAATGAATTGGTAATCCCACCTCTTCTTTCAATGATTTCACAAGTTGACGTGCAGCGGCCGGCTTCAATAAACCCGCCATATCCTTGAGTCCAAGAAAATGTGCGCCTGCTGACTGAAGGTCCTTAGCCATGTTTACATAGTATTTAAGATTATACTTCGATCGGTCTGGGTTAAGAATATCACCTGTGTAGCATATTGTTCCTTCACAGATTTTTCCGCTATCAATTACAGCATCCATTGCAATGCGCATATTCTCAACCCAGTTGAGGCTGTCGAAAACTCGAAATACATCGATACCTTTTGATGCTTCTTTTACAAATGCTCTAACGACATTATCTGGATAATTTGTATAGCCAACACCGTTTGAGGCACGTAGTAGCATTTGCGTCATCAGGTTTGGCATTTGGGCCCTTAAATCTCGCAAACGCTGCCATGGGCATTCTTGAAGGAACCGATAAGCAACGTCAAAGGTTGCGCCGCCCCAGCATTCAACAGAAAAAAGCGAGGGTAAATTTGATGCATATGCAGGTGCTACCCTAATCATATCAACGGAACGCATTCTTGTCGCAAGTAGCGACTGATGACCATCCCGCATGGTCGTATCAGTAAGCAGAAGTTGCCTTTGTTTCAAAACCCAATCGGCAACTGCCTCGGCGCCTTTTTGTTCCAATAGGTTTCGGGTGCCGTAGCTCATTTCTCCAACTGGACTTGGAGATACAGGAGTGGGTGTATCAAAATTGGGTAGGGGTCTGTCCTTGGTTTCCGGGTGACCATTAACGCTCACATCCGCAATATATGTTAAGACCTTAGTCCCTCTATCTCGTCGCTTGTCAAAATCAAAAAGATCTGGCGTTGTATCGATAAATTTTGTTGTATACTCATTTGATAGAAATATGGGATGTTTTAATAAATTTTCGACAAACGCTATATTTGTAGAAACACCACGAATTCTGAACTCCCTTAATGCACGATCCATTCGGGCGATAGCCTTACTAGGTGTTGGTGCCCATGCTGTCACTTTTACAAGCAACGAGTCATAGTAGCGAGTAATTACGCCGCCTGCATACGCAGTACCGCCATCAAGCCTTATTCCCATACCCGTGGCTGATCTAAAGGCAGTTATTCGACCATAGTCTGGAATAAAATTATTTTGTGGATCTTCTGTAGTAATTCTTGTTTGTAAGGCGTGTCCGTTAAGTGTCACTTCACTCTGGTTTGCTTTGCCGGTGGCCTCGGCCATTGTTTTCCCTTCAGCGATCAGAATTTGCGCTTGAACAATATCGATGCCTGTCACTTCTTCAGTAACTGTGTGTTCAACTTGCACTCGTGGATTTACTTCAATGAAATAGAATTCTTCGGTATCCATATCCATTAAGAATTCAACTGTACCTGCGCATTCATAGTTTACGTGAGCACATATTCTCCTGCCCAAATCACACAGAGTTTCCCGCTGCTTTTGTGTTAAATATGGTGCTGGTGCTCTCTCAACCACTTTTTGGTTTCTCCGTTGTACAGAGCAATCTCGTTCCCAAAGATGAAAAATTTCACCATGCTTATCACCTAAGATCTGTACTTCGACGTGACGCGCTCGGGTAATCATTTTTTCAAGATAACCTTCACCATTACCGAAAGCTGACTCGGCTTCGCGTCGTCCCTCTAAGACTTTATCCTCCAATTCATTTTGATGTTCGATTGGACGCATTCCTCGTCCACCACCGCCCCACGAGGCTTTAAGCATTAATGGATATCCAATTTCAGCAGCCTGGGCCTTTATGGCATCCATGTCATCTCCCAAGACCTCTGTGGCTGGTATCACTGGGACATTGGCTTCTATCGCAACTCTGCGAGCGCTAGCTTTGTCACCTAGCGCTCTCATTGTTGTCGCTTGTGGTCCGATAAATACTATGCCGTTTCTTTCACAGGCATCAACCAAGTCGGGATTTTCAGAAAGCAGTCCGTAACCTGGGTGAATTGCATCTGCTCCACAATCCCTTGCTACACGTATTATTTCGTCAATTGAAAGATATGCAGCGACGGGCCCCATTCCGTGGCCTATTCTATATGCTTCATCCGCCTTAAATCTGTGAAGACCGAGCTTATCTTCTTCAGCAAACACTGCCACAGTCTTTTTGCCCATTTCATTTGCAGCTCGCATAATACGAATTGCAATCTCACCACGGTTTGCTATCAGGATCTTATTGAAGTCAGGCATTTAATAATCCTTAAGTACTAAATTGGCGACTTACGCTTTTTTTCTGCGTCGCAGAATGAAAAAAAAGTGTCAATACATTTCCAGTGCCTTTTTAATAAAAAAAATCTATTTATCTACAACTATATTAATTTTTTTAGATACACGGAGCCTATGTGGAAAACTATTTTGAGGAAATAAACGTCTTCTATGTTGATTAAATTACAGAATATGAAAGAACAAATTATGAACATACCTTTGCAAATTTAACATACTTGTCTAAAACATTCTTATGAGCAAAAACCCTCAAAACATGATTAAGTCATCTTCAGGGCTCTCTGCCCGAGCAATAAAAGCAAGATCTGAGCCTTATTTAAAGGAGCTAAATGAAGCTCAGAGAATTGCTGTGGAAACATTAGAGGGTCCCGTTCTGATGTTGGCAGGAGCGGGGACAGGGAAAACGAGAGCGCTAACTGCGAGAATTGTTCACTTGTTGAATACGGGTAGTGCTAGGCCAAATGAAATTTTGGCTGTGACTTTCACCAATAAAGCCGCTTTAGAAATGAAAAATCGAGTTGCACACACATTGGGGCGAGCTGTTGAGGGGATGCCCTGGCTGGGAACGTTTCATTCAATTTGTGTTAAGCTTTTAAGACGTCACGCGGAACTAGTAAATTTAAAGACTAATTTCACAATACTTGATACTGATGACCAGTTAAGACTTTTGAAGCAGTTAATAAAAGCAGCTGATGTAGATGAAAAAAGATGGCCGCCAAGACATTTAGCGAGCTTAATTGATAGATGGAAAAATAGAGGGTGGTTGCCAGATGCCGTTCCGACATCAGAAGCAAACGCATTCGATAATATTGGAACGGAATTGTACGTTCAATACCAGCAGCGGCTACGTGAGTTAAATGCCGTAGATTTTGGTGACTTAATTTTACTCGTTGTAGAGCTATTTCAAGAAAATGCAGAGATACTGTCGAAATATCAAAAGTGGTTTAAGTACATACTGGTTGACGAGTATCAAGATACTAATGTGGCTCAGTACTTATGGCTTAGATTGCTAGCTCAAAATCACAAGAATATCTGCTGTGTTGGTGACGATGATCAATCTATTTATGGTTGGCGAGGTGCAGAGGTAGGTAATATTCTTAGATTTGATAAAGATTTTGTTGGCGCAAAGATTGTACGTTTGGAGCAAAATTATCGATCCACCCCACACATTTTGGCCGCAGCTAGTGCAGTAATCTCAGGAAACAAAGATCGTCTTGGAAAAAAACTTTGGACTGAAAATGAAGAGGGGCAAAAAGTTCGCTTAATTGGTCATTGGGATGGAGAAGAAGAGGCTCGATGGATTGGTGAAGAAATCGAGTCAATTCAATCGGCAAATAGAAATTATCTAATAAACGGTTTGGATGAAATTGCTATTTTAGTGCGGGCGAGCCATCAAATGCGTACATTTGAGGACAGATTTTTAACCATAGGTTTGCCATATCGAGTTATTGGTGGTCCAAGATTTTATGAGCGCATGGAAATACGCGATGCCATGGCTTATTTCCGTTTGAGTTTGAGCTTAAGTGATGATTTGGCTTTTGAACGAATTGTTAATACTCCAAAAAGAGGAATTGGCGAAAAAGCTCAGCAAAAAATTCAGCAGGTATCAAGAAATAATGGAATTTCATTAGCTGAAGGTGCTCGTTTGTTATTAGACGAAGGAGGCTTTTCTGGAAAAGCTGCCATACAACTTGGTTTATTTCTGAAGAATTTAGATCGTTGGGGTTCGATCATCTCGAAAGGCGATAGCAATCATGTCGAATTGGCTGGAATAATTCTTGATGAAAGTGGCTACACTGACATGTGGCAGAATGATAAAACACCGGAAGCCGGTGGGCGATTAGAAAACTTAAAGGAGCTTGTTAAAGCACTCGAGGAATTTGAAAATTTACATGGCTTCTTAGAACATGTGAGCCTGATAATGGAAAACGACAGTGAAGAGTTTGAGCAAAAGGTTTCTATAATGACACTTCATGCTGCCAAAGGTCTGGAATTCCCAATTGTTTTCTTGCCAGGCTGGGAAGATGGACTTTTCCCATCACAACGAAGCATGGATGAGAGTGGGGTGAACGGCCTAGAAGAGGAAAGACGATTGGCTTATGTTGGTATAACGAGATCAGAGCAAGCTTGTTATATTTCTTTTGCGGGTAATCGTCGTGTTTTTGGCCAGTGGCAATCTTCAATGCCATCAAGATTTATTGATGAATTACCGGAGCAGCATGTTGATATACTTACACCTTCGGGTTTGTATAGTGGACCATCTGATTTTGGTGTGAATTATTCGACGTTGGATAATGAGGCGGGTCAGGCAGATGGATATGATAGCCCCGGTTGGAGGCGACTGCAAAAAAATAAAAATCAGCATTCTCTTACTCAGCCTAGTGAAAGTAAGGCGATCATAATTGATAGTACTTCCAACCCAATCTATGAAGTTAACGAGCGTGTATTTCATCAGAAATTTGGATATGGGACCGTCTTAGATATTGAAGGGGATAAATTGCAGATTGAATTTGAAAAGGCAGGTTCAAAACGAGTGGTTTCAAAATTTGTTTGCAGACCAGAGGATATTCTTTAATAGCTGAAATTTATTTTCCAATTATAGTAAATCTTGAGGCAAATGTTTTTTTTGAAATTGTCAAATTATAGAATTAACTTAATTTTGAAAATTTTCTTCTCTTTGTTGAAAGACGAAGGAGCTCTTGGAAAGTTTGCCAGTTGAGTGGCTCTTTGAGCTGCTGAATCAAACCTTGAATTACCTGAGCTATGAATAATTTTCACATTTAATAGATCACCATTTTTTGAAATAGTTAGCTCCATTGAAATACTGGCTTCGCCTCTAACTCCAATTGGGTTATCAACGGCGCGTTTTAGTGCTTTTATAATTTTGAAACCCCATTCTCGAGCAATATCATCGTCAATTTTGCTTTTATTATTTTGTATTTGGGTACTTTGGTTTGCACTGTCTAGAATTGGTTTTTGATCTGCTACTTGCAATGAAGAAAATTGCGTCTGATCTAAGTTATTAATTTTTTGATCAGGCCTATGATCAATTTGCGATGATTTTTTTGGGAGTAGGTCTTCAGGGTTATTTGGTTCATAATTGGAAAGGTCTTTATAAATGTCTATTTGAGGAAGGTAGTTAGTTGTTGGTTCAAAACTCTGCCTATAAATGTCTTTCTTGGTATTACTTTTTAAAGTCTTTGGTATATCTATCCCAGTGACTGAAGATATCGCTGTATATGCTTTATCATAATTTGCCATGGCGGTTGGCCTGATTGGCTTTCTCAAAGTGAGGTTTAATTCTGATACTGGCATGTTATTTTTACTAATTTTGGGAATGCTATTATTTTTACCGATCGGTAGTTTTAACTCGTTGGGTTTTTTTTGATAAATCAATTTTGAATTAGCGTTTGACTGTTGGGCTGGTGGATAATCATTGTTTGCCTTAGGAGAAAGCGGTTGACTATCCGAGTTTAAACTTGGTTGAGTGCTCCATTTTTCCAGCAAGTATAATTCTGTGTCACTTATAATTTCTAGATTCGAAGTGGCGCCTTCTATGTTAGGCGTAATTTTGTCTTGGAATGATAAGTAAAGCGACACACCAAACATGTGCAGAATGATTGAGGCGCTTATGAAGAACAACCAGGCTTGCAATTTCATTTTTCAATCCTCTGGTTGGTCAATAGGTTTAGTTCAATAATACCTAACTCTTTTAATTTTTCTGAAATACTTAACAAATCTTTAGCTGGGAAACTACTATCTGCTATCAAAAGTAATTTTTCTGGTTTGCTTTGTTCTAAATACCTCCAAGCATTTTCATTAACTTTATCTGATATAAACACTTTTCCTATTTTCGATATATACAGTCGTTCTTCAGTACTAACTTTATTTGAACTATCGGCGTAAGGTTTGTCGAGTTCAAAAGGATCGGGAATAATGAAACTAGAAGTCATCAAGAAAAAAATTAGTAATAGAAAAATAACGTTTACCATAGGGATGATGGACTCTTTTTTTACTCTACCGGGGTGTACAGCAAAACGCATATTACTTGCCGCTCACTTTTAAATTTGAAAAACCACTGGATTTGAGTAACTCAATTACATCCAGCATTCTCTGGGTTGAGGTACCTTCAAGCACTTGTACAATTATGATTTGAGAAAGATCTAGAGTAATCTCTTCTAACCTTTTTATTGCAACAGTATCATCTGCCTCTACTCCATTTATTAGCAATTTGTCACTCTTGATTTCAATAAGTCTGGGATGCTCATCGTAATTCAAGCTGCCATAAATGGTTTCAGATAAAAGATTTACTTTCTTGTCCACGGTAAAAGTTGACGCCAACATAAAGAAAACCAATAAGAGAAACACAACATCAATTATCGGCGTTAACGAAGGCCTGCGTCGATGAAATGACCGCTCGAAATCAAACACCGAAACCACCAGGCTTTCTAGTAAATATCTGAGTTGCTAAATCTTCTAGGTCATTTCTAAGTTTGTCTATTATATTGTCAAAAAAACTTAAAGATACTGTTGCTACAATAGCCACTGCCATGCCTGCAGCAGTTGTAAGAAGGGCTTCCCAAATACCTCCAGCTAATATACTCGGGTCGGCTTCATTTCCACTTTCTTGCAATCTTTGGAAAGCCTCTATCATGCCTAGAACGGTTCCCAAAAGGCCCAACAATGGTGCTATATGAGAAATTAGCTCTATAATTCTAAGGCCCTTATTGGCTTGGTGTAGGCTATTCCTTGCCTCTGCCTCACATTCTTCTCTAGCACTTTCTTCTGCTAAAGCTTCGTCAATAATTGAGACTATAGTCTTTTTAGCCAGAGTCTCTCTAATACCTTTTGTATCTAGAAAAACTTTTCTCAAATACTCAATATTATTTAATTTCCAAGCATCTAAAATTAATCTAGTGCGCTTGGAATTCCAAACGCCAAGTTTCATTAAATGTGATAGTTTATAAAAAATAATTGCCAGTAGAATTATGGATAGCAGAAAAATTATCCATAAGGCTGGACCCCCTTTATTTAGAAAATTTAAAATTTCAGTCATTAAGCTAACCTCGTAATTTATCTCTGGCATTGTCTAAAATACAGCAAATTTGATCTAATCCTGGTCCAAGTGCAGCGGGTCCCGGCTGAAGAATTAGTGGCGACTTGATTTCAAAAATTAAGTCATTTTTGACTGCGTTTATTGACTTCCAATTACTTCTTGCAGCAATTTTTTCTTTTCTAACTTTTTTGCCACACCAAGAAGCAATTATAACGTCTGGATTAGCCTTAATTACCTCTTCCGAGTTAAGTATTCTACTTTTTGCATCTTTATTTTTTGATTTATCTGAAAAAACATCGACGCCGCCCGCTATTTGCACAAGTTCTGAAAACCATAAAATGCCTGATATCAAAGGTTCATCCCATTCCTCTATATATACCTTTAAAACCTCTGTTTTTTTCTTTCTCAGGGTTTCTAGCTTTTTTGTGTAATCTGCTATTAATTTCTCAGCTTTCCTGTTTGCTCCAACAAGTGAGCCAATCATTGCAATCATTGATAAAATGCCCTCTACACTTCTTTGATTAAATGCATGGACATCAATACCTTTTAAAATTAATTCTGCTGCGATATCTGCTTGAAGATCTGAAAATGTTAGAACTAAGTCAGGGTTCAGCAATAGTATTTTGGGAATGTCAGCGCTGGTGAACGCACCAACACGAACTTTTTCTTTGCGTACTTCTGGAGGTCTTACAGCGTAACCTGTTACTCCCACTATTCTGTCCTGCTCACCAAGTAAGTATAATGTTTCCACGGTTTCCTCAGTTAAGCAAACGATACGATTTGGTTTAAAGTCTTTCATTTTCTTTAGTGCATCCATCTGACCCCAGAGGATGTAGCTTTTCTCCTAATTTGAATGACTTAATACTTCTATTGGTTGACAAATTATTCCATTATCAGTTCGTGCGTGATATGCTCTTACGTTGAAAACCTTTTCCAGGTTCTCATCTGTCATTGTTTGTGCAGGGTCACCAATTGCATACAATCGGCCTCTGTCTAACATTATAATTTTATTGCAGAATGTTGCTGCTAAATTTAGGTCATGCAGTGATATTAAAACTCCTTTTCCTTCTTTAGCCATGTCTGCAAACATTTTCATGGTCGTTAATTGAGTCGCTGGGTCTAAACCAGCTATTGGTTCGTCGGCCAAAATCAGTGGTGTGTTTTGTGCCAGTGCACGGGCAAGCAGTACTCTTGCCTGCTCTCCGCCTGATAGTTCGGTTGAAATTCGGTCGCGATAATTTATTAACCCCGTTCTGTCTAAGGCATCATTTATTATTTGATTTTTATCCAGATTTTTAGTTGGTAAAAGCTGACCAAGTGCGACTGTTTCCAAAACTGAGATAGGCCAGTTTATCTCCCTTTCTTGTGGCATCCAAGCGGCTGTTGATGAGCGCTCGTTTAGTGGTAACGCTGCTAAGGATGAATCGCCACTGTGCTCAATCAAACCAAGGGCAGCTTTAAGAAGCGTAGTTTTGCCTGCGCCATTAGGTCCGACTAGACCTACCAATTCATGACTTCTGATTTCTAAAGATACATTATCTACGACTGGACATTGTCCTCTTCTTACCGAAAGATCTTTGAGAGTTAATAGTGTCATTGTAGAGCCGACCTCGTTTTATAAATAAGATGTAAAAACAATGGGGCGCCAATAATTGCCATCAAAACTCCCAGTTTTAAGTCGCGATCGGGCAAAATTACCCTGACTGCTATATCCGCCGCTAGAACCATGACGGCGCCCCCAAGACCAGAAACTAATATGAGAGTTGATGGTTTTCCCTTTACTAGTGGTCTTAATAAATGCGGTACTACCAGCCCAACAAAACCAATTGCGCCACAAACAGCTGTCGCTGCCCCGACCGAAGAAGCAACGCCAAATACGAGAAGTAATTTTGTCTTTGTTAATGAAATGGATAAAGAAGAGGCCACATCCTCGCCTAAGGTTAATGCATCAAGTGCTTTTCCTATGGACCCAATCATTAGCCAACCGATCACGCAAAAAGGTAAAGCTAGCCATACGTGTTCGAAAGATCTGTCTGCTAGAGATCCCATTAACCAAAATACGATTTCAGAAGTTGCATATGGGTTTGGTGATAGATTAAGAGCAAGTGATGTAAATGCGCCGGCTAAGGCGCTTACCGCAATTCCAGCTAGAATAAGCGTCAAGGAGCTTCCGCGAGGGCCTGCCAACAACAGGAGAAGCAATACTGCTAAGGTGGCAAAAGAAAACGCTGCAATAGGTAGACCCATCCAAACATAGGTCGCGAAACCTGTCTGTAAGGAAATAACCGCGCCAAGTGCCGCAGATCCTGACACACCGATTAAACCTGGCTCTGCAAGGGGGTTTCGCAGATAGCCCTGCAGGGCTGCACCGCATACACCCAACGATGCGCCGACCAATATCGCCAAAATAGCGCGTGGAAGTCTTATTTGCCTCATCACTGTGCCTAAAGGGCCATCACCATAATATAAAGCTGTGATGCCCTGGCTGAAACTGGTTGTGGTATGACCTGTGCTCAGTGAAAAAATAAAAAGAGCAATTAGAAATATCAGTAATGTAAGTTTTAAATTCATTTCGTGCTCATTTTGTCCGGGTGTATTGTTTGTAAGTCCTCTATCGCCTTCACAATATGTGGTGTACCACAAACCCAGTTTGCATCGGTGGAAGAAACGTGTCTTAAAGGTTTGAGCGCAGGGTGTTTTAGAATTTCTTCAGATCTAGATGAGCCAGGATAGGTCGTGCCGGTTATAATCACCTCAGGTTTCGACATAATTAATAACTCTAATGGCAGCGTCCCACCCCAGTGTATACCAATTTCTGAAGCTATGTTTGAAAAACCTGCCAGATCTAAAATTTGCCCTGCGAGAGTGTTTCCACCAGTTGTGTAACCGTTCGCGTAATATAGTGCCGCTCGTGGTCTAGTGTTTATACCCGTTGTAAGGTCTGTTAACCTGGCCTCAAAATTTGCAACTAGTGTGTTGGCGCGGTCAGTATGCCCTAGCAGTTTACCAGTCCTTTGCATGTTGAGGATGATCTGCTCTATTGTATTCGCTGGCTCGAATTTTTCGACACGAATGCCCAAACTTTCCAACATATTTACAGTAGCTTTTGCTGTATAGATACCAGCAAATACTATATCAGGCTGGAGTAAATATACCTCTTCAGCACCACTATTGTTCTGGTGATACTTAGAAGCTTCTTGGGCCATTGCAGAAGAAAGTATATCTGTTGAAATTTCAGACAATGAAATAATCTGACTATCATCTGCGAGAAGCATAACAAATTGATCTGTGCATACATTAAGTGAAACAACCTTTGGGTTGTTTTCAGTGGCCAATGTAATAGTCCCAAAAAAATAAAGAACTGAGTAAAAGGCGATAAGTCTAAAAAGATGCACGGATACCTGCAAAAAACTGACGGCCTCCTGTATTATATCCTTTTATCGTTTCGTACTTTTCATCTGCTAAATTTTGCACTTTGAAATATATAGATGATTTATCGTTCATGTCGTATGTAAATGAAACATCAACAACTTCGTAGTCTGGCATCTGAACGTTAGATGGCCAGACAATATCTTCAATATCTTTTGCAACTTTTACAGATAGCAAACTGTAAAAGTTTTCGCTAAATTGGTTTTTAATATTCAAAACAATATCATGTTTTGGAACTCTTACCGCTTTAACGTCACCTGTTTCAGCCTTGGTGTAAGTATAATTTGCGTTTAAATTGAACTTATCGCTTACCTTCAAATTTGAGGAAAGTTCCAAACCACTTGTTTTTGTGCTGCCATTATATTGCTCATAAACAAAAGTATCGTTGTTAAACTCGATTAAATTATCAACGGTATTATTGAAAATCGTTGCACTTAATTTTGAAGTTTCATTTAATTTTTTCTCTAACCCGATTTCAGCATTCAGGCTTGTTTCTGGGGTAAATGTTGAATTTCCGTAGTAGCTGTCAAAAAGTTCGTAAAGTGATGGTGCTCTAAAGCCGCTGCTCAAAACTAATCGACTGGTTAATTCATCTTGATGTCTGTTAATAGCCGCCAGACGGTAGGTGGTATCATTTCCGTAGTTCTTTGAGCTAGTGCGCCGTGCAGCTAATGATATATCACTGTTTTTTCCCAGCGCGTAATTTACCTCAGAAATTACTGCTGTTTCTTTATAGTCTTTGATTTGTCCATCGATATCAGCTTCTTCCGTGCTTTCTTCATAACCAAAAGTAACATTTGCTCCATTAAAAATGGTCTGTCCTGTGTAATTCCAAACATCTCGGCTTCCGATGAAGCTCTTGTTCCAACCGTTACGATCATACCTATCAGTGTTAGAAAATGATCTTTTGATTTTATTTGTAATTGATCCTGAATCAAATGATGCATATATGCTTCCGGCTGATCGAGTTCTGTCAATATGATCAAACTCATGATTGAAGCCATCATAATCAATTTCTTCCTCAGAATATAAAGCTGTCGCTCCGAGAGTTAGTTGTTCATTTATATTTCGATCCATAACTAATCGGATCTCAGTTTTGCTGTACGGATCGGTTTCGTCGTTATCTGATTTCGCCGAATAACCTTCAGTGGTCATGTTATTGATGGACAGTGCATAACTGCTACTGTCCTCAGCTTGGGTGATTTTAATATTTGCCGTTACAGTGTTGTTTGAACCCAAAGTAATATTTGTTTCAGTGTTATTACCAATGGTTTTTGAATTATTTGTTTTGAAATTGATTACACCGCCTATTGCTTCTGATCCGTAAATTGCTGACTGAGATCCTTTCATTATTTCAATTTGATCAAATCCTGATGTCATAATACCACCGAAATCGTAACTATTTTGAGTCCCAGTCGGATCAGAAATATCCACACCATCCACACGAACAGCAACGTAGCTTTGGGATAAACCCCGAAGCCTGATACCTGTTTGGGAGCCCACTCCACCTGACGATGACATTGCTACACCTGACTGGGCGTCCAATAAATTTACTGCATCAAACACGTTTGTTTTTAACTCATCGGACTGCAAAACTTTAACACTTGATCCGGTTTTATTAATATCAATGTCCTGAAAGCCAGCGCTTACATATATTTCACCGAGGTCATAGGTTTCCTGAGCAAAGCAAGTGCTGGCTTGAAACATTAATAAACCAGTTATTGATAATATTTTATTCATAATAACGCCTTTCATTGGCACTCCTGTACCACTATCGTTTTAATTTCTAGAAAGGACTGACCTTTCCGATGTGTAATTTTCACCACAACGGAACTACCGCAACCCATAGAGCGCCCCGCTCACGGATAAGGTGACAGTTTGGCAGGTCTCCTGACTTGCGGATCTTTGCTTCGCTAGGCCTTCCCAGATTATCCAGTGGCTTTTCTAACGTTGCTAACCGCCTACAGTTGCGGGGGCAGTTCCGGAATTGGCTTGAACACAATAAACCTTACCGGATTCCCTATTAAGTGGAATCTCTTCCACACCAAACTTGGTATTATCCTAATATCGGAGGGCTATCATTGCAATGTCACAAATTTCGCATTTATAAATTTTTTTAAGATCACTTTGGGAATACGTGGTAATATAATCATTTGTTGGCATATTCTGATGAATATATTAATGAAAGTAAAAAATTCTGTGATATTTATGATTTTTTTTATTTAGATAAAAGTCTGTATATAGTTAACTAAATGAATTACAATACTATATATTGTGCCGTCAAGAAAAGTAATTTCATTTTTCTTATATTTGTGCATTAAATTCCCATAAAATCCCATTTTTTTCTTGCATTATGGGGATTTGTCGTGCAGATATAGTTTCAAGATGAGTAGGGATTTATAAAGGACGCTAAGATCCTAAATTGAAAGTCAGGTTTCATACAGGCCCCAGTTTCATCTAATAGTTGGAGTGCAGACACATTTCCCCCCCAGATGTCGCGCTCCGGTAGAGCCTGAAGTGGTCGGGCACGAATTCGGCGGATTGGGCAGTGGCAGTAGCCCGGTCCGCCTTTTCGTTTCTGTTCCGCGGAATGAGATTAATTGGGTGATTGAAGTTGGTGCGTAGATTCAGAGGTGAAGGACTTAATAAAGTTGATAGTAAGGGTCGGGTTTCAATTCCAGCCCTGTTTCGGCGAGTAATTGAGTCTTGTGATCCAGGGTGGACAGATGGGCTACAGCCGGAACTCGTTATTGTTTACGGCGACAGCAGGAAAAACTTTCTTGAGTGCTATACTATTCAAGCAATTGACGAAGTTGATCAGAAGATCAGTGATTTACCGAGAGGGTCAATTCAACGGAAGATGCTTGAAAGGCTTTTTCATGGTCAGAGTTTCCCTACATCTGTTGATGATACTGGAAGATTAGTTATTCCCCAAAGATTAAGGGAAAAAATAGGAATAAAAGCAGAGGCATATTTTATTGCTTCTGGAGATACGTTTCAAATATGGAACCCAGAAACATTTAAAGAAGACCAGGAAAAGGCGAATGCTTGGTTGCAGTCTCTTCCAGAAGATTTTGATCCTCTGATATATTTAGATGCCTCGGATCGTCAATCTGATGATTAATATACAGTTTCCAGTTTCTAACTCGCCGCATATTCCTGTTTTAATTGAGCCCATTATAAATCTAATTTCTCCAGTTTCAGGATACTGGCTTGATGGGACTTTTGGCGCAGGTGGTTATACCCGGGCGCTACTTGAGGCAGGAGCAGAAAAGGTTATTTCGATCGATCGCGATCCTCAGGTTTTCGATCTTGCAAAGCCTTGGGTGAGCAATTACCCGGATAAAATTCAGCTTCACAACGATAAATTTTCCAATTTAGGTAAGTATGGATCAGATTTAGATGGCATAGTCTTAGACCTTGGTCTTTCTTCAATGCAAATAGATGAGGCTTCTCGTGGCTTCTCCTTTATGAAAGACGGTCCCTTGGACATGCGAATGTCTAAAAGTGGACCAAGCGCTGCAGATCTGGTGAATACGTCACCCGAAAGTGAGATTGCAAATATACTATATTTCTTTGGTGAGGAGAGATCTAGCCGGCGCATTGCAAATGCTATCGTTACAAGGCGAGCTGAGAGGCCATTCGTCTCGACGCTGGATCTATCTAATGTGATTGAAAATTGTCTGCCTAGAAAAAAACCTGGTGCAAGTCATCCCGCAACAAAATCATTTCAGGCGCTCAGAATAGCCATAAATGACGAATTCACCGAGCTATATGAAGCTTTATTTGCAGCAGAGAAAGCACTTCGGAGTGGAGGTATTTTAGCGATAGTAACTTTCCACTCGCTTGAAGATCGAATAGTGAAACGCTTTTTTCAACTTCGAAGTGGTTCTGCGGGAAATTCTAATAGATATGCACCAGAATTAAAAAATGAAGTTAAGCATTTTCAGATAGTTAATCGAAAAGCAATTATTCCTCCAGATCAAGAATTATTGAATAATCCAAGATCAAGATCTGCAAAACTTCGAATGGCAAAGAGACTGAGTTCCGAGCCAGGCTCAACTCTTTTACCAAGTCAACTTGGTATACCAGCAATACAAGGAAAACATTATGCGTAACTTTTTCTATCTAGTCATATTCGGTTTGGTTATTACTCTCGCATATTGGGCCTATCAGGAAAATGTAAAAACCCAGATGGCAATTAAAAAATCAGAAGAATTTCAGATAGAAATTGGCAAAGCTCGAGCAAAGCTGGCTGTACTTAAGGCGGAGTGGGCATACCTAAACAGGCCTGAACGTCTTATTCATTTAACAAACCTTGGTTTTGATCAATTAAAATTGGCCCCTATTAGAGCGACAAATTTTGGAGAGTTTAATCGTTTAAGCAATGGAACAGGTAATATTAAATGGAGCTCTGCTTTAAATCCCGAGATATCCCAGTCTGAAGTAAGGGTTTATACCAATGATTGAGCCAAGCGGCCGAATACCTTTGCGGCCGCTTGGTAAAGTCCTTGCAGCACGAGAAAGAGGCGAAAATACTGATGTAATCGAACAAGAAAATACCAGACGACGAAACCATGAAATTGACAGCCAAGAGCATTTAAAAGCAAAAGGCCGTTTGGTAGTTCTTGCAGCAGTATTTCTGTGTCTTTACGGAGTGCTAGTCGTTCGTATGGGGCATTTGGCAGCTTCAAATCCACACGAAGCCCAAATTCAGTCAATAGGCTCATCTATTGTTGCCCAAAGAGCAAATATTGTTGACAGGCGGGGGCGTATCTTGGCCACAAATCTTGATACTCATTCGCTTTACGCTGAAACGGCTCATTTAACAGATCCTAGAAGAGCCGCAGATGGGCTGGAAAAAATTTTTCCAGACTTGAAAGCGGATAAACTATACAAGGAGTTTACGGGAAAAAGAAAGTTTCTATGGATAAAAAAACGTATTAGTCCGGAAGCTTATCAAGCGGTACACGATCTGGGAGATCCTGGGTTACGCTTTGGTCCGCGAGAAATGCGACTTTATCCAAATGGTAAATTAGCTGCGCATGTTCTTGGGGGAGCAAGCTTCGGTCGGGAGGGTGTGCACTCTGCTGAGGTAATTGGGGTCGCAGGTGTAGAAAAAACATTTGACGAGAGATTGAGGAGTCCAGCATCATCAGCTAACCCTCTTGAACTTTCAATCGACTTATCTGTGCAAGCAGCAGTAGAGAGTGTTTTAGAAAGCGGGATGTCGCTTCTGAATGCCAAAGGAGCTGCCGCGATTTTGATGAATGTTTACAACGGCGAAATTATTTCACTTGCATCACTCCCCGACTTTGATCCTAATCATCGACCGAAATTACCTTCTAGTGGCGATCCCGGAAACAGTCCATTGTTCAATCGGGCAATCCAAGGCGTATACGAGTTGGGTTCCACATTTAAAATCTTTGCCATAGCACAGGCACTGGAGCTTAACCTGGTTTCTCCAGAAACTATGATTAATGTAAGTGGCCCATTAAGATGGGGGAAATTTAAAATACGAGATTTCCACAATTACGGATCTGAGCTGTCAGTTAAAAAAGTAATTTCAAAATCTTCTAATATAGGAACCGCTAGAATTGCCCAGGAAATAGGATCTTCAGAACAGCAAAATTTTTTAAAATCATTAGGATTTTTTGATATTGTGCCATTAGAAATGGTCGAAGCGTCAGGAGGCAAGCCATTGCTTCCAAAGAAGTGGTCCGAATTATCAACGATGACAATTTCCTATGGGCACGGTTTGTCAGCTACTCCTCTTCATCTAGCTACAGCTTATGCTGCCATAGGCAATGGAGGATACAAGGTTACACCAACACTGCAAATTCAGGAAAATCAAAAATATGGTGATCGAGTCATTTCTGAAAAAGTCGCAAAGCAAGCTTTGACTATGTTGAGAAGCGTCGTCACGGAAGGCACGGCTACAATGGCGGAAGTACCAGGTTATCCAGTGGCTGGCAAAACGGGAACCGCTGATAAGCCCAGCCCAACGGGTAGATACTATGAAGACAAGGTCATAACAAATTTTGCCGCATTGTTTCCTGCGAACAACCCCAAATATGTATTAGTTGTAACCATGGATGAGCCTGAAGATAATACCGGAGAAGAAGTTCGGCGTACCGCGGGATGGACGGCTGTACCAGTAGCGGCAGAAATAATCACTAGAATAGCTCCGTTACTAGGATTGAGGCCTCAAAATAATAAAGATAACTTATTTAGAGTTTTGCCCGCAAAAATGAACTAAGATATCTTTATTACAATCGAATTAAAAACATGTATTTTCTATGAAGTTGCAAAATAAAACATTGTCCGATTTAGGCCTTACCTCTCAAAGTGGTGAAAATCCAGCAATAACTGGCATAACTAATGATAGCAGAAAAGTGTGCGATGGCTTCTTGTTTGCAGCATTGCCTGGCGTAAATTCGCATGGAATTAATTTTGTGTCCTCGGCAATTCACGCTGGTGCTTCCGCTGTCCTAACTGATAAAATCGGATACTCTAATTATTTCAGTAATTCAAACACTTCAAATGTTGTTTTTGTTGTGGTTGAAAATCCAAGAGAAACACTGGCTCGCTGTGCTGCTCTTTGGTTTGAACAGCAGCCCGCTCAAATAGTGGCAGTTACTGGTACAAACGGTAAGACATCTGTGGCCAGTTTCTGCCAACAAATCTGGAGTAATTTAGATATTGAGGCAGTTAGTATTGGAACCAATGGAGTTCGTGGAGCGTGGACGCAGCCATTAAGGCATACAACCCCTGACGCATTGGAAATGCATCAATTGCTCTTCAATTTGAAAGCGAATGGAATAGATCATGTTGCACTAGAAGCTTCGAGCCATGGGCTTGATCAAAGCCGGCTAGATGGTGTTCAATTTTCGGGGGCTTGTTTCACCAATTTTTCTCAAGATCATTTGGATTACCATAAGTCTAAAGATGACTATTTTGAAGCTAAAGCATTATTGTTTAGACAACTCCTCACAAGCGATAAGACTGCAGTATTCAATGTAAATAACAACAGAATAAAATTATTGGCGGAAGAACTTAAAGCGCAGGGTAACTTAGTTGTCACTTTGGGCAAATCCAAAGGCTCAAATATAGAATTAGAAAGGCAAACTTTCGATAGTTCTGGTCAGGAAGTTTTCTTTAAATATGATGGAATTCTTTACCAAAAAAGATTAAATTTAATAGGTGGTTTTCAAGCTGAAAATGTCCTTATGGCAGCCGCATTGGTCATTTCCCTTGGTTCTGAGCCGCAAGATGTTTTCAATGTTCTTCACAATTTAATCACAGTTAGAGGTCGTATGGAACTTGCAGCCTCAAGAGCAAATGGAGCAAATGTATTTGTCGATTACGCCCATACTCCGGATGCAATCGAGACTGCAATTAAATCGCTAAGACCGCACGTTTTTGGAAGAATAATTGCTGTGATAGGTGCAGGTGGGGATCGTGATCAGTCCAAAAGGCCTCTCATGGGACTTGCCGCCTCTCAAAACGCAGATGTTGTAATCGTTACGGATGATAATCCTAGAAGCGAGGATCCAGCAAAAATTCGGCAAATGATTATCAAAGATCTTAGTCGTGATGCCATTCATGAATATGGCGATAGGGCAGAAGCAATTTTAAGAGCAGTTGATATGCTTGATGTGGGTGATGCTTTAATAATATGTGGAAAAGGACATGAAACTGGGCAAGTCATTGGTAATGATACTCTTCCATTTGATGATGCCGAACAGGCTTCAATATCTGTTGAAGCATTGGATGGAGCTTTATGATGTTGTGGTCCCAGAGTGACTTAGTTAAAGCTACTGCTGGTGACCTGAGCGGTGACTGGCGAAATGATGGCGTCGCAGGGGTTTCGATAGATAGTAGATCGATCAAATCAGATGAACTATTTGTGGCCGTTAAGGCAAAACGTGATGGTCACAATTTTATTAATGACGCTATAAGATTGGGGGCGAAAGGTGCTCTGGTTGATCATGTTCCTGCTGAAATTCCCTCAAACACTCCTTTGCTTTTGGTCCCATCTGTACAAGAAGCACTCGAAAACTTGGGCAAATATCAAAGAGAAAGAAGTCAAGCAAAATTGGTTGCTATAACTGGATCAGTTGGGAAGACCTCCTCAAAAAACATGCTCAAAACCATTCTAGAGGTTCAGGGTAAAACGCATGCTTCGCCCGCCAGTTTTAATAATTATCTTGGTGTTCCTTTGACGCTAGCGAACTTACCAATCGACGCAACTTATGCCGTAGTTGAAATTGGAATGAATAAACCTGGTGAAATTGAGCCATTGGCACGAATGACTGCTGCGGACGTAGTATTAATAACTGCAATTGGCAAAGCTCACTTGGAAGCTTTTGGAGATATAGCTGGAATTGCTCATGAGAAAGCCCAAATCGTGAAGGGCCTAAAAAGTACAGGGATTGCGGTATTAAATGCTGATACTCCCGGTTACGAAATTTTGAAAAAACAAACTATAAAAAATGGCAGCCAGTTTATTTCTTTTGGTGGAATAGACAGTAATCTTAGAGCTAAAAAAATGCAAAAACTTAACGGCAGAATTAAGGTCCAGTGCCAATTTAATGATAGAGATTTAGAGTTTATTGTTGGTTCATCTGGCTTCCATTTTGTGGAAAACTCTTTAGGTGTTCTACTTTGTGCTGACTGTCTTGGGGCTAACATTGAAAAGGCATCGCAAGATCTGGCTAAATGGGAGCCATCGAGTGGTCGGGGTTCTTTTGAAAAAATTTTCCTACCCTCCGGTAATATTTTTTTGATTGACGACGCTTTCAATGCAAACCCATCCTCGATGAAATCTGCTTTGCAGCTTTTGACTCAAAGAACTTTAAACTGCAGTCGAAGAGTAGCTTTTTTGGGTGACATGTTAGAGCTCGGTGAGAATGAAGTTATGCTTCATGAGGAAATAATATCCTGGCCAGAGTTAGCCGATGTCGATATTATTCATACTTTGGGACCTTTAATGTATCATTTACATAAAAAACTGCCTTCTAATATAAAAGGTTGCCATTATGAGAGCAAAAATGAGTTAATTGCTGACTTGGAAAATATACTACAAGCGGGTGATAAAGTTTTAGTTAAATCGTCAAAGAGTGTCGGGTTGTCGTCTATAGTGGACGCAATTCGCGCCATGAAGAAATAAATTAAGTCGAGATGTGCGAAAGGGATTTATAAATGTTGTATTGGCTTGCGGCTCTGTCAGATGGAGGAGATTTCTTTAATCTTTTCCGTTATATTACCTTTCGAGCTGGGGGAGCTTTTTTTACGGCTCTAATCTTTGGTTTTGTTTTTGGCCGGCCATTAATTAATGTGCTACGACGTAGACAGGGCAAGGGACAACCTATTCGTGACGATGGTCCTGAAGCGCATGCGGCAAAGTCAGGGACTCCTACAATGGGAGGCTTACTTGTTTTATCGGCATTGGTTTTTTCAACAGTTATGTGGGCCAGGCTTGATAATAATTATGTAATTATAGTCCTTTTTGTAACAATTTGTTTTGGTGGGATAGGGTTTATCGATGACTATCTTAAGGTAAGTCGCCAGAATCCGAAGGGTGTATCAAGTAAAATACGTTTGTTATCTGGTTTCTTGGTAGCCGCCGTTGCAGCATATTTTATTGCTACTAATCATCCAGACGCATTGCAAAATAGGTTGGCCCTCCCGATTTTTAAAAATTTGCTGGTTGATCTTGGATTTTTGTTTGTTCCCTTTGCAATGATTGTAATTGTTGGGTCGGCGAATGCCGTAAATTTGACTGATGGCTTGGACGGATTAGCCATAATGCCGGTGATGATTGCAGCCGGCGCTCTTGGGGTAATTGCGTATGCTGTGGGAAGAGTAGATTTTACAGAATATTTAGATGTTCATTATGTCAATGGTACGGGAGAAATTCTAATTCTTTGCTCTGGGATTTTTGGTGCCGGATTAGGTTTTCTCTGGTATAATGCACCACCAGCTGCCGTTTTTATGGGCGATACAGGGTCTTTGGCGCTCGGGGGCGCTCTCGGTGCAGTTGCCGTTGCTACGAAACATGAAATAGTTCTTGCGATTGTCGGGGGGCTTTTTGTCGTTGAGGCGCTCTCAGTAATTATACAAGTACTTTACTTCAAAATGACAGGTAAAAGAGTATTCTTGATGGCGCCAATCCATCATCATTTTGAGAAAAAAGGATGGGCGGAACCTCAAATAGTCATTCGTTTTTGGATAATTTCACTCATTCTTGCAATGGTGGGTTTGGCGACTTTGAAAGTAAGATAATGCGGATATAAAATATCAAGACATTTAGTAAGTGAGTTTATGATATGCGTAGTCAAAGGGGAAACCTGTGATAAAATTACAGGGATCTAGTAATGAAAATTTCGTAGTTTTAGGCCTTGGTCGGTCTGGGATGACATCTGCTCACGCTTTAAATGCGAGCGGTGCCAACGTGATTTGTTGGGATGATGACCCGAAAAAAAGAAGTTTAGCATCATCACAGGGTTTGAGAGTTATAGGCTCGGTTCCGGATTTTGATTGGGAAAGCATCGATCGCTTAATTATAAGTCCTGGGGTCCCACATCATTTTCCCGTACCGCATCCGATAGTATCGGCGGCGGTTTCTGCTGGCGTTTTGATTGATAATGATGTAGGACTTTTTTTCCAGTCTATTGCAACTATGAGCTGGGACAAGTTTTCAGTACGACCTAGAATAGTTGCGGTTACCGGTTCTAACGGAAAGTCCACTACAGCATCATTATTGCATCATATTTTTTCAGAGCTTGGATATAAATCACAGCTCGCTGGTAACATTGGGCGCGGCGTTTTGGATATTGATCCACCTGAAAATAATGAGTTAATCGTGCTCGAGCTATCGTCGTATCAAACTGAAGTTGCAAGAATTTTATCACCTGACCTTGCTATTTTTACAAACTTTAGTGCTGATCATCTTGAGCGCCATGGAGGCATTGGAGGTTATCTGGCTGCAAAGCGCCGATTATTTACTGAAGGCTGCCCAGATTACTCTATAATTGGAGTTGATGAATTGGCAGGACTTAATTTGGCTCAACAGCTTTCTGCAAGCATAGGTGATGAAAGTATCATTCGAGTTTCTGCTACAAAACAAATGAGAAGATTTGATTGGTCTATTTTTTTGGACGCTGGCTACTTGGTAGAACACCGAAAAGGAAAACAAATAAATTCAATTGACTTAAAGGTTTTTGATAATTTTGTTGGTCTTCATAGTTACCAGAATGCGGCCAGTGCATACGCTGCTTGTAGGGCGCTTGGGCTGTCACCTCGTAAAATTATCGAAGCAATGAAAGGATTTGATGGGCTCGCACACCGATCCCAAAAAATTGCCATGTTTAACGGCATTACGTTCATAAATGATAGCAAAGCTACCAACGTAGAGAGTGCCATGATGTCTTTGAATGCATATGAGAATATTCGTTGGATATGTGGTGGCCAGCAAAAAGATGGGGGCTTGTCCAAACTAAACTCAGTTACACAAAAAGTTAGGCGTGCTTATATTATCGGAGCTGAAGCAGAAAATATATCAAAGCAATTAACATGTGAAAATATCGTTTGTGGCGATATGCGACAGGCAGTTGAATGCGCTGTAAAAGACTCGGAGAGCGGCGATGTGGTTTTATTGGCTCCTGCAGCATCAAGTTTCGACCAATATGATAATTTTGAGCGCCGTGGTGAGGATTTTGCGGGGCAGGTAGAGAGAATTATTAACAACTTGCATGAAAAGACTGCTTACTAAATGTGACACTTTTGACATCCACTTGCCGATTTAAAGCAAACTAAGACTAGTATTTTTTATAAAAAATTTGTAATATAAATAATCAGATCCCAGTAAATGGGACAATAGGCAGAGCTAGGCAGGTAAAATGACGGAAATGGCATATGGTTCCGTTGGAACTGTAGAAGGAGAGGCAGTTCTTTCGCGCTGGTGGAGGACATTAGATAAGTCTGTTCTTACCGCCATCCTTATTCTTTTCAGTATTGGATTGTTATTAGGTCTTGCGTCGTCGCCGCCGTTAGCGGAAAAAAATGGGTTAGCACCGTTTCATTATGTGTATCGGCAGGCTATATTCGGTTCTCTTGCGCTGTTTGTAATGGTAGTGTTTTCCATGCTGCCATCCAAAGTCATTAGAAGACTCGGTGTAATTGGATTTTTATTATGTTTCGTAGCATTAGGTTTGCTACCTTTTTTTGGTACTGATTTTGGGAAGGGCGCCGTACGATGGTACGGTTTGGGTTTTGCATCAGTCCAGCCTTCCGAATTTTTAAAACCTGGCTTTATTGTGACTGTTGCCTGGCTAATTTCGGCGAACGGTCAAATTAATGGGCCACCCGGGCGTTTGTGGTCATTTATTATTACAATGCTCGTTGTGGCTTTGTTAATTATCCAACCAGACTTTGGGCAAGCATGCCTAATACTTTTCGGTTGGGGTATTATTTATTTTGTTGCAGGCGCTTCATTTATTTTGTTAGCAGCGTTAGCCTTGTTGGTTTTGGCTGCAGGATCAATGGCATATTCATATTCAGAGCACTTTGCGAAGCGGATAGATGGTTTTTTGTCGCCTGATATTGATCCGCGTACGCAACTTGGCTACGCAACTAACGCGATACAGGAAGGTGGTTTTTTTGGAGTGGGTGTTGGTGAAGGACAGGTTAAATGGTCTTTGCCTGATGCTCACACAGATTTTATAATTTCAGTCGCTGCCGAAGAGTATGGATTGCTTTTAGTTGTCTTGATTATACTTCTTTTTACCTGGATAGTGCTTGCTTCATTAATTAGACTTCTAAAGGAAAGAGATGCATTTAACCGTTTGGCTGGTTCTGGTCTGGTTGCAATGTTTGGAATTCAAGCCATTATAAACGTGGGCGTTGCTGTAAGATTGCTTCCTGCTAAGGGTATGACATTGCCATTTGTGAGTTATGGCGGCTCTTCAATAATTGCCATGGGTATTACTGTAGGTATGCTTTTGGCCTTAACGCGGGTAAGGCCTCAAAAAGATATAGGCGATATTTTTAATGGGCGTTAATTTATGAGTGCTCCCTTGTTGGTTTTAGCCGCTGGTGGAACGGGAGGCCATATGTTTCCGGCACAGGCACTTGCTGAGGAAATGGTATCAATCGGCTGGCGAGTAAAGCTGTCCACGGATAAGCGAGGCGCACGTTACGCCAAAAACTTTCCATCAGAAGTTGAGGTTTCGATTATTAAATCTGCAACCTTTTCAGGAGGCTCTTTTTTAGGAAAGATATTGGTTCCATTGGTTATATTTTATGGAGTGTTGCAGTCCTTGCTTTGGTTTAAAAATAACAAACCAAGCTGTGTGGTGGGTTTTGGTGGATATCCGAGCATTCCTGCCGTTTTGGCAGCTTTTATTTGGCGGATTCCAACAATCTTGCATGAGCAAAACGGCGTTTTAGGGAAGGTCAATAAACTTTTCTCTACAAGGGTGGATTTTGTGGCTTATGGTATAGCATCAGAACAGCTCAACCCTAGGAATGCCATATATGTTGGCAATCCCGTTAGAAATTCTGTTTTAAAATTTAGTGCATCTCCTTACATTCCTCCCGGCGATTATCCAATAAATTTATTGGTTATTGGAGGTAGTCAGGGTGCCAGAATTATGTCCGACATCGTACCTATTGCTTTATCAAAATTGTCAGAAAAGAATATAAAAAATATAAGAGTCGGTCATCAGGCTCGACCCGAAGATATAAATCGAGTGATTAAATTGTACACTGAAAACAACATCAAAGCAGAGGTTGCTAGCTTTTTTGATGATGCGCCTAGGCGAATTTCAGAAGCCCAACTAGTTATAAGTAGGTCAGGAGCGTCTTCTATTGCAGACATTGCTACAATTGGTCGCCCATCAATTCTGGTTCCTTTAAAATCTGCTATTAGAGATGAGCAGTCCGTGAATGCCTTAAGCATGACGAGCGTAAATTCAGCCATAAGTTTTGCAGAAGATGATTTCACTGTAGATAAGCTTGCAAATTGCATTACTAAGTTTTTATCTTCCCCAAAGAAAGCTGAGGCAATGGCTGCAGCGGCATTAAATAGGTCTTCTAAAAATTCTGTTAAAATGCTGTCTGATTTAATACTTAATCTGGCACAAGGAAAAAAAGAAGTATCGACACTTGCGGCCAAGCCATCAAAAAAGGGAACTTAGTAATGAATGTCTCTACAAAGTTTCCGGTAGAAATTGGACCAATACATTTTATTGGAATTGGTGGTATCGGCATGTCTGGTATTGCGGAAATTTTAATTAACCAAGGCTATTCTGTTCAAGGTTCGGATTTGAAGGAAACAGAAATTACTTCACGATTAGAGCGAATGGGTGCGTCAATAAAAATTGGCCATGATAAAAATAACCTCAAGAACGCGGCTGTTGTCGTGATTTCGTCTGCAATCAATAAGGAAAACCCTGAGTTGAACTATGCTCGTTCCGCAGGTTTGCCGGTCGTACGAAGAGCCGAAATGTTAGCAGAGCTAATGAGAATGAAATCAAACGTGGCGATAGCTGGCACACATGGTAAAACCACCACTACCACTTTGGTCGCTACTTTGTTAGACGAAGGTGATTTTGATCCCACAGTTATTAATGGAGGAATAATTCATGCGTACGGCTCTAATGCAAGGGCTGGAGATGGTGAGTGGATGGTTGTGGAGGCCGACGAAAGCGATGGAACCTTTACTAGGCTACCCGCAACCATAGCGGTTGTCACTAACATAGATCCTGAGCACTTGGAGCATTGGGGTAACTTCGAGTCATTAAGAAAAGGGTTTCTGGATTTTATTTCTAATATTCCTTTTTATGGATTAGCCATTTGCTGTAGCGACCATCCCGAAGTGCAAAAACTTATTGGCAAAATCTCTGATCGCCGAATAAAAACCTTTGGCCTAAATGCCCAATCTGACGTTCGGGCAATAAATATAAATTATAAAAATGGTCGAGCCTATTTTGATATTTGGTTCCAGCAGGAGAAGTTTACAATTAAGGACTGTGTTCTTCCTATGCCTGGCGACCATAATGTTTCAAATGCATTGGGCGCAGTTGCGGTCGCACACCATCTAGGTATTGAAAATGCTAAAATCCGTGAGGCTTTAGCGAAATTTAAGGGTGTTAATCGTAGGTTTACTAAGGTGGGTGAAGTCAACGGTGTCACTATAATTGATGACTATGGTCATCACCCAGTTGAGATATCCTCAGTATTAAGGGCTGCAAGGCAGATAAGTTCGGGACGAGTTATAGCCGTTCATCAGCCTCACAGGTATACCCGTCTTAATGCTCTATTCAAAGATTTTTGTTCCTGTTTTAATGACGCCGACATAGTTGCAATTGGGGATGTTTATTCCGCTGGAGAAAAGACAATACCAGGAGCAAGTAGAGATGATCTCGTAACTGGCTTGGTTAGTCACGGCCATCGTCATGCTGTTGCGGTTTCTAATTTACAAGACTTGTCACAACTGATCGCAAAAAATGCTAAATCTGGCGATATTGTGATATGTCTTGGGGCTGGTACTATAAGCTCTTGGGCCAATAGCCTTCCAAAATTATTAGATTCTGAGTGTTAGCATGCTAGTAAAATTTCCTAAAGCTCGTGGTAAATTTAATAAAAATCGGATGCTTTCTGAACTGACGTGGTTAAGAGTAGGTGGCCCGGCTGAATATTTTTTCCAACCCGCTGACCTGGAAGATTTGATGAGATTTATGTCAAATTTACCGGACAATATTTCATTTTTCCCATTAGGTGTTGGCTCCAATCTTCTTGTTCGGGATGGTGGTATAAAAGGTGTAGTCGTTAGGCTTGGTAGGGGATTTAATTCTGTTGAGGTGTCAAATGGCTTAGTGGTAGCAGGCGCCGCAGCTTTGGATGCTTTTGTTGCTCGAACAGCTGCTGATCATGGTTATGACCTAACATTCCTCCGCACTATTCCTGGCTCTATAGGCGGTGCCCTAAAAATGAATGCGGGGTGTTATGGAAGATATATTTCAGATTACTTTGTATCAGCAAATGCCGTGAACCGAAGTGGTGAACTTGTAAAGTTAGATAAGACTGATGTTTCTTTCTCCTATAGGAATACAGCTCTACCAGCTGATCTTGTCATAGTTAACGTCACATTTGCACCGCCTTATGGTGAGGTTGAGGTCTTGCATGAAAAAATGCGTATACAGAAACAAAAAAGAGATAATGAGCAGCCAACTAAGGATGTTACCGCAGGAAGTACGTTTCGTAATCCTTGTGGATTTTCGAGTTCAGGCCAGGGGAATGAAGATCATAAGCTCAAAGCTTGGAAAGTAATTGAGGATGCTGGGCTTAGAGGCTATCAAATGGGTGCGGCCAAAATGCATGAAAAGCACCCAAATTTTTTAACGAACACCGGTGGCGCCACAGCATTGGAACTTGAGGAATTGGGTGAGCTTGTAAGAAAAAAGGTTTTCAAAAATTCTGGAATTGATTTAAAGTGGGAAATTATTAGGGTCGGAGATCCTTAAAAAAGACGTCATGTAAAAGGCGCAAAGGCCTAAAAAGGGCAAGTGAGGCGATGGGCATTTCGAGCGGAAAAGGTCCCAGAGTTGCAGTACTAATGGGTGGCCATTCCTTGGAGAGGGAGGTTTCGCTCGTTTCTGGACAGGCATGTTCTGCAGCTTTAAGGGGCAAAGAGTTTCAGGTTATAGAGCTTGATGCTGGGCGCGATGTTGTTCAGCGCTTATCTGAATTAAGACCTGATGTTGTTTTTAATGCTCTGCATGGTCGATGGGGGGAGGACGGATCTATCCAAGGATTGCTGGAATGGTTGAGAATTCCCTATACTCATTCTGGAGTTATGGCGTCAGCACTTGCCATGGATAAACAGAGAAGTAAGCATATTTTCTCCAATTCTGGTTTACCAACGGCACCAGGTTTTATGATTGAAAAATCAGGTTTATTGACTTCGCATCCACTGGACAAGCCGTATGTGGTAAAACCAATTAATGAAGGATCTTCTATTGGCGTTTATTTTGTAAATCCAAAAGAAGATCCGCCACTTAAAGTTGCTTCTGACATGCCAAGTATTCTTATGGTAGAGGAATATATTCCAGGCAGAGAACTTACAGTAACTGTGATGGGTAAAAAAGCTTTAGCTGTTACGGATATAATCACACAAAATTGGTATGATTACGATGCCAAATACAAAAAAGGCGGATCCATTCACGAGGTGCCTGCCAAAATTCCAAAAATAATCCAAGAAAAATGCCTTGAATATGCTCTCAGTGCTCATGAATTGATCGGATGTCGAGGAATAAGTAGAGCGGATTTTCGTTGGGATGAAAGTTTGGGATTGGATGGAATAATTCTCCTGGAAATTAATACTCAACCTGGTATGACACCTACCTCTCTTGTCCCAGAACAAGCAAAGATCTGTGGGATTAATTTTAATGATCTATGCCACTGGCTCGTGGAGGACGCATCATGCGATCGTTGAAATATAAGCTGGGAAGAAAAATTGATCCCGCTCCTTCGATTGTCTCGTACCGCCTAATGCGATTATTGCTTTCGCCCCGATTACGGTTAATTCTCACTTTAGGGCTGCCATCGCTTTTTCTTTTTTGTGGTACCTTAGTTTTTTTTCTTAATACTAATATTCAGGAAAATATTGATGTATTAAAAAAAGACTTGAAACGTTTAATCGTTGAAAGACCTGAATTCATGATACAAGTAGCTGCGATCGATGGTGCTTCTGAT
This sequence comes from Candidatus Salinivivens marinus, assembly GCF_965655845.1. Lineage (NCBI taxonomy): Bacteria > Pseudomonadati > Pseudomonadota > Alphaproteobacteria > Rhodobacterales > Paracoccaceae > Candidatus Salinivivens > Candidatus Salinivivens marinus. Next base: position 163,138 of record NZ_CBFHHX010000003.1, read on the forward strand.
GAGTTGGCAAACGAAATTAGAGAAATAATACCATTAGATTTTCCGGTGAGCTATTTTGATTTAGACATAAAATACCTCCACAAAGTTGTTAACGATATTCCGGCGGTTGCCTCCGCGTCTATAAAAATTACAGTAAGCGGTGTTCTTCAGATTGAAGTTTTGGAGCGCACGCCGGCTTTTATTTGGCGGAAGAATAATTTGATGTCTGTTCTTGATGTTAATGGTAATTTTATAAGATTAGCAAGCTCGCGGATTGATTATCCTGAACTTCCCTTGATCATAGGTGAAGCCGCAAATCTGGCAGTTTCAGAGGTATCGAGTTTGATGAAAGATAATCGAAAATTTTTGGATCAGGTGAGGGCTTTCATAAGAGTTGGGGAACGTCGGTGGGACCTTGTCTTAGACAACAATCTGCGAATTTTGCTCCCTCAAAGGGAGTTTTTAGCCGCATTTGATCGCATGATGTTAATGAATGACTCGGGCTCGTTATTTTCTGGCCATTTATCAACTATTGATCTGAGACTAATAGAACGGCCAACAGTGAGGGTGCGCGGAGTGTCCATGGACACTTTAATGTACAATAGCAGTGGGGATTTATAATAATGGCTGACTTATACGAGCTGCAGCGAGCAATGCGAGCAATGCGCCAATCAGCATTGCAACGTGGTGCATTGGCGATACTAGATTTAGGCAGTACAAAAATTGGGTGTTTAATTTTACGTTTTGATGGTCTGGATCCTAGTCTCGCCTCGGATCAAGTGGGATCTTTAGCCGGCCAGTCATCGTTTCAGGTTGTTGGATCTGCAATAACCCGCTCTCGTGGAATTGAATTTGGCGAAATATCCTCGATGCAAGAAGCAGAGAGGGCAATTCGGACGGTTCTACAATCTGCTCAGAAAATGGCTAATTTAAGAGTTGATCACTTGATTGCATGTTTTTCAGGCGGTGGTCCGCGCTCGTATGGATTAAACGGTGTTGTTAAAATTGAAAATCAAATTGTGCGAGACGAAGATATTGCACGAGTTCTGAGCTCATGCGATTTACCTGATATAGGTGATGGCAGAGAAATATTACATGCACAGCCTGTAAATTTCGCGTTAGATCACCGATCTGGGCTGGTAGACCCTAGGGGCCAAATCGGAAACAATTTGGACGTGGATTTACACATACTTACTGTGAGAGCTAAAACAATCAGGGATTTGGCTCATTGTGTAAAAAGGTGTGATTTAGAGTTGGCTGGGGTGGCGTCAGCGGCTTATGTTTCTGGCAGATCAACATTGGTAGAAGATGAGCAGGAGCTCGGAGCAGTTTGTATTGATTTTGGTGGCGGCTCCACAAGCTATTCTATTTTTCTGAAAAAGCATATGATTTTCGCAGGTTCGATAATGCTTGGGGGCAATCATGTGACCCGCGATATTTCGTTAGGTCTCCAGGTTCCTATGGCGGTTGCTGAAAAAATTAAGACTAAGAATGGGGGTTTGATAGCTACTGGTATTGATGATCGTGACTTAATCGAAGTTGGGGGCGAAACAACAGGTGATTGGGAGCATGATCGACGCACCGTAACCCGCAGTGAGCTTATAGGTATCATGAGGCCACGTATTGAAGAAATTTTAGAGGATGTTCGGGCTCAATTGGAAATAGCAGGTTTTTACGAGCTAAAAAGTCAAAAGTTTGTTTTAACTGGCGGAACAAGTCAGACTCCTGGCCTAGATACCCTTGCAAGTCGTATTCTTGGACAGCAAGTTCGCATTGGCAGACCACTTAGAATACATCGTTTACCTCAAGCTTATTCTGGATCAAGCTGTTCGGCCTTGGTTGGGCTAGCACTTTTTGCGGCGCATCCCCAAGATGAGTGGTGGGATTTTGAATTGCCAAACTCCAGTTATTCATCCCGAACTGTTCGGAAAGCTGTGCGTTGGCTACGCGAAAATTGGTAGGATCTATATATAGGTATCTTATCAAAATAACAGCCTTTTATAAATAGTGGATACTATATTATGTATAAATCTGTCATTTTTTAGTGACCTTTTATAAATTTTTAGTTATAAACGAGTCATATATTAATTTCGAAAAAATAAAATCCATTATTGGATAACGGGCGGACCTGACAATGACTTTAAATTTATCGATACCAGAGCAGAATGATCTGCGACCTAAAATTACTGTTTGCGGCGTTGGCGGTGCTGGGGGCAATGCCGTCAACAATATGATTGAAAAAAGTCTGGACGGAGTTGATTTTGTCACTGCAAATACTGATGCTCAGGCGCTTCAGCAGAGCCGTGCGAATAGCAAAATACAGCTTGGAGTTAAAGTAACCGAGGGTCTAGGGGCTGGCGCCAGAGCATCTGTGGGCGCAGCTGCCGCTGAAGAAAGCATTGAGCAGATTGTTGATCAACTTGCCGGTTCTCACATGTGCTTTATAACGGCCGGAATGGGTGGCGGTACCGGCACTGGGGCTGCCCCAATTATAGCCCAAGCTGCTAGAGAGTTAGGTGTGTTGACCGTTGGTGTTGTAACAAAGCCGTTCCAATTTGAGGGCGTTAAGCGCATGCGTCAGGCAGAGGAAGGTGTAGAAGCGCTTCAGAAAATGGTTGATACGCTAATTATAATTCCAAACCAAAATTTATTCAGGATTGCCACAGAAAAAACAACATTCACTGAAGCCTTCAGTATGGCAGATGACGTCTTGTATCAGGGTGTAAAAGGCGTGACGGATTTAATGGTTCGTCCCGGTTTAATAAATCTAGATTTTGCAGATGTGCGGGCAGTCATGGATGAGATGGGTAAAGCAATGATGGGCACTGGAGAAGCTGACGGTGAAGACCGAGCAATTCAGTCGGCCGAAAAGGCTATTGCAAATCCACTTCTTGACGAGATTAGCCTAAGAGGAGCAAAGGGTGTTCTCATTAATATCACAGGTGGTTATGATTTGACTCTTTTTGAATTAGATGAGGCTGCGAATAGGATTAGAGAAGAGGTTGATCCAGAGGCAAATATCATTGTTGGTTCAACTCTTGACCCAAATTTGGAAGGTGTTATGCGTGTATCAGTTGTCGCAACAGGCATAGACGCTGCTAGTAAACTTAATCCTATTTCTGATAGTATAAGAGAACGATCTTCGTACATGCCAAGGCGGGTCTCCTTTGTGGAAGAGAGTAAAAATATAAATGGATTGGTAGAGAAGGCTAATTCAGCCAAAATGGAGGATCATGAGAAAGAAGTATCTATGCCTTCAACAGAACCAGGTCTATTCAAGACACAAAATAAGTTAGCTGGAACTGAATTCGACCCTACTATAGCCGGTGAAGATACGTCCTTTAATCAGCAAGTTAATTCTGTTTATGCCTCGCAAAGTAATCAAAGTAGTAATGAGCAAACCAGTGCTGATAATTTGACCCCGCCGCCGCCGGGTACTCCGTCCAAAGAAACCATGGAGCGTCTTCGTGCTGCCGTATCAAAATCACCAAATAATCAGACCTTAACTTCGAAACCGATGGTTGCCACCAAGAACCTAGAGATTAAAGACAAACCGCGTTTTGGTATAGGCTCGCTAATTAATAGAATGGCAGGTACCGGTCAGGCAGAGCCTACGCAAAATGATATTCCAAAGGCTCATAAAGATAATGGCCAGAATAATTATAATGCCGAAAATGAAGAATTAGATTCTAACAAGGAAAAGATAGAAGTTCCCGCGTTTTTGAGACGCCAAGCAAACTAAGTGACCTATAATTTCAGGCAAAATGCGTTTTAAGAAGCAAATGACTTTGTAAACATGCTCTGTAACAATCAGTTACAAAGTTTGAGTTGTCTACTGTATTTTTGCGATATACGTTATGCATATTGTATCACTCAAAGGCAGTACGTTGCAAACAACTCTTGAAAGCTCAATAACATTTTCTGGAATAGGTTTGCACTCAGGAAGAGACGTAACACTTACCCTTAAGCCCGCACCTGAAAATCATGGAATTTTATTTGAACGGAGAGATATTCAAATCGGAAATCCGGTAGTGCGAGCGAGATGGGATTATGTGTCGGAAACCACACTTTGTACCAAATTAATGAATGAAGATGGTACTGCAATTTCAACTATAGAACATCTTATGGCGGCACTTGCCGGTTGCGGTGTCACAAATACGTTGATTGAGATTGATAGTGAGGAAGTTCCTATTTTAGATGGGAGTGCAGCCCCTTTCGTTAAGCAAATATTAGAGGTGGGTCTAAATACAATTAGTTCCTCGTCGAGAATTATAAGGATTACCCGTCCAGTGATTTTTGAAAATCAGTCTGGCTGGGCAAGTTTAACCCCATATGATCGTCCAGAAATGGAGTATTTTATTGATTTCGATGATTGTGTGATTGGCAAACAAAGTAAGATACTCAATATGTCTAACGGCTCATTTGTAAAAGAGCTTTGTAGCAGTAGGACCTTTTGCAGTAACAAAGATGTCGAGACAATGCGAGAGAACGGTCTGGCTTTGGGCGGAAATTTTACTAATGCAGTTGTTGTTGACGGTGATAAGGTTTTGTCACCGGGCGGTATGCGTTATCAAGATGAGGCAGTGCGTCATAAAATGCTTGATGCATTCGGTGATTTGGCTCTGGCCGGAGCCCCAATATTAGGTAAATACGAGGGTCATAAGGCTGGACACTTTATCACTAATTCACTACTTCGTAAGTTGTTTTCAAAGCCAGATAGTTACACTGTAGAAGATTGTAGTGAAGAAATTTTTAATGTTTTGCCAGGTTCCGGTGTAGATTTAACGGAATTTACAGCAGTAGCCTAATTCTGATTTCATCAATTAAAATTAACTAGTTTACAGATAGATGTTTGGTATGAATTTTGTAAAAACCAGTTCGCTGTGGAACTTCTCAAACTATGTTATTATAAAGTCGTTAACGTGGGATTTATAAACATATAAATACTGAATCTTGTTAATTAAAAGTCCCCAAGCCTTGTTGGAATGAATAACCTATGAAAACTGCAATTATTATACCTGCGCGTTATGCGTCCAGCAGATATCCAGGTAAGCCCTTGGTTAAGCTCAAGTTGCCAACTGGAGAAAAAAAGTCATTAATTGAGTTAACTTGGCGCGCCGCAGGCAAGGTTAAAAATGTTAATGATATTTTCATTGCGACTGACGATACTCGAATAGCTAATGCGGTCAGGGCATTTGGAGCGAAAGTTATTATGACGTCTTCACATTGCCGGAATGGCACAGAGCGATGCGCTGAAGCTGTTGAAAATGCTAGGTTAGATTCTGATCTAATAATAAATTTTCAGGGAGATGCTCCACTTACTCCTCCTTGGTTTGTAGAAAATCTTATCCACGCAATGGGTGAGGACGACAAATCTTCTATGGCAACACCAGTCGTAAGACTTGATCGCGTAACTTATGGTCATTTCCTGCAAGATCGAAAAAAAGGACTTGTCGGTGGGACCACTGCAGTATTTGGAGTTGATAAATATGCGCTGTATTTTTCCAAGGAGGTTATTCCCTTTGTAGATATGGAAAAACTAAGTGCTGAGTCTGATATTCCGGTATTCCATCATGTTGGAGTTTACGCATACCGACCAAATGCTTTGAGTTCTTACGTGGAATGGCCCATTGGGGAATTAGAGAGGTTCGAAGGACTAGAACAACTTAGGTTTCTTGAAAACAATCAGCTAGTGAAATGTGTATCAGTTTCAACGCGAGGCAGAGTTTTTTGGGAACTTAATAATCCTGACGATGTTGAACGGATAGAAAAAGTGATAGAGGGTTCGCTGTAGGAATAGTTTCTAATCTAACGGGTCGAAGTTTTTGGAATTTGTTATGAAGAATAATTATGAGTTAGATTTATGTTGTTTGGTAAAACAGGATACATAGAATTTGGATATGACAAGCAAATAGCAAAATGGGCTGAATGTGCAAAAAAAAAGGGTAATGGAATTCTTGCCGATCCAGCTCAATTGCAAAAGTGGCTCCAATGCGAGGGCACATGGTTTGTTGGAGTTGATGTCCTGCCTAATAACTCAAGAGGCGACTTCACAAATACCGAATTACCTAATGTTTTTAAGAGCTTTTTGGGTAAAATTAATCTAAAACCATATCATAAAGCTCAACTTTCTGTAATATTTCCTGGCTATCCAAAGCCGCGGAAAGGAGACAGTGAAGCCGCTTTTGAATATAGAAGGAAGAGAGATGCGGCTCACGTTGATGGGCTTCTACCAATTGGTGAAGAAAAAAGACGATATCTTGTCGAGCCCCACGGTGTAATTTTGGGCATTCCCTTAAATAATACGCATCCAGGTGCCAGCCCAATAGTTGTTTGGGAAGGATCGCATTTTATAATGCAAAAAGAGTTCTCAAAACTATTTTCTAATATAAATCCATCTGATTGGAAAGATGTCGATCTGACTGATACTTACAAAAAAGCTAGAAAGTACTGTTTTGAGAATTGTAACCGAATAACCATAACAGGCTCAGTTGGCACAGGATATGCCTTGCACCCTTTGTTGCTCCACGGGATTGCGTCTTGGGTCTATCCTATTAAGGGTCCGGAAAGTGAAAGCAGACAAGTCGCTTATTTTCGACCATTGTTACAAAATGTTCAAGATTGGCTTGCCATCAACTAATTTCCTAAACGCTTAGCTCTTCCGCCGCGTCTTACTTTTAATTTTAAAGCTCTATTGGGAAGTTCTTTTATTATTTCTTTTCGTTGTGCTGCGCTCATGTTTGACCAGCCCGAAATTTCATCAATTGTCCTAAAACAGCCAGCACATATATTTGCCTGCGTGTGTACGATGCAAATATTAACGCATGGAGAATCTATCTCGTTTCTTTTCCAAATATATTCGGTCATGTTGGCGTTTATTTTAAAGACTTATTATGCGACATCCTATCCAAGGCTCCTTGAAGGATATAAGATGCTGCGACATGATCGATTACTTCAGAGCGACGTTTTCTGGTTATATCCGCCTCAAGCAATGCTTTCTCTGCGGCTACAGTTGATAATCTTTCATCCCAAAATGTTATCGGGAAATCTTGGAATTTGTTTATGTTTCTGGCGAACGCCCGGGTAGACTGGCATCGTGCTCCCTCTGATCCGTCCATATTTTTGGGCAGTCCAAGAATAATTCCTGATAGATCTCTCTCTGATATTAGTGTGAACAAGGTGGTGACTTCTTCACTGAACTTGGTTCTTTTAATCGTCTTAATTGGTGTGGCAACAGTTTTAAGGCTATCTGAAATAGCAACTCCGATCGTTTTACTACCTAAATCTAAACCCATCAAGGCTTTGTCTTTAGATATCGATCCAGCAAAATCTAAAATATTTTCATAAATCATTATTTGAGGCCTATATTCATGGCTGCTGCACTTAGTTTCTCCAGAGCACTGGCGTCTCCTTTAAAAATATTTTTCGCCTCTTCCCATGCTGACTGGGCGTTTTGAAAGTCTCCAAGAACGCCATATGCATTTATTAACCTTGCCCATTCGTTAGGGCTTCCACCCTCAGTCGACAATCTCTCTGATAATCTGGAAACCATTCCTTTTATCATTTCTTGTCTTTCCTCGTCGTTCATCTGTGATGCATTTTCGATATCTTCCGCTGTTGGACCCGCAGTTGAATCAATGGGGGGTAATTCAAATTTTGTATCGCCCGCTAAGACTGCTAACCTCTCTATATCGTTTCTAATTAATGGTATCCATGGGGCGTCCAATTCGTCAGCCCTAAGTAGTTGTTTCCAAACTCTAAGTGCCAAGTCGGGACGGTCATTCTGTGCCAACATGAGGCCTATATAATATTTTGCCCCACCATTTTCAGGATTTATTTCTAGTGACGCTCGCAATGCTTTTTCAGCTTCTGGAGACACAACTCCTTCGACTTGGTTTATAAGTAAATCGGCATAATTAAAGTGGTCTAAATCCGACGCTTTATCTCCCAATAATTGTAGGAATTGCTGCTGAGCTTTTACAGCCTCATCAGTATTGCCAATCTTGGCTTCTATGCCTGTAAGTAATTTTAAACCTTCCAGATCGTTAGGGCGCTCGGAAACCTTTTGTCTTAGTTTTTTTACTAATTCCCCATAGTTGCCTTCTGGAGTTATCAGGCTTTTTTCAACGAGCCGAAGCTCTAACAATTGTTCTTGCGTGGCTCTTTTTGAAAGAAGTTCATTTGAATTTTTAATTCTTTGGCTCTGAGATAAATTTTCATAACCTGGAGCGCCAAATTTTTGATATAAAAAAGAACCTCCAGCTATAAAAATTAAAAGAAAAACTATACTAAAAAGCAGACCTGTTACTTTTGTTTCTTTTTCTAATGATCTTTCTTTTCTTTTATCTAATTCTAGAATACGCCTGCTAACCTCCGCCCGTATTCTTTCGGCTTCGTCCTTTGTAATTATACCTCTGGAGAGATCTCGCGCGACATTAATAAGTTGATCCTTATAAACTTCTAAATCTGAATTGGGTACTAGGTTAGGCGTATCTTGCGTTATGCTTAAATAAAAAAGTATAGAAATTAGTATGCATATTATTGATATTATTATCCAAAACGTCATAAAAAAGCCCATCGTAACTAATTTAAGAAATGTGTAACCTTTGAGGGTTTATTTAAAAAGCCCAAAAATAAATATTCATAATTCAATGGCGCAAAATTGTTTTAACGTGGCGCTCTGAAACGAAGCCTGATACCCTTTTTATTAAACTATTGCAGTACTGAAAATTGGAATTGGTTTTATGAAGAAATATTCAGCGTTTGCAGTTGCTCGTGAAGCATTACGCGATCATTTAGGGTGGGAGAGAGCCTGGAGTTCACCCGAACCTCAAAAGAAATATGATGTTATTATTATTGGTGCAGGTGGGCATGGGTTAGCTACTGCATATTACCTTGGCAAAAATTATGGCATTACAAATGTAGCTATTCTGGAGAAGGGCTGGCTAGGAGGCGGTAATACTGGCCGAAATACAACCATAATTCGATCTAATTATCTTCAAGATCCGTCAGCCGCGATATATGAAAAAGCTCGATCGCTTTATGAGAACTTGAGTCAAGACTTGAACTATAACATTATGTTTAGTCCTAGAGGTGTTATGATGTTGGCTCAAACGCAACATGAGATAAGAGGTTATGAGCGGACCGCTCATGCCAACGCTCTACAGGGGGTTTCAACAGAGTTTATAAGCCCGCAAAAGGTTAAGAAGCTTTGCCCAATTATAAATATAGATGGGCCTAGGTACCCAGTTCTAGGAGCGCTGTGGCAGCCTCGAGGAGGAACGGCGAGACATGACGCGGTTGCGTGGGGATATGCTCGAGCCTGCTCCGATATGGGTATGCATATTATCCAGCAGTGTGAGGTAACCGGTGTTAATACTATCGATGGTAAAGTTGTCGGAGTGGAGACAACAAAAGGTGCGATTGCTTGCAAGAAAATAGGTATTGTGGTCGCTGGACATTCTGGTGTTTTGGCCGATATGGCTGGGTTTCGTCTGCCAATAGAATCGGTTGCATTGCAAGCTTTAGTATCTGAGCCTATTAAGCCTTGCATGGATGTTGTCGTAATGGCAAATACCGTTCATGGCTATATGAGCCAATCTGATAAAGGCGAAATGGTAATCGGTGGTGGTGCCGATGGATATAATAATTATTCTCAAAGAGGGTCGTTTCATCATGTTGAAGAGACAGTACGCGCATTAGTTGAAACGTTTCCAATTATCTCGAGACTTAAGATGTTAAGGTGGTGGGGGGGTATTGTTGACATGACTGGTGACCGATCGCCTATCATCTCAAAAACGCCGGTCAAAAATATATTTATAAATTGTGGTTGGGGAACAGGAGGTTTCAAGGCAATACCTGGCTCAGGTTGGGCGATGGCAGAGCTTATTGCTACAGGTGAACCTGGCCCTTTAGCGGAAGATTTCAGGGTCACTCGCTTTCGCGAGGGTCAGTTTATTGATGAAAGTGTAGCAGCCGGTGTTGCGCATTAAAGAGGATTTGTATGCTTATTTTTGAGTGTCCATATTGTGGCGTACTCGCCGATGAAACGGACCTAGCCGCTGGTGGTGAGGCGCATTTAAAGAGATTTGGCCCGGGTTCCAGCGATGATGAATTTGAAGCTTATTTATTTAATCGTGAAAATCCAAAAGGTGTCCACTTCGAACGGTGGAGACATATAAATGGTTGTGGCAAGTGGTTTAATGCAGCCCGCTGTACCGTAACTATGGAAGTTTTTGGGACATATCCAGCACAAACATTAGAGCCACCGACAGAGATTACAAATAATATTTCGATAAAAAGACCCGGTTGGAAATGGAAAGAATTTTCATGAAAAGTTTTAATGTTAAAATAGACATAACCGATGTACTTCATAAGCTCCAGGGGGTCTGGTTGTGAGTAGGAGGTTTTCCAATAAAGGCAGATTAATTCAGGCTGATAAGCCAATTAAGTTTCATTTTAATGGAGTGCAATTCACCGGTTATCAGGGTGACACTCTTGCGTCTGCTTTGTTGGCCAATGGTAAATTATTGCTTGGGCGTTCATTTAAATATCATAGGCCGAGAGGGGTTGTTTCTTCCGGACCAGAGGAACCAAATTTTTTAGTAAATTTAGGGAAAGACCATTTTTTTGAACCCAATCAACGTGGTACTATGACGAATATTTTTGAAGGTCTGACCGCGACGTCTCAGAACCATTTCCCGGCGCTGGAATTTGATTTTGGTGAGATAAATAGTTGGCTAGCTCGATTTTTGCCCGCTGGTTTTTACTACAAGATGTTTATTCATCCACGTCCGTTTTGGAAGTATATATACGAGCCATTAATTAGAATGTCGGCCGGTCTAGGCCAAGCACCAAAGGAAAAAGACGGGAGCACCTATGAGCATTTTCACGCTTTCTACGATGTTGTGGTTGTTGGAGGTGGAATAGCGGGTCTTCAGACTGCTTTAGTTGCTGGTAGAAGTGGGATTAAAGTACTTCTAATCGAACAGCTCGCGAGCTGGGGTGGGCGCGCTCAGATTGATGAAGACGAAATAGATGATGCTCCTGTAAATAGTTGGGTCAATAAGGTTTTAGAAGAGTTGGCTTCCATGCCAAATGTGTCGCTGAGAACTCGTATGACTGGTGTGGGAGTTTATGATCATGGTTATTTTTTAGGGTACGAGCAGTTAAATGATCATAAAGCAAACAAGGATGGGCCGCGGCACAGATTATGGAAAATTCGATCTAAGCTAATTGTATGTTGCACTGGTGCAATTGAGCGTCCAGTTAGTTTCGCAGGTAATGATATTCCCGGAGTTCTACTGGCATCAGCAGTAAGGGATTATGCTATCAATTTTGGGGTATCTATTGGGCAAAAAACGGTTGTTATTACCAATAATGATGATGCATACAAAACCGCTATTTTTCTGAAAGAAAGTGGTTTGGAAGTCCCTGTTATACTGGATGCACGAGAACATGGGGGTGGTGAGGCAGCTGCTAGAGCGCGCGCAATTGGAATACGTGTCGAGAATGGCAAGGTGATTTCCAGGGTCATTGGCAGAAAAAGAGTTCTGGGCGTAAATGTGTGTTTAAGTTCTGGTGAAGGCGAAACTACAGAGAGAATAGGATGTGACGCGGTTGCGATGTCAGGTGGATGGTCACCAGTAGTTCACTTGTGGTCGCATTGTGGGGGCAAATTGGAGTGGAATGATGAAAGCTCAATGTTTTGTCCCGATAAGTCTCGGCCACCTACAAATGAAAATGGCGAAGGTTTTATGGAAACAGCTGGAGCTGCTTCTGGCAATACTCAACTCAATGAAATTGTAAAAGAAGCTACTGAATTAGGATTGTCCATTGGTAGAAAATTTGGAGGAAAACAAATTCGATCTAATGTGCCTAAGGTGAAGCCACACCTTGAGAATCCTGTTGAACCATTTTGGCTTACGCCCAGAAAAGCTAAAAGAAAGTTACGAAATAAAACGTTTTTAGACTTCCAAAATGATGTCAAAATAAGCGATGTCGAGCTGGCTGCTCGTGAGGGTTTTGAAAGTGTTGAGCACCTAAAAAGGTACACTACTCTTGGAATGGCTACAGATCAAGGAAAGCTATCAAATATCAATGGCTTAGCAGTATTAGCTAATGCTTTAGACAGTCCAATTAGTAAGGTTGGCACCACAACTTTTAGGCCTCCATACACTCCGGTTTCAATGGGTTCTATTGCTGGTTCTGCCCGTGACAGTGTCTTTCAGCCTGTACGAATGTCGCCAATTCATGGTTGGCATGTTGAGCACGATGCAGTTTTTGAACCAGTTGGTTTTTGGCGCCGACCTTATTGCTTTGCTAAAAAAGGTGAAACCACAGAACAGGCAGTGAATCGTGAAATCTTGCAAACGCGCTCTTCAGTTGGAATGCTTGATGCATCTACTCTTGGTAAACTGATAGTTTCTGGTCCTGATGCAGGAAAGTTTCTGGATTTAGTTTACACTAATATGATGTCAAATCTCACTATCGGGACATGTCGTTACGGCTTGATGTGTTCTGAAAATGGGTTCTTGATCGATGATGGTGTTGTAGCTCGAATAGATGAAAATACGTTTCTTTGCCATACTACCACTGGTGGGGCAGAACGGATCCATTCACACATGGAGGAATGGCTGCAGACAGAGTGGTGGGACTTACAGGTATTCGTACAAAATATTACTGAGCAATACGCCCAAATTGCTGTGGTAGGGCCCAATTCCCGAAAATTACTCAATAAATTAGGGGGGACAGACATTTCAAAAGAGGCGTTAGGTTTCATGGAATGGACCGATGCCTTGTTGGGCGGATTTCAAACACGTATTTTTAGAATTTCTTTTTCAGGAGAATTATCCTTCGAAATATCTGTTGAGGCGTCAGTCGGGCTCGATTTTTGGAATGCACTACTAGATGCGGGCTCTGACTATGGTGTAATGCCGTATGGAACAGAGGCACTGCATGTAATGAGAGCAGAGAAAGGTTTCATAATGATCGGTGATGAGACAGATGGGACGATAATTCCACAAGATCTCAATTTAAATTGGGCTATTTCGAAAAAGAAAAATGATTTTATTGGTAAGAGAGCCCATGAGAGGATATTTATGCGAAACCCAGATAGGTGGAAGCTTGTTGGGTTGGAGACATTAGATGGATCAGTACTTCCGGATGGCTCATATGCCGCAGGTGCTGGCCACAATTTAAATGGGCAGAAACATACTATAGGGAGAGTGACTTCTACATATTTCTCACCCACCCTTAATAGAGGCATTGCCATGGGGCTAGTTCAAAATGGACCAGATCGGGTTGGCGAAGTGATAAAATTTGAAAAAATTAGTGGCGAGATTGTGGAAGCAACTATCGTAGATCCTGTATTTTATGACAAAAGTGGCAGTAAGCAAAATGTTTAATCATTCTAAAATACAGATCAGTGATGAGACGAATTATCTCAAAGTCTTCCAACACAGGGATGTAGGGATGATTACTTTGCGCCTAGATCTTGAAAACCAACTACTGAAACGAAAATTGCGTCACGCTCTTGGAATAAGTATGCCATCGGTCAGACAGACAGAAGCAACCACCGATGCTTTGTTGGGTTGGATGTCACCGGATGAGTTGCTTTATTTTTGCATGAAATCGGAGGTTGTTAACCGATTAAATCGCGTAAAAGAGACCATGACGTCATATCATTCACTTTCACTGGACGTATCTGATGCAAGAGTAGTTTTTTCATTAGAGGGAGGTAAGGTCAGAGAAGTAATAGCTAAATTGGCACCAATTGATACAGCAATCAACAGTTTGGAATTGGGTGAGATTAGACGAACACGCCTTTCACAAGTCGCAGCTGCAATTTGGCTGACTGAGGAAAATAGAGCTACTATCATTTGTTTTCGGTCAGTAGAAAAATATCTTCGAGATTTGTTATTAATTTCCTGTAAAAAAGGCAGTGAAGTAGGCGTCTGGTAGACTATTTACAACTTGCAATATTTACTGGGATTTTTATAGCTTTACCATGTTTTGCTTATTTACTATTGAAGTTTTGTGAGTAAACCTACCATCCTGTAGAGCTCATATTTTGAATAAGAGGATTTTTGAATGGCGTTTGAATTACCTGATCTACCGTATGCTCACGATGCATTATCTGAGTTTGGTATGTCTAAAGAGACCCTAGAGTTTCACCATGATTTACACCACAAGGCGTATGTGGATAATGGTAACAAATTAATTGAAGGCACTGAATGGGCTAATAAATCTCTAGAAGAGATTATAGTTGGAACATATCAAGCTGGCTCCGTTGCTCAAAATGGCATTTTCAATAATGCTTCGCAGCATTGGAACCACGTTCAGTTTTGGGAAATGATGGGTCCTGGAGGAAATAATATGCCGTCGGAGCTATCGTCCGCTCTAAATGAAAATTTTGGTTCAGTCGATAAATTTAAGGAAGATTTTTGCGCAGCTGGTGCTGGACAATTTGGCGCAGGCTGGTGTTGGCTGGTAAAAGATAAAGACGGTTCGCTTAAAGTTACAAAAACCGAAAACGGTGTGAATCCACTATGCTTCGGTCAAACTGCATTATTAGGTTGCGACGTGTGGGAGCATTCTTACTACATTGATTTTCGTAATAAGAGACCGGCATATTTAACAAATTTTCTCGATAAACTTGTTAATTGGGAAAATGTTTTATCTAGAATGTAACAACTAAGGTTTTTAACAGACCCCATTGCAGTGGGGTCTGTGATTAAAAATATTAACAGCGCCATTTTATCCGCTGGTATGTCAAGGGCGGCATGATGTCTGAGCATCTGAAAGGCGCGATAGCTATGATAGTTGCTTGTACAATATGGGGCCTTTCCGCCATATATTATAAGCAATTATCTGAAACCCCTCCTATAGAAGTCCTCTGCCATAGGACAATTTGGTCGGTAGTCGCTTTCACTCTTTTTTTGCGGCTACAGAACAGATTAGAGGAGTTGAAGATAGTATTTAGAAATAGGAAACTAGTCCAAACTTTGTTTTGGGCGGCTGCTATGATTTCTACGAACTGGTTCTTCTTTATTTGGTCCGTTCATAACGATCGTGCCACTGAAGCCAGTTTTGGATATTATATTTTTCCCCTCGTTGCAGTCGTGTTTGGATTGTTTTTCTTCAATGAGCGATTGTCCCTAATGAAATGGGTTTCTGTAGTTTTAGCTACAATCGCAGTATTAATACTGGCCATATCGCAAAATATTTTACCTTTTATCGCATTGGTTCTTTCTATTACTTTTGGGATTTATGGCATGCTAAAAAAACAGATTAGCTTAGGGCCCGTTCTATCCGTGACAAGTGAAGTGATTTTACTGTTGCCAGTAGCTATAATACTTCTTCTTTATTGGCATTTGGATGGAACCGGAAGCTTCGGTACTAATATTACGACAACATCTCTCTTAATTTTTAGTGGGCCTATGACAGCCGTACCGTTAATGCTTTTTTCATATGCAGCAAGGCGTGTACAAATGACATCACTTGGCATAATTCAGTATTTAAATCCATCGCTTCAATTTTTCGTTGCCATATTTATTTTTTTGGAACCGTTCGGACTTTGGCACGCGGTGGCATTTGGTTTAATCTGGCTGGCTTTGTTTATTTATTCTTTTGCAAGCATATCCACTAAGAATTTAATTTGAGCGCCTCAATAGTTTCTCCCGGTGATGAAACAACTTTAAATAGTTTGTTCAAACTTTGATCCGCAAATCCATTTTCCACAAGGTGGTTTATTAATTCAATGAGAGGGTCCCAGAACCCGCTGACATTTAAAATAATGATTGGTTTGTTGTGCAATTTTAACTGTGCCCAGGTTAATACTTCAAAGAATTCATCAAGTGTCCCTGCGCCACCCGGTAAAATAATAATAGCGTCAGAATTCATGAACATGACCTTTTTGCGTTCATGCATATTTTGTGTAATTATAAAATTGTTATTGTTGGTTTTACCAACCTCTGCTTCCAATAAATGTTCTGGAATTACTCCCATAACTTCTCCACCATGAGACTGTATGTTTTGAGCTACGGTGCCCATAAGACCTATGTTGCCAGCCCCATAAACTAGCCGACAGTTTTCTTCCGCAAGCAGTCGTCCTAGTTGCTCGGTAGCTTTTTTGTAGGCGTTATCGCTTCCATAACGTGAACCGCAAAACACACAAACAGAAAGTGATAACATATTAAAATCCTTGTTTTAGAGTGACCTATAAACTTTACCCTTGTTGATGCCCTCACTCAACTGTAGAAATGGTTTATTGAAATTTTGGAGATTTACAAAATTGAAATTATTAAGTTCCGTTTGGTTTTGGCTCGGCGTGCTTGGCGTAAGTGTAGTAACTTATGGTTTATTTGATACTTTGAATACACAAGAAGAGAAGTCTGTTTCGGGCGTAGATATCCAAAATGTTCAAGAACAAACCCAAGTTGAAATAAATGAGACGACAAAAGAAGCTGATAGCTCTACATCTAAGGTTGAATTAAAACCGTCTGCTGAGAAAAACGTAGAAAAAGAAGAGCCAACTCCTGAAGATACTGAAGTTATACCGGTCGAAGTTTTTTTGGATACGGCTCGGGTTGATGTTGATGGGCTCGTTACTCTCGCTGGGAGAGCAGAACCCGGAGCAACTATAGAAGTCCTTGTCGGTGAGACTTTAATTGGGACAATATCCGTTGGAAAAGATGGGAGCTTTGCATCAATTTTTGAATTAAGCTCAAGTGAAGAAATTCGTGTAGTTGTTTTGAGAACACTCAAAGGTGATGATTTTGTTTATGCAGACCAAAGTTTAGTTATTTTGCCATCACAAATAGCAAAGAAGGCTTTAGAAGAGGATTTGCAGCTGCTAGACGAAGTGGCAAGTTTAGAACCCGCCGATGAGACTGCGTCGGTCGGGTCAGTACAAATGAAAGGATCCGTTGAGAGCCAAGAAGTAGAGACTGACAAATCTGACGAAAAGTTGACTTCGGAAAATAAAGTGCAACCGGAGGCTGTTGAAAAACCTGACATCGAAGTTAATGAAGCCGAGATTTTGGAAGAAGATCAAGCAGAGACATCTTCATCGAAGCAAAAAGAGGTTAAGGTCTCTGACGGGTTAGATAAAGAAGAGACGGTGCAAGTAGATCCATCACAGTTAGAGTCACAGGAAACGCAGACAGAACTGCAAGAGGCATTAGAAAAATCTGAAATTTCAGAAAATAAAGCGGATATTTCCGAGAGCGATTCTGTCGTCAGCGTTCCAGATAATGCTGCAGATATTGCAAACCCAACAATGAATTCAAGCACGTCGCAACCAAAAGTAGTGGTTGCCGACAGTGATGGGGTTAAGGTGTTACAGGATGATCAAGGAGCAAAAGATCAACTGGCGCTCGATTCTATAGCTTATGATCCGTTGGGCAACGTTACTCTGAGCGGGCGTTCCAACCCTGATGGCCTTGTTAGATTTTACGTCAATAATGAGGCTATATCAGCAGCAAAAACGGACGATTCTGGCTATTGGGAGACAGATTTGTCTGATGTTATTCCAGGCACGTACACTCTGCGTATTGATGAGCTTGGATCAAGGGGAGATGTGGTTTCTAGATTGGAAAGTCCTTTTAAACGTGAGGATCGTCAGAAGCTTGCCGCGTTAATCGCTCCAAGTTCAAGCCCTGTTCGCATTAACATTGTTACAGTACAACCGGGTAATACACTTTGGGCTATAGCGCGCAAGAGATATGGTGATGGATTATTGTACGTGCGTGTCTTCGAAGCAAACCGTGACAAAATTAAGGATCCTGATTTGATTTATCCCGGGCAGTTGTTTGATTTACCCGATCTCAATTGAACAAATTAGAAAAACTATTAAACCAAGATTTGACTAAAGCAACACTCAGTTGATTAATAATTATGATTGCGGACATTACAGATTAAATGAAAAAAGAAGAACAGAATAGCGAATATCTGGAGAGAAAATCAGGTATGCGCACTATAATTCGAGTAGCGCCATACTTATGGCCACAAGGGCAGGCTGAAATAAAGTATCGAGTTATTTTTTCAATGCTCGCCCTAATTCTTTCAAAGGTAATTGCTGTTTACACTCCTCTTATTTATCGTGATGCAGTTAACGCTTTATCAAACCAAGGGGTTGACGAGCTTTTTCTTGGGGCTCTTGGCCTTACGGTTGCATATGGCGTCTCTCGAATATTTACCAATGGTTTTCAGCAGTTGAGAGACGTTTTGTTTGCCAAGGTAGCTCAAAGAGCTCTCCGTAAACTTGCACTTAAAACTTTTCGGCACATACACGCATTATCTCTACGATATCACATCACGCGTCAAACTGGTGGGCTTTCTCGAATTGTAGAGAGAGGTGTGAAGGGGGTTGAGTTTTTACTTCGGTTTTTATTGTTTTCAATTGGTCCTTTGGTGCTTGAATTATTGATGATCGCAATTTTACTCTATGTGATGCTTGATATAAGGTATTTGGCTGTAATTTTTGTTACTATTGGAATTTACGTTTGGTTCACCTTTAAAGTAACTGAATGGCGCGTAAAATTAAGAAAGAAAATGAATGAGCAAGATACTGATGCAGCACAAAAAGCTGTAGATAGCTTGCTAAACTTTGAAACAGTTAAATATTTTAATGCCGAGCAAAGAGAGGCCAATCGTTATGACATTGCTATGGCAGGTTATGAAGATGCAGCTCTAAAGACGGCATATTCATTGGGTTTTCTGAACTTTGGCCAAGCCGTTTTAATAACTTTAGGATTAATAGCAGTAATGGTGATGGCTGCTCTTGGAGTCCAAAATGGTGTTTTGACAGTCGGAGACTTTGTAATGGTAAATGCTTACATGATCCAGATAACAATGCCTCTAAATTTCCTTGGCACTGTGTACCGAGAAATAAGACAGGCACTCGTCGACATGGGTGAAATGTTCAATTTATTAGAGCAGGAGACAGAGATTGTTGATAAACCTAACGCCAAGCCGATAAATGTTACAAACGGCCAAGTAAAGTTTTCAAATGTCTATTTCAGTTATGACAGTAAGCGTCCAATTCTAAATGACTTAAGTATTGAGGTTCAAGGTGGAGCAAAGGTTGCAATTGTAGGATCTTCTGGCTCTGGCAAGTCAACACTTGGTCGTCTTTTATTTCGGTTTTATGATGTGTCAGGAGGTTCTGTATCGATAGATGGACAAGACATTAGAAATGTTACTCAATCATCTTTACATACCGCAATTGGAGTTGTTCCCCAAGATACAGTTTTGTTTAATGACACCATATTTTATAACATCGCGTACGGCAAAGATAATGCTACGGCGGCAGAGGTAGAAGAGGCGGCCAGGGCTGCTCAAATACACGACTTTATTACGTCTCTACCAGATGGATATGGCGCTACTGTTGGTGAAAGAGGTTTAAAGCTTTCTGGCGGTGAGAAGCAGAGGGTAGGTATTGCAAGGACACTATTGAAAGATCCACCAATCTTATTACTGGATGAGGCAACATCGGCTCTCGATTCAGAAACTGAACGTGAAATACAAGATGCTCTGGAAAATGCAGGTAAGGGCCGAACGGTTATCTCAATAGCGCACCGTCTATCAACTATTTCAGATGCTGACAAAATAGTTGTTCTTGAACGTGGGGAAATAGTTGAAATTGGTAAACACTCCAATCTCTTAAAAAACCGAAGTCGTTACTTTGAACTTTGGAACATGCAGCTAAAGGCTGGCTAAATCAGAAACTTAAAAATGTCTTATTCGGCGGCTTGAGTCTTAGCGTCCAGAGTGAATGATGATTCCATATTTTTGAGGCCTACCATGTTGGATGCCAAATAACCCTCATTCCAAACTATTTCTGTATTCTTTTGCCGTTTCGCAGCCCGTCTCAAAGCCCAATCTTGTGCACTTTTCCCACTCTTTCCTGCACCAATTCTAATAAGGAAGCGACCTATCCAAACCACATATGTAACAATCCAGATACGAAGTGCCAGAAGGGATGGAGTGAAAACCAAGGTTAGCATGGTGGCAATTCCAAGTCCGAAAACTACCGCTGTTGCTAATTGTTTCCACCAGAGAGAAGTCGGACTGTCAACTGAATATCCACCGTTTATAAAGTTTAAGCTCAAACCAAACATCATCGGAGCTAACCCGGCCATGGTCGTAATTGTGGTTAGTAATACGGGTCTTATACGCTGCTCTGCTGTTCTAATTATGGCTTCGATGCGTGGTAAGTATTTCGAAAACTCTTGATAGGTGTCGATGAGGACTATGTTATTGTTTACCACAATTCCAGCAAGAGCAACTATACCGGTGCCTGTCATAATAACAGAAAATGGCTGTTGCATAACCAGCATTCCAATAAGCACGCCTACGGTTGATAGTATCACCGCCAAGAGCACCACTACAGAGTTATAAAAACTATTAAATTGAGCTAATAATATAATAAACATAAGTGCTAAAGCTGCTGAAAAAGCTGTCGAAAGAAATGCTTGGCTTTCGGCTTGGTCTTCCTGATCTCCAGTCCACTCCCAGCTAATTCCTGGTCCAAGAGGGTTTTTCTCAAGATACTTTGTCAAATGTGCTATTCTCTCGTTTGCATTGATAAATACTTCTGTTTTATTTCCATTCTGATCGATCAGTGTCGTTGTTAATCCATCCGCAACCCCAGCTTTAATGTCAAAGAAGCGCTTTTGGTCAATCCGATTTATTTCACCCAGCTTTTTTACCGGCGATTTAGTAATAAAGTTAGACAGTGGGATCAGGCCATCCTTTGTACGAACTTTCAATGTGTCTAGAGTGCTCAAAACGCGGTAGTTCTCCGGGAGCCTTACCCTAATTTCAACTTCTTCGTCCGAACTATCCACTCGCATTGTATCAAGTAAGACCCCCCGAGTTACTAACTGAACCATGGCACCCACAGTCGTCACGTCTGCGCCAAATCTCCCGGCCTTTTCCACATCGACATTTATTTGCCAATCTATCCCTGGTAATGGTCGGGTATCTTCAATTAACGTAAGACCTTCCGTTTCCTCAAATATTTCCCTCATATTTTGAGTAGCCATAAGAAGTTCATCCCAATCATTGCCTTTCAAACGCAAATGTACGGGTTTGGAACTTACAGGACCTCTGGCTAATTCAAGTACCTCTATTTTTATCCCAGGTATTTTTTGTAAATCAGCCAATAATTCTGCAATTACAAGATCTCCATCTAGATCTGGATTATTTTTTCGATTATCCCAAGGAATAGTTTCCAATTGTATCTGACCAATGGTGTCCTTTGGAGATGATGCCCCCGCTGTATTTTGGTTCAACCCACCTGCGCCGGCAAACGCAAAAACACTATCTACTCCTGGATGAGCTAAGACGATCTTTTCTGCTTCTTTTACAATTTCGTCTTTTTCTAGAAGAGATAGATTGCCTCTCGCACGAACGTAAACAATTGCTTGCTCTGGTTCGGATTCTACAAAGAACTCCACGCCATAGTTGTTCTGGCCGAAGTAAGTAAAGACTGAAGTTGTCAAAAATATTATACCACCAATTGCTGCCAATGGCATAATTGGGTTGCCCACTATAATTTTTATAAAACGTCCGAAGAACGTTCTCCTGTATCCAGAAACAACCTTTTGACGTTCGCGCTTAAATTCAGCGGCACCCATTGTAATTGAAACTAAAAATGCTGATACGATTAGACCAATTCCTCCAGGTATATAGCTGATAATACTCAACTGGCCGCTCTCTATATTCATCAAAAAACTTGGGTTTATAAGCTGCATAGTAGTACAGAAAAGACAGAAAATTGTTAACGGGACTAAAGCTGCCCGAATAAACCAAGGAAGTTTTGTACGCAAAAGGTTCGAAGCATTTTCAAACATGCGGCTTAAACGACCAGACACCCCACCAATGATTGGTAGAAAGATTAATGCTACAATAAGCGAAGCGGATAAAACAAAAATTAATGTAACTGGCAGCATACCCATGAATTGACCAGGCACGCCTGGCCAGAAAAGCATTGGTAAAAATGCGCACAAGGTGGTCGCTGTAGAACTGGCCACTGGCCAAAACATTCTTTTAGCCGCTTCAACATATGCGGACATTGGGCCAGTCCCTTCTGCTATCCGCTTATCGGCATATTCTACTACTACAATTGCGCCGTCCACTAACATTCCGACTGCTAAAATTAGCCCAAACATGACCATATTTGAGATTGTTACACCCATAACGCCCAGTAAAACGAAACATAACAAAAAAGATGTTGGGATCGCAAAGCCCACTAGGATTGCCCCTCTAGACCCTAACGAGGTTAGCACCACTATCATGACCAGAGCAATAGCTGTAAGGACAGAACCCTCTAATTGCCCAACCATACTTGCTACTTGACTGGATTGATCATTAGAGGTTCCTACTTGGACGGCAACTTGCAGATCTTTTGGCCAGCTTTGTGACTCTGCTTTGACGACAGATTTTACTTCCTCTGCCATGTCTATGAGATTAAAGCCTCGGCGTTTTACAACTTGAATTGCCACTGTTGTTTCACCGTTAAATCGCGCTATACCTGAACGATCTTCGAAGGTTAGTTTTATTTCTGCAAGATCTCCCAAAGTTATAATGCGATCGCCATTTGTCTTTACTGGCAGGTTGTATACATCTGAAGGTTCATCGAAACTTGAAGGAATTTTTACGGAAAAAGCGCCTTGGTCTGAATTTATATTTCCTGCAGCAATTAACTGGTTATTATTTCTAACGACACTAATTAAATCATTCGCGGTAACGTTATAGGCCTCGAGCCTTAGTGGATCTATTAATACTTCCACCATTTCTTCACGATTGCCAGAAATAGGTGCTTCCAGCACTGCGTCCATGCTCTCTAGTTTTTCCTGAAGCTCCTTTGCGACCCTTGTCATTGTGCGCTCGGGCACTTTCCCGGTTAAATTTACAATAATCACTGGGAACTCGGAAAAGTTGAACTCATTAATTGAGTATTTGTCCGCTCCAGCAGGAAACTTAGTCTCCGCTTTGTTCATGGCATCCCTGACGTCTGCCATAATTTTTGTCTTGTCCCAGCCGAACTCAAATTCTAACGCTATTCCAGCATAATTTTCTGATGCCGTGGCGTTCATTTTTTTGAGGCCATCCAAGTCTGCCAACTCAGTTTCCATAGTTCTTATTAGCAGAGACTCGCTATCCTCAGCAGAAATCCCAGGGAATGGCACGGATATGAATAATGCCGGGATTTCAATGTCTGGCTCACCTTCTTTTGGAAGACCCGTGTACGCGTAAACGCCCGCCGCCAGCGATAAGGCAATTATCGCTATGATCATCCGCGCGCGCGCAGAAGCCCAATCTATTAGGCCAGTCATAAGGATACATCCTTGTAAGTCACAGAGACTTTAACGCCCTCTCTAACAAATTCTTGTCCAATAACTATAACGTCAACATTATCATCTAACCCTGAAACCCAGACACCTTCTTTGCTATCTTGCTCTAGATTTACCGCTGCGAACCGGGTCGTGTTTTGTTCGTCTATTAATCTTATTCCCAGTATTCCATCGTCATTTAAAGTTAATGCTGATTGCGGGAGCAGGTGCGCCTTCTTGCCGTCAGATCCAATTGCTATTTCAACAGTCTGGCCATCTCTTATTTCTAGTTGGTCATTTGGGACATTTACTTCAACTCGAAATGTTCTGGTTGTCGTATCAGCCGAACGGGAAAGAAACGTTACATTGCCATCTATTTCGTGACCACTTGTAAGCTTGGCTTTGACGGGAGCCCCCAATTTTACGCGAGATAACTCTGTTTCGGGTAGGAACCCTACTAGTTTGATTGGGTTAAGTTGTATGATAGTGCCACACAAGGCGCCGGGTTGAAGTAAAGATCCAATCTCAGCTGTGTCCGACTCCAATGTTCCCTCAAAGGGCGCTTTTATTATTAGTCTTTCAATTTCTTTTTCAGCAGCAGCGACGCCTGCTTCGGCAGATTGAATGCGTGCTCTGGTACTTTCAAAGCCTGCAGTTGCAGTGGCCACCCCTGCCTCTGCCGACCTCATGGCCGCCTCGGCAGAGGCCACTCTGGTCTCTGAGGCGTAGCCGCCCTGAGATAGTTTTGTTGCAGCGTTAAAATTTATTTTGGCTTCTTCAAGTCTAGAATTTGCTTCATCCAACTTTGCCTCCGTTTGTGGGATCAAGGCTTTTGCTTCTTCTAATTTAGCTGCTGCATCTGCTAACGCGGTCTTTCTTGTACCCTCATCCAACTTACACAAAATATCATTTTTTTTAACAAACGATCCTTTTCGTAAGGGTTCTGATACAACCTGACCGAAAGTTTCTGACCGAACTTCAACAAAACGCGCTGCTTCGGTTTCTCCCCGCAAAATAACATAACTTCCCAGGGTTTGTGAACTTGATGCATAAACAACAACACTGACAAGTTCAGAGACATTGTCAATTTGTTGGGTAACTTCTTGATCTGAGGTTTCTGTTTCAGCATTAGTGTTTTGTTGTTCTAGTCTCGCTTCAACCACACTTTTGATGCTGTTTCCACTTGCTAACTTATCAAAAGAGTCCCTTTCAAACACCAGAACGTACAAAGCAAAGATAACAACCATTGCAGTGATTATTGAAATAATTTTCATAAAACGAGGTTCCTTACAAACCAGTACTTAAACACTACGCTGAACTCACCAGTTCAGATTAATATTTTCAAACTCTTTTTGCAAGTGCAGCAAAAGTATAGGGGCTTCCCCTCAGCCATTAGAACGGTTAAGAAATGATAGAAAATGTCATTGTGAGGTTATTTGTGAGCGATACGGATAGTTTTATTGAAGAAGTAAGCGAAGAGGTGCGACGCGATCGCTTATACAAATTTTTGCGTAAGTATGCATGGGTTGGCATTCTGACGGTGGTAACTATCGTCGGTGGGACAACTTATTTAGAATTTCAGAAAGCACAGGCGAGGACGGAAGCAGAAGCAGTTGGCACTGCTATTATTAACGCGCTTGATATCTCCAATTTAGAGGAAAGAGCTGAAGAATTAAGAAAGATAGAAGTCTCAAACTCCGAAGCAAAAGCAATCTTGGCTATGCTTTTGGCAGCCGAAGAGATTTCGCTGGAGAATTATGAAGCTGCTAGCGCGAGCTTAAATGCTATTTTCGAGGACCCATCTATTTCGCGAGTCTACCGAGACATGGCAAAATTTAAATTCCTTTTGATTAGTCATGGGAATGTCGAAGATAATTTGATTTTAGCCGGTTTCAAAGAAATGGCTTCTCCGGGTAATCCTTTTCGCTTATTGGCAGAGGAGCAGATTGCGCTGCTGACGTTAAAAACTCAAGACATTGATACTGCAGTCGATAAACTAAAATCTATTTTGGAGGATGCAGAACTTACTGATACTATGAGACAGAGAGTGTCACAGCTTCTCATGTCATTGGGTGTTGATCCATCCAGCCTCTGAGTTTTGGGTTTAATGGAAATGTTTGGGAGTATTGTTTATTGAAGCTGAAAACTGGCTTAACGACGTTAGTGTCTTTGATTTTATTACTTGGTTGCGCCCAGGAACAAGTAGTGGTGCCGGGGAAACGAGAGCCCATAAGCTCAGTCGATAGTAAAGCAAAGCTGGATAATATGTCTGGTTCTATAGAAAACGGTTCCAGGCCTTTTTCTATCTCAAATGCTAAGGCAAATGAATCTTGGACTCAAGGTCATGGTACTCAAATCACAAGAACATCACATCCATCTCTAGATTTAGCGATTGATTTACTTTGGTCTGTTTCAATAGGGAAAGGAGACCAATCCCGTCACCGCATAACTGCGGAACCCGTTGTATTTGAGGGTCAAATTTTTACAGTCGATAGTCTTATGGTTTTGAGCGCGACGACTAAAGATGGTAAAATTTTGTGGCGAAAAGATTTGACGCCGGACGGTGAGAGTAGTGGAGAGGTAAGCGGCGCCGGTCTGGCAGCGGGTGCCGGTAAAATCTTTGTTACAACGGCATATGGACTTTTACATGCTATAGACCCCTCATCTGGCCAAGAAATATGGTCTCAACGTCTTTTAGGCTCTGGTAGCACGAGGCCTGCATATTATGATGGTTTGGTTTACTTGGTATCGAATGATGAAAGCGCTTGGTCGGTTGATGCTGAAACAGGAAGAGTAAATTGGACATTGGATAACTTTTCCGATGTAAATAACTTGATAAGTAACTCTGCCCCTGCCTTGTCTGAAAAGTTTGCTATTTTTGGCTATGGTTCTGGTGAAGTCCAAGCTGTATTCAGAAAGAGTGGTTTAGCCATATGGAGCACCTCTATCTCTGGAGGGCGAAGTGGACGCGCTGTAAGTATTGTTGACGACATTGTTACATCGCCGGTTGTAGATGGCTCTATTGTTTTTGTGGCAAACGCGTCTGGTCGGATTACAGCATTAAATCTTGATAATGGTGAGCGTATCTGGGGAAAACCCTTAGGAACCCTTGGAAATATCTGGCCGGCGGGTGATAGCTTATTTCTGGTAAATGATTTGTCCCAGCTCGTTAGAATGGATAAGTACTCTGGCGAAATAGTTTGGTCGGTTCAGTTGCCTAGCTTTCTAAAAATTAACCCTAGAAAAAGTAAGGAAGTTGTAGCCCATTTTGGGCCTATTGTCGCAAGTGGTAGGGTTATTCTAGCTTCTAGTGATAAAAAAATCCGAATATTCAATCCTATAGATGGATCGCTTATAGATGATGTAAGAGTGCCCAGCGGTGCTACAAGTAATCCGGTAATAGCGGATAATGTTTTATATTTTGTGTCGCGAGACGGCGACCTGCACGCTTTTCGCTAATATATTTTATGCAAAATGTGATGCCTGAATCTTTGGAGCACTGAAATGACCTTCACTCTAGCAATCGTTGGACGTCCTAATGTTGGAAAGTCAACGCTGTTTAATAGGCTGGTTGGAAAGCGTATTGCATTAGTTGACGATCAACCAGGAGTTACAAGAGATTTACGTGAAGGAGAGGCAAAATTAGGTCATCTTCGCTTCGTAGCAATCGATACAGCTGGCTTGGAAGAGGCGACTGACGAGAGTCTGCAGGGCCGGATGCGAAAATTAACAGAAAGTGTAATTGATTTAGCTGATGTTTGCTTATTTGTTATTGATTCAAGGGTGGGAGTAACGGCATTAGATCATTTCTTTGCGGATCTACTCCGGAAAAAGGCTAAGCATATTATTTTGGCTGCAAATAAGTCTGAGGGTAGAGCTGCAGACTCGGGTTTTCTTGATAGTTATAGTCTTGGTCTAGGAGAACCATTACGCATTTCAGCAGAGCACGGAGAGGGCATGACGGATTTGTTGTCTGAACTTGTCCCGCTTTTCGATAAACCATTTCAAGAGGGAGCTCATGTTTCACCGGAAGTAGACATTGATGTTTCGGATGACAATCACGCTAAAGATATTTTTACATATAATCCTCCAACAAGGGAGAGGCCACTACAGGTGGCGGTGATAGGCCGACCAAACTCTGGCAAGTCAACATTAATTAATAAAATCATTGGGGAGGAAAGACTCTTAACTGGTCCAGAAGCCGGAATTACCCGTGATGCAATTTCTATTCAGTTAGAGTGGCAGGCGATACCGATGCGTATCTTTGATACGGCAGGTATGCGCAAAAAAGCAAAAATAAATGATAAAATAGAAAAATTGTCGGTAGGAGATGGTCTGAGGGCTGTAAAGTTCGCCGAGGTTGTAGTCGTTTTGCTGGACGCGGCTATACCATTCGAACAACAAGATCTTAGAATTGCTGGCCTTGCCGAGAGAGAAGGTCGTTCTGTGGTTGTTGCAGTAAACAAATGGGACATTGAAAAAAATAAGCAAGAAAAACTGCGTAACATGCGCGAGGCTTTTCATCGACTATTACCTGAATTACGAGGTGCGCCATTAGTAACCGTCTCGGCAAAAAATGGTCGTGGATTGGAACGATTAAATAAGGAAATAATGAAAGCCCATAAAATTTGGAACAAAAGGGTAGCTACATCTCCGCTTAATATCTGGCTGAGTGATATGGTGGCGGCTCACCCACCGCCCGCCCCTAATGGTAAGCGAATAAAATTGAGGTACATAACACAAGCAAAGTCGCGGCCGCCTGGCTTCGTCGTTATGTGTTCTAATCCTAGTAAATTACCTACAAGTTACAGTCGGTATTTGGTAAATGGTTTGCGAGAATCGTTTGATCTGCCTGGAACTCCAATTAGGTTAACAATGCGATCGCAATCTGACAAAAATCCATTCAAAAATAGAAAAAAATCACAACCCTCGAAGTTGAAAAAACATCTTTAGTAGGTGTAAATGTTCCGTTTTGATAACTTGAGACCCTAGCTTGGTTATTCCAAGCCCCCGGTAGAATTTATACGGGTACAATTTCCTAAATAAGGACTTAATACTGGAGGTAAGGATACTGAGCCGTCTTCATTTTGACCGTTCTCTAAAACTGCAATTAAGCACCGACCAACTGCCACTCCGGATCCATTGAGGGTATGGACAAACTGAAGTTTTCCCCCTTCAGCAGGTTTGAATCTGGCAAGCATCCGTCTGGCTTGAAAATCTCCACAAACCGAAATAGACGAAATTTCCCTATATTTACCTTGTCCTGGCAACCATACTTCTAAATCGTGAGTTTTTCGAGCACCGAAGCCCATGTCACCCGTACATAACACAACAGTTCTATAGGGTAGGCCGAGCTTTTCTAATATAGCCTGAGCACATTTGGTCATTCTGGAGTGTTCTTCCAGCGACTGAGCTGGATGGGTTATTGAGACCATCTCGACCTTTTCGAATTGATGTTGCCGAAGCATTCCAGATGTATCCTTGCCAGCGGATCCTGCTTCTGATCGGAAACACAAAGTGTGTGCAGTAAGCCTAATAGGTAAATCGGTTTCGTTTAGGTTTTGGCCTGAGACTGTATTTGTTAGAGTTACTTCTGATGTTGGTATTAACCACCAGCCGTTTGTTGTTTTATAGCTGTCTTCAGCAAATTTAGGTAATTGGTTGGTTCCATACATTGCTTCATCTCTGACCAAAACTGGCGTCATGGTTTCTGTCATACCATGCTCATTAATATGTATATCGAGCATGAACTGAGATAAAGCGCGATGAACTCGAGCGATGGATCCACGCAACAAAACAAATCTGGATCCTGACAGCTTTGATGCAGTCTCAAAGTCCATACCAGGTTTAACACCTGCGATTTCGAAGTGTTCTTTTGCATTTTTAATTTGCGGAGGTGTTCCCCATTTGAATATTTCAATATTTTCTAATTCGTCCTCCCCAGCAGGAACGTCGCTCAGTGGGATATTGGGAATAGTCATTAATAAATCTGCCAATTCCTGATCTAATTCTTTTGCCTGTGAAGCTAATGAGGTAACCTCTTTCTTTTTACTTGCAACCAAATCTCGAAGTGTATTGAAGGCGGTTTCATCATTTGATGATTTTGCCTTCCCGATCTTTTTGGCCGCTTTATTTTGTTCGGCTGTCGCGGTTTCGGCTGCTAAAATTGCAGATCTGCGCTCTTCATCGAGGGAAAGGATTTTTGCCGACATTTTGGAAAGCCCGCGAAGGCTCAAAGCTTTATCAAACACTTCAGGATTTTCGCGGATGTATTTTATGTCATGCATTATCTTAAACCTATTCAAGTTTTCTGGCTTCTTATGCAACATTACTATGACAAAGTGTATACTTTTATAAGATCTATAAGCAAAATTTTTAGATGAGGCTTGGAGCTTGTTACCCTTTAGAAAACTAACTAAATAATAGTCGAAGGTACCTTGCAAACTGAGCAACAAGGGCCTAGGTTCCGCCAAGCACGGCACTTTATAATAACAAGGAATTCCTCATGGAAGCATTTGCACAATTTGTCCCTCTAATTCTTATTTTCGCTATCATGTATTTTTTACTTATTCGACCACAGCAACGAAAGTTAAAAGATCATAAAAAAATGGTTGAAAGTCTGAGACGGGGTGACATGATCGTAACCCAGGGTGGACTAATTGGAAAAGTCACAAAAGTGAAGGAAGACAATGAACTTGAAGTTGAGTTGTCCGAAGGCGTAAAAGTTAGAGTAGTACAATCTACGGTCGCGCAGGTTCTCTCAAAGACAGAGCCCGCAGCGTAAAATTGTGTTGATTTTTTAATGCTGCAAATAGAGCTTTGGAAACGTATAATAATCTATGGTCTTGTTCTGGCAGGCCTTTTATTTGCTTTGCCGAATGCTTTCTACTCAAGGGTAGAAAGCTACAATGACGCAAATTCAGCAATTGAAAATGGTCAAGATCCTGATTTGTTTAGAGATGAGCAGCAACTTTGGTTCGATTACTTACCATCCTCTCTCGTTAATTTAGGTCTGGACTTAAGAGGCGGCGCTCATTTACTAGCGGAAGTGCGCACAAGTGATGTTCATGCTCAAAGAATTAAGAGCTTGTGGCCAAATGTTCGCGATGTTCTCAGGAAAAAGAGATCCGATATTGGCACAATTAGATTACAAGACAGTACACCTGGGGTACTACGTGTTAAAATTTCTAAACCAGAAGCGATGCAAACAGCGATTGAGGCTGTAGCGGCGCTTTCAAAGCCTGTAGTTAGTTTGACACAGGCAGGTGCTGAAGATTTAAAAATATCTTCAGACGGTGATTTTCTACTAATTTCCTTATCTGATGCCGAAGTTCTGGCTACTGATGAAAGAACAATGCGACAGTCTTTGGAAATTATTCGGCGGCGAGTTGATGAAGTTGGAACACGGGAACCTACGATACAACGTCAAGGATTAGATCGTATTTTGATCCAAGTTCCGGGTATAGGTTCGGCTACAGAGCTCAAAGAATTAATTGGTACGACGGCTCAGCTCACATTTCAGGCTGTCATCGGAAAAAATTCTTCTTCGACGACGCCTTCTTTCGGCAATGAAGTATTACCTTCATTGGATGAAGAGGGAGTATTCTACACGCTTGAAAGTGCCGCGGTAGTAACGGGTGAGCAATTGGTGGATGCTCAGCCAAGTTTTGATCAAAATGGAAGACCCGCGGTAAATTTCCGATTTAATCCAACAGGAGCAAGAAAGTTTGGTGACTATACAGCAGAAAACATAGGAAGTCCTTTCGCAATTGTTTTGGACAAGGAAGTCATAAGTGCACCTGTTATTCAGTCTCACATCCCCGGTGGGTCGGGTATAATAACAGGTAATTTTACTGTCGAAGAGAGTACAAACTTGGCGATTCTGCTCAGAGCTGGCGCGCTTCCAGCAGGCCTTGAGTTCTTGGAAGAGCGAACAATTGGGCCAGAGTTAGGTGCTGATAGTATTAAAGCAGGCAAAATGGCGTGTATTGTAGCATTTGCAGCCGTTTTGGTGTTTATGTTTTTATCATATGGTATGTTTGGTCTGTTCGCAAATGTTGCTCTTATCGTAAATGTATTTTTAATTTTTGGTTTATTAAGTGCCATCGGGGCTACGTTAACACTGCCCGGTATTGCAGGAATTGTGTTGACTATAGGTATGGCGGTTGATGCAAATGTTTTGATTTTTGAGCGCATAAGGGAGGAAATCAAATTAAATAAAGGTCCAGCTAGAGCAATAGAATTGGGATATGAGAAGGCACTTTCTGCGATTATCGATGCAAATATCACTACATTTATAACAGCAGTGATTTTATTTGCTATTGGATCAGGTCCGGTTAGGGGCTTTTCGGTTACGCTTGGTTTAGGGATTATAACCTCTGTGTTCACTGCGATATTTGTGACCAGACTTCTAATTGTGATTTGGTTTGAACGCCGTCGCCCAAGAAAAGTAGAGGTTTGATTATGCGATTAAAACTTGTGCCGAATGAAACTACGATCAATTTTTTTGGAAAATCAAACGTCTTCTTCGGCGTCTCAATTTTTGCGGTTATTCTATCCTTTATAACCTATATTATATTAGGCCTGAACTTTGGAATTGATTTCAAAGGGGGTACTTCAATCCGTTCGGAAAGCAAAGTAGAAATTGAAATAGCTAAATATAGAAACGCGCTATCGAGCCTAAATCTAGGTGACGTTGCAATTTCGGAAGTTTTTGACCCTACATTCGAAGCTGATCAAAATGTTGCTCTTATAAGAATTGAGGCGCAGGATGGTCAGGAAGCAGTGACATCTGAAATCATCGAAATAATACTTAGCACTTTAAAGGCTAATGTATCTGAGGACATCAAATTCCAAGCAGTAGAAAGCGTGGGTCCAAAAGTATCAGGCGAATTGATAAAAAAAGCTGTAATGGCAATCTTATTAGCGATTGGTGCGGTGTTATTTTATATATGGCTGCGTTTTGAATGGCAATTTGCGCTTGGGGCTGTTTCAGCTCTTATACATGATATAGTTCTTACCATAGGCATTTTTTCTGTTTTGCAAATTAAGTTTGATTTAGCAATAATTGCAGCCTTACTAACCATAGTTGGCTACTCTTTGAATGACACGGTGGTTATATTCGATAGGGTGCGCGAAAATTTACGAAAATACAAAAAGAGGCCACTGATTGATGTAATGAATTTATCAATTAATGATACTTTGAGCCGTACGATTATGACTTCTTTAACTACGCTGCTGGCTTTGATTGCATTATTTACTCTAGGTGGTGACGTCATCAGGGGGTTTGTATTTGCTATGATTTGGGGAGTGGTTGTGGGTACTTATAGTTCCGTTTTTGTTGCCTCAAATATCTTATTGCTCCTGGGTATAAAACGCGATTGGTCAAAACCAAATGCAGAGGCTGGCACTTCCATGCCGCAGCCATGATACCAAACATTTTTGTCGAGATATTTGAATTAAATGGACTTTTAACTGTCGCTTTAACAGCACTTATTGCGGGTATCGTAAGGGGCTTTTCCGGATTCGGCACAGCAATGATATTTTTGCCGGTGGCTGGCAAATATTTTGATCCTGTTACGGCTATAATCGTTTTAACTATAATGGATTTATGTGGTCCAGCTTTAATAGTGCCGAAAGCCTTGCGGGATGCCTACAAACCAGATTTGTTGCGGCTAATTGGTGGCATGATAATTACACTTCCGCTAGCACTGTACTTTTTAGTTAATATGGAGACGGAAATATTCCGATATATTGTAAGTAGTCTCGCTTTGTTTATGGTTTTTGTGCTCGCAACGGGATGGAGGTTTCATGGTAATCTTGGTAATGGTGCATTAATTGGGCTTGGAGGTGTCGCTGGTGTAACTGGTGGGATAGCTGGAGTGCCTGGACCGCCGGTGATATTATTTTACATGGCGACCATTCATCCAGTAAAAGTAATACGAGCAAATAATCTGCTTTTTCTTTTTGGATTTGATATTTTTGCGTTATTTTTTCTTGGTGTTGCGAGCGTTCTGAATATAAATGCCGTTGTTTTTGGGTTAGTTTTAGCAATCCCAATGGGTTTAGGAAATGTTATCGGCGCAGTCTTTTTTAACCCAGAGAAGGAGAAACTGTATAGGATGATTGCCTTCTTAATAATTACGCTGTCTGCTTTGAGTGGGCTTCCACTATTGAGTGATCGACTTATGAGTTAAGTTTTGAGCAAAATAAATTCCGAATAAATATAAATAATTAAATTAAAGCAGTATCTTATGATATTATTTTAAGGCGAAATAGCTTATTTATACACTTAAATTTGTCACTTTTTCTGTTATAAAAATTAGTCTATGTATTCTGCATGTTGTTATCAGTAAATAATTTAAGTGTTTCCCGAGGTGGGGTAAGTCTGTTTAAGGGTTTAAACTTTACTCTATCGTCTGGCCAATTCATTTCGTTGACTGGTGGTAACGGCACTGGAAAAACCACACTATTGAGATCTATAGCTGGATTGCAACCGATAGATGAGGGTGAGATATTAATAGAGACCGATAACTTCATTTTTGCTGGCGACTCGAATGGAATAAAAACGTCATTAACAGTATCAGAGAATTTACGTTTTTGGAGTGCTATTTTTGGTGAAAAAGAGTTTGAAGAAGCGCTGGAGGTGTTTCATCTAACAAAGTTTGAGAATAGATTTGCAGGCAAGTTATCTGCAGGGCAAAAAAGAAGGTTGTCGTTAGCTCGTCTTATGTTGGCCGATAAAGGTATATGGTTGCTTGATGAACCAACGGTTTCATTAGACAAAAAATCTATGGAAGAATTCTCTAAAATTCTAAAAAATCATTTAAAAGCGGGTGGTGCCGCAGTGGTAGCAACTCATACTGATCTTGGCCTGAAAACACACTCCTCGAACATAAATATAGAGGATTATCGCACAAAAAGTGGAAATTTGAATGCCAGTGCAGGAGCATTCTTATGATAGCGTTGCTACAACGTGATTTGCTCCTCGCAGTAAGAGCTGGCGGAGGATTTGGTCTTGGAGTGGCATTCTTTTTAATAGTAGTTGTTTTGGTGCCGCTGGGTATTGGTCCTGACATGGTGATACTATCAAAAGTTTCTGTTGGTGTTTTGTGGGTAGGTGCTTTATTGGCCTGCGTCCTATCATTAGATCGAATTTTCTCGCTCGATTATGATGATGGGACACTTGAACTATTGCTGACGTCTCCTATCCCTTTGGAGGCTGTGGTAACTATAAAAGCATTTTCACACTGGATAACAACCGGACTACCATTGGTTGTAGTTTCGCCAATTCTTGGTTTACTGCTTGGATTACAGGTCAGTGATTTAAAGTGGGTGGTAATATCTTTATTGATTGGCACGCCGGCCCTGTCGGCGATAGGCGCCTTCGGTGCCTCGTTGACCGTTGGTATCAGGAGAGGAGGGTTACTGTTATCTTTACTTGTCTTGCCTCTGTACGTTCCTACCCTTATCTTTGGTGCAAATGTGGCCAGTAAAGGTCTAGAAGATGTATCCAACAATGGAGCTTTATTGATTTTAACAGCGGTTACGCTGGCAGCTTTTTCAATATTGCCTTTTGCTTCAGCTTTTGTTTTAAGAATTAACTTGCGATGAAGAGGAGATATGATGTCGCTTTGGGAATATGCTAATCCTGTAAAATTTTTAAAGCTTTCTGACAAAGTATTACCATTTTTTGTTGGTTTTTCGATTATTGGACTATCTATTGGATTGTTTTGGGGCTTTTTTTTCACGCCTGATGACTATCGACAGGGTTCAACAGTAAAGATTATCTATTTGCATGTTCCATCAGCATTAATGGCGATTAATGCTTGGTTTATGATGTTGGTTGCTTCACTAATATGGCTGGTTCGTCGTCACCATGTATCAGCCTTGGCTGCAAAGGCAGCTGCTCCCGTTGGAGTTACAATGACAATGGTTGCCCTAGTAACTGGGGCTCTATGGGGTCAGCCAATGTGGGGTACTTGGTGGGCGTGGGATCCAAGATTAACTTCGTTTCTTGTTCTATTTTTATTTTATTTAGGGTACATGGCGCTCTGGTCAGCGATAGATAATCCAGATACCGCTGCTGATTTAACCTCCATGCTCTGTATAGTTGGCTCCGTGTTTGCGATTTTAAGTCGCTATGCAGTAAATTTCTGGAACCAAGGCTTGCATCAAGGTGCGTCGCTTTCTTTAGACAAAGAAAAAAACGTTGCAGATGTCTTTTATCAACCTTTGTTATTTTCAATATTTGGGTTTGTATTTCTGTTCTTAACTTTAGTATTAATAGGTACAAGGACTGAAATTCGCCTGAGGCGCACTGAGGCTTTGCGTTTAAGAAAGGATAGTGAGTAGAACGTGCCAGATCTGGGGAAATATGCTTTTAGTGTTTTAACGTCCTATGGAATTTCATTTCTATTAATTGGCTGTCTAGTAGCTTTTATTCTGTACCGAAATTATAGAATTCGAATTGATTTGGAAAAAGAAGATAATTCATGAAAGGGATGTCAAATATCCCAATCTTGATGTTTTTGCCGATTGTTTTTTTTATATTTCTTGTCGGTGCTTTTTATATTGGTTTACAGCGTGATGACGATAATTCTTTGCCTTCCGTGCTAATTGGGGAATTAGCTCCAGATATCACCAAAAACGAATTATACTCGGGTTCTGAGGTAACTCCTGAATTAATGAAGTCTCCTGGTATTAAACTCGTTAACTTTTGGGCGAGTTGGTGCCCTCCTTGTAGGGCTGAACATGAAAAATTACTTGAAATAGCTGAAAGTGGTACAGTTATTTTTGGAGTAAATATAAAAGATGATAAAGAAAATGCACTCTCATATCTGCAGAGGTATGGTAACCCATTTCAAGCCGTGTCATACGATCCCGATGGTAGGACTGCCATCGATTGGGGTGTAACGGCACCGCCCGAAACATTTATAATTAATAACGAAGGTGAGGTCTTGTTTCGATTTGCTGGTCCTCTAGTGGGCCAAGACTACGTAAGTCGCTTTTTGCCAGCGTACGAGTCTGCCCTAAATAAAGAATAGATGTATTTTCTGCTAGTTGTCTAGGACGCTTTGGCTAGGTTTCTTAATACATAGTGTAAAACGCCACCGTGCTCGATATATTCTATCTCTATTGCTGTATCGATCCTACATTTAAGCTTAATCGTTTTAATGTTTCCATCGGGGTACAGAATTTCGCAGTCAGTATCGCCAAGTGGCGTTATTTCTTCCAGTCCGTGAATTGAAATTATTTCATCTCCAGTAAGAGCAAGTGAATTTCGGTTGTTACCATTTGTGAATTCAAAGGGTATAACTCCCATACCCACGAGGTTTGAACGATGAATTCTTTCAAAACTTTCTGCTATAACAGCTTTGATGCCGAGTAATGCAGTTCCTTTAGCTGCCCAATCCCGAGAAGAACCCGCGCCATATTGCTCTCCGCCAATGATTACTAAAGGAGTGCCATTTTCTTTATGGGCCATCGCAGCATCAAAAATTGATGTTGTTTCACCATTTGGATTTTTTGTATAGCCACCTTCAACATTCGAGAGCATTTCATTTTTAATCCTAATGTTGGCGAATGTTCCACGCATCATTACTTCGTGATTACCCCGCCTTGAGCCATATGAATTAAATTCACGTGAAGGTACTTGCCTCTCTGTCAGATATTTACCAGCAGGAGTTGTTTCTTGAAAAGAACCAGCTGGGGAAATGTGATCGGTTGTAATCATATCGCCCAACAGAGCTAATATTTTAGCATTATTGATACTTGATATGGAGCCCGGGTTTTCCGCGATTTCAGCAAAATAGGGTGGATTTTGAACATACGTTGAAGTCGACGGCCAATCATATGTTTCTCTCTCTGTAACTTCAACCTCTTGCCATTTTTCATCACCATCAAAAACTGCTGCATATTTTGACTGAAAAGCGTCTCTTGTGACCGTTTTCTCCACGAGTTCTGCAACTTCATGTGATGAAGGCCATATGTCTTTTAAATAGACTTCTTCTCCTTCGGGTGTTGTTGTTATTGGTTCGGTCGTGAGATTTATGTCAACGGTGCCTGCTAGGGCATAGGCGACTACCAATGGAGGAGATGCTAAATAATTTGCTCTTACATCTGGAGATATTCTGCCTTCAAAATTTCGGTTTCCAGATAAAACTGAAGTTGCCACAAGATCGCCATCGGAAATAGCTTTTGAAATTTCAGGTTGTAATGGGCCAGAATTTCCAATGCAGGTCGTACAGCCGTATCCAACGAGATTAAACCCTATCTGATCCAAATCTTTTTGTAGGTCTGCAGCTTCCAAATAGGCTGATACTACTTGTGATCCAGGAGCCAGTGATGTCTTTACCCATGGTTTTCGCTGAAGTCCTAACTCGACGGCCTTACGTGCTACAAGGCCAGCTGCAATCATTACATATGGGTTCGATGTATTTGTGCAAGATGTGATGGAAGCAATGACTACTTTTCCCGAAGACAACTTAAAATCTTCACCCTCAACATTAATTTCTTCATCCATTGGTCTTTTGAAGGTTTTCTCCATTTCTTCTAAGAATGCTTCCTTCGCACTATCTAGCCTCACATAATCTTGAGGTCTTTTGGGGCCAGAAATAGCTGGAACTATGGAGCTCATGTTAAGTTCAAGTGTATCAGAGTAAATAGGATTATAATCTTCAGTTCGCCATAAATTATTTGCTTTTGCGTAAGCTTCGACCAATAAAATCCGCTCTTCGTCTCGGCCAGTGTTTCGAAGGTATCGCAACGTTTCGTTATCAATTGGGAAAAACCCACAAGTTGCTCCATATTCTGGCGCCATGTTTGCTATTGTTGCTCTATCGGCTAAGGGGAGTTTGTCTAATCCATCTCCATAAAATTCTACAAATTTACCAACAACACCCTTCTCTCTAAGCATTTCTACTATCTTAAGAACAAGATCGGTCCCAGTGGTTCCTTCGGTAAGTTCACCTGACAACTTGAACCCTACGACTTCAGGTATAAGCATAGATATAGGCTGGCCAAGCATGGCTGCTTCAGCTTCAATTCCACCGACTCCCCAGCCCAATACAGCCATCCCATTGACCATTGTTGTGTGGCTGTCTGTTCCTACTAATGTATCCGGATAAGCAACTTCAAAACCATTTTGGTCAATATCAGTCCATACAGTTTGGGCAAGGTACTCTAGATTTACTTGATGGCATATCCCTGTACCGGGTGGAACAACACGGAAGTTATTAAATGCTGACTGTCCCCATTTTAAGAAAGAGTAACGTTCCATATTTCTTTCGTATTCACGGTCTACATTTGTCTTAAAGGCCCGTTGATTTCCAAATTCATCGATCATCACTGAATGATCAATCACAAGATCAACTGGGTTTAGGGGATTAATCTTTTGGGGATCGCCTCCAAGTTTCATGATGCCATCTCTCATAGCGGCTAAATCAACCACTGCTGGAACTCCAGTAAAATCTTGCATTAGCACGCGAGCAGGTCGATATGCTATTTCTCGAGAGGTTTGGCCACCATTTTCTGCCCAGTCTGAAAAAGCTTTTATATCCTGTAAGCTGACCGTCTTACCGTCTTCAAAACGTAATAAATTTTCTAAAACAACATTCAAGGCGGCAGGCAGTTTGGAGAAATCTCCTAGTCCAGCATCGCTCGCTGCATTAATGGAATAAAAGGCAATTTTTCTGCCATTTACCGAAAGTTCTTTTCTCACTTTTTTTGAATCAATGCCAACTTTAATAGACACTCGAATCTCCTGATTGATAAGATTTAACCCTGTTTGAGAAGCTTTTGACGTATGTTTTCGAGGCGTTCAAGAGTAATTATATCTAATTGTGCACAATTGTATACAAAAATACACTTTTCTTAATTTTTTACCAACTGTGCTTTAATTTTAAACTGAGGTAAGAGGTTTTTGAAAAGCTTACTTTCTATTTATTCGTTTATTTTCCGAAAACTCTCTTAAAAATCGTATCGACGCTTTTAGTATGATAAGCTAGATCAAATTTCTCTCTTATATCTTCTTCACTTAAGAAATGCCTCACATCCTTGTCGGATAGTAATTCATCTTGGAAATCTTTGTTATCTTCCCATACTTTCATTGCATTACGTTGAACTAATTTATATGCGTCCTCGCGACTTGCTCCCGCTTGTGTTAATGCTAGCAACACCCTCTGAGACATCACTAACCCTTTAAACTTGTTCATGTTTTTAAGCATGTTGTCAGGATAGATAACTAGGTTGTCAATCACATTGGCCAGCCGGTTCAAGGCAAAATCTAGATTTACTGTAGTATCGGGAGCAATATTTCTCTCGACAGAGCTATGTGATATGTCACGTTCATGCCAAAGTGTCACATTTTCTAAAGCTGGAACTACGGCCATTCTGATTAAGCGGGCTAGGCCAGTTAAATTTTCTGTCAGAACTGGATTGCGTTTATGAGGCATTGCTGAAGAACCTTTCTGACCTTCTGAAAAAAACTCTTCAGCCTCAAGAACTTCTGTTCTCTGCATATGTCGGATTTCTGTTGCAATATTTTCTATTGAACTTGCAATGATGCCAAGGGTGGCAAAAAATGCAGCATGACGATCTCTGGGAATAACCTGTGTGCTAATAGGCTCAGGAGTTAATCCTAGTTTTTCACAGACGTACTTTTCAACAGCTGGGTCCAAGTTAGCGAACGTGCCAACTGCACCAGATAGAGCACCTGTGGAAATCTCGTCTTTTGCAACGTGCATTCTTTTCAGGTTTCGATCCATTTCTGCGTAGAAGCGTGCAAAAGTCAGCCCCATCGTAGTTGGTTCAGCGTGAATTCCGTGACTTCTGCCTATACGTACATCCATTTTATGCTCTAGAGCTCTTCGCTTTAATGCCGCCAATAGTTGCTCTATATCTTTTATGAGCAGATCTGACGCTTGTACCAGCTGAATATTTAAGCATGTATCTAATACATCCGAACTGGTCATTCCTTGATGTACAAACCTTGCCTCTTCTGAACCAATATGTTCAGCAAGATGGGTTAAAAAGGCTATTACATCATGTTTGGTCTTTGCTTCAATTTCATTTATTCTGGCAACGTCAAACTTAACGTCTTTTGCGTTCCAAACAGCTGCAGCATTTTCCTCAGGAATTAGTCCCAAGTTTGCCATCGCATCACAGGCGTGAGCTTCTATTTCGAACCAAATTTTAAATTTTGTTTCTGCTGACCATATTTTGACCATTTCTGGCCGAGAATAGCGTGGGATCATAAATACTGCCTTATATTAAAAGTGCAGTTTTGTACTTAGCGCCTGTGATATTTTTGAGCAAGGGGCCGATGTTTGAAAATTATGTTATAAATAAACATCAATATCCCATGAGAGCTTCATCAAAGGGATATTTGGTTAAGTTTTCATATCCATTTTCAGTTACCAGAACTTGATCTTCTAGTTTTATCGAAAAGTCACCGTTCTCTGGACTCACCAGGGCTTCTACGCACAGCACCATTCCTGCCTCGATATCATAATCGTAAGCGCCTTCAACGAACTTATCGGCATAAGAGATTAACGGCCATTCATCACAGAGGCCTACGCCATGCATAAGACAGGAGTATTTTCCTACTTGATATTTTTGATCTAATTTATGGGCATTTTTTGTTAAGTCACTCATATGAACACCGGGTTTAAGCATCTCCATATTTTTCATAATATGTTCGTGGGCATGACGCATTGCGTAAATCATATCTGGGCGTGGGGATTGATCGCCTATCCACCAAGTTCGACTTATATCGACGCATATTCCATAAGCTCCCACCAAATCTGTGTCGAAGGCAACAATTTCATTATTTTGAACTATTCTAGGGCCGCATTCTTGGAACCATGGGTTAGTGCGTGGTCCCGATGTGAGGAGCCGTGTTTCTATCCATTCCCCACCTCTTTTGATATTTTCAGCGTGCAAAATCGACCATATATCATTTTCACTTAGATTTTCATTACATACTTCAGATCTTGTAACTTGCTCCATTTTATAGATCGCTTTTTCACAAGCATATGAGGCACATCGCATGGCTTTTATCTCATCAATACCTTTAATAGACCTCGATTTCTCGGACACTTCCTCTCCATCCATAACTTTGAGGTTTAAAGCTTCTAGTGACCGTAATCCGTGAAGCATAATTTTATCTACTGCCAACCTATTATTGCTATTTCCATGCTCATTTATTAGTAATCGTACTTCATTAGCGAAAACATCTGCCGCATCCCCAATTTTATCACCCCGATCAAAGTAAAAGAGATCTGCACCGGAACGTTGCTCTTTTACCAATGGATTAAACTCAGACAAAAAGGGAGAATTCTTATAATCCCAAATTACCATGTAACCATCAGCGCATAAAAGAACTGCTCGAAATGGGTTATGTGTGTTCCAGAGCTGCATATTTGTGCTGTCAGTTGCATATCGGATGTTCAAAGGGTCAAACATTAACAGGCCACCGTACTCACGGTCTACTATATGCTTAGTTAGCCTTTTCCATCTAAATTTTCGCATGGCCTGAAGGTCTGGAAGTTCCAAACCAGCAGTTTCCCACTCCCTTCTTGCAAGAAGTGTGGGGCCAATTTCTACTCTGTTTTTATCGTTTGGTGTATTATCGTCTAAAAGAAAACTTTTAAGTGGATCAATCTTTCTATTGTTACTGTGATGCTCGTTCATGGCTAGTTTGCTCCAAGTATCACAAAAATTTAACGAATTTCAAAAATTTTATCATGTCTGAAAGCGAAAATTCTTGTCGCTTTTATATTTCTTCTTTTCAGCATACAAATGTGACTTATAAAAAGCTTTTTTCTAAATAATAGTGAGTGTTATCTATTAAAATGCGCAAAGCAATTTTTCAAAAATCTATCCCGTATGATTGGCAAAAAGTAACAAAATTGCCTGGTGTAATGCCATTACAACCACACGAATGGTTAATATTTGATGACGCTTATAGCGATCAAATGGCGGAGCGGGAGGATTTGTTGAAAAATAATAATGACGTGATTGTGTTGGATAACAACAGCCAGGCAGTAGCACGCGAGCTTCTCACCATTTTATTAGAATTTCTGCGTAAGGCAGATGATTTTGAAGTATCAGAAAAACAAGTAATTACTCGTGATAAACGTACCGTCAAAATTGATTATGAGAAACCTCTAATGACTTGTGGACTATTGGTTCAAAATGATTTCTGTTTGATGGAAAAACGAAATGGTCAACACGTATTGAGCGCGGCTGTACTCTGTTTCCCCGCTAACTGGCGCTTGCTTGAGAAATTTATGAAACCGTTGGTTTCTATCCACATAAATGTTCCTGAATACAGTTCAGAAATTGAAAAACGCGTCAACAGGATCTTCGATGGTATTCGAGTTGGTCAACCCATGTGGAGATTTAACCTATTAGAATATTCAGACCCTACGCTATATCAACCCTACAGGTTAAGTCCCAATCAGGCAGCTTCATATATTCGCAGTGAGCGCCAAACTTTTTTAAAATTACCAGAAACTGGTGCAGTCGTATTTGGAATTCATACCTTTGTATTAAAAAAGGTGCCTTCCGACACCTTTTCAAGAAA
This sequence comes from Candidatus Salinivivens marinus, assembly GCF_965655845.1. Classification (NCBI taxonomy): domain Bacteria; kingdom Pseudomonadati; phylum Pseudomonadota; class Alphaproteobacteria; order Rhodobacterales; family Paracoccaceae; genus Candidatus Salinivivens; species Candidatus Salinivivens marinus. The sequence continues at coordinate 206,047 of NZ_CBFHHX010000003.1, forward strand.
TTAAAATAAGCCTTAGTTTAGCAGCTATAGTACATACCGTATTCCACTGGGTGAGGAGTATGTTCGTAGGACTCGATCTCTTCCATTTTCAATTCTATGTATCCATCAATTTGGTCTTTGGTGAAGACATTGCCAGCTAGAAGATATTCGTGATCCTTCTGGAGTTCTTCTATTGCTTCACGCAAAGAACCACACACCGTAGGTATATCGGCCAGTTCTTCCGCTGGGAGATCATAGAGGTTTTTATCCATGGCTTCGCCAGGATTAATTTTATTTTTTATTCCGTCTAGCCCTGCCATTAAGAGTGCAGAGAAACACAAATAAGGATTTGATGATGGGTCTGGAAAGCGAGCTTCAACTCTTTTAGCTTTCGGAGACTCCGTCCATGGAATTCTGACACAACCAGATCTATTTCTGGCTGAATATGCACGAAGTACAGGGGCTTCAAATCCTGGGATCAAGCGCTTGTAAGAATTGGTTGATGGATTAGTAAATGCGTTAAGAGACTTTGCATGTTTTAGTATCCCACCAATGTAGTACAGAGCTTCTTGGGATAAATCGGCATACTTATCTCCCGCAAAAAGTGGCTTACCGCCTTTCCAAATCGACATGTTAACATGCATCCCGGTTCCATTATCACCAGCCACCGGTTTAGGCATAAACGTCGCAGACTTTCCGTACGCTTGCGCAACATTATGAATCACATACTTATACTTCTGAAGTTCATCGCCCTGCTTTGTAAGACTGTTAAAAATTAGACCAAGTTCGTGCTGGCAAGACGCCACTTCGTGATGGTGCTTATCGACTTTCATTCCCAACCGCTTCATTGTTGATAGCATCTCTGATCTTATATCTTGTCCGTCATCGATCGGATTGACAGGAAAATAGCCTCCTTTAACGCCAGGACGATGACCAGTGTTTCCCATTTCATAGTCTGTATCTGTATTCCATGCAGCGTCAAGAGCATCAACTTCGAAAGATACCTTATTCATTTCATTTGAAAATTTAACATTATCAAACAGAAAAAATTCAGCCTCCGGTCCCATGTATGCCACGTCGCCTACACCCGAAGACTTTAAATATGCTTCCGCCTTTTCAGCAGTCCCACGAGGGTCACGTTCATAGGCTTCACCCGTATCAGGCTCAACAACCGAACAATGAACGCATAGAGTTTTTTCTGCATAAAATGGGTCAACGTAAGCACTATCAGTATCGATCATTAGTTTCATATCAGACGCCTCGATTGATTTCCATCCAGCAATAGAAGATCCATCAAACATAAAACCTTCTTCAATAAAATCTGCGTCTACCTGATCTGCCATCACCGTAACGTGCTGCAGTTTCCCTCTGGGATCAGTAAACCTGATGTCAACATATTCTACGCTTTCATCTGATATTGTTTTGAGCATTGTATCTGCGCCCATGATTATTCCTCTCTTTTTATGGTGTTATAAAGCTTCAGATCCGCTTTCACGGGTTCGGATCCGGATTGCCTGATCAATTGAGCTGACGAATATTTTGCCATCTCCTATCTTATCAGTTTTAGCAGCATCAATAATTGCTTCTATTGCTTCGTCGACTTGATCATCATCTAAAACAACTTCAATTTTTACTTTAGGTAAGAAGTCTACAATATATTCCGCGCCTCGATATAGTTCAGTGTGGCCTTTTTGTCTTCCAAAGCCTTTGACTTCGATAACAGACAATCCTTGAATACCTGCATCTTGAAGAGCCTCTTTTACTTCGTCCAATTTGAACGGTTTGATTATCGCTTCTATTTTTTTCATAAAATTTTCCAGACCGATTAATGACGATGGGTACATTTGTTTATGATCAAATGCCCAGATTCATTTGAGGAACATAGGAACTTTTAGACGATGCACAATAAAAAAGATGAAAAAATAATCAAATTGATTAAAAAATAATCAAATATAAAAACTGGGTAGGCTATCTGTAACAGGCCAACGGTGTCCAAAATTATAAAAAGATCATTTTGGGTCTCGTAACTTGGTTTTTCTTTTGTTAAAGAAGCCGGAGATTGTTTTGCGATCAACGGCGGGTGTGGCGAAATTGGTAGACGCACCAGATTTAGGTTCTGGCGCCGCGAGGCGTGGGGGTTCAAGTCCCTCCACCCGCACCACGTTCAACTTACTAATAGTGAAACAAGCTAGTTAATTAGCGTGCTTCCACGGGCCAAAATCTTTTCCACCTTCGACAATCTCATACATGATACAAGGTTCGTCACCGATTACCCATCCATCATGCCCTGGTGCAAAATAATACGCGTCGCCTGGTCCAACTTCGATTTTAGAGCCATCATTGTGAGAACATCCTAATCTTCCAGATATCACGACGCCAACATGTCCAGCCTGACAGCTTTCTCCACCAACTGTTGGCTTAATACATTCTGACCAAACCCAACCCGGTTGTAGGACTAATTTAGAGGCATTTACATTGCCCAGTTTTACAACTTCTACCTTTGCTTTAGGTGGATTTTTGACTTCATCCGCATCACTAAAATTTTTTGCATATAGATTTGCCATTTAACTCTCCTTTGCGCTCTATCTGGCGTAAACCTTGCCAATTAAATCTTAATCTGTCACCCAAAAAACAATATTGGTTTGCGTTTAAATTACATTTAATCGATTAAATTAAATTAGATTTTTAAAACTTTAAGACGATCCATTTTTTTGGATTTTTTACGCCTGTCTTGCAAATCGACTTGCTCTTTTTCTTACAACATCAAAATTCATAGGTATTTACTGAAATTCTAATAAAATTTCGGGGTTGATCATAATAGACTGCGCATTTACTAAGGCATCTAATTCTAAATGAACAATTCTGCTAACTGAATTATCAGTTGGATCGTGAGAGGAAAAAGATGAAAATCACTGAAACTTTAAACGAAGGGTTAAAGCGTGGCTACTCTATAGTGATAACTGCGAAAGAGTTAGATAAAAAGGTTGACGAGAAACTCAATGAGGCCCAACCCAATGTTGAAATGAAAGGCTTTCGTAAAGGTAAAGTACCAATGGCGATATTAAAGAAGCAGTTTGGTCCACGGGTATTGGGTGAAGCCATGCAGGAAAGTGTTGATGGTGCGATGAATAAGCATTTTGAAAAATCGGGAGATCGTCCTGCAATGCGTCCTGATGTCAAAATGACAAATGAGGATTGGAAAGAGGGTGATGACGTTTCGGTTGAGCTTTCCTACGAAGCGTTGCCAGAAATACCTGACTTGGAATTCTCGAAGGTGAATCTTAAGAAAATGACTGTTAAGGCTTCTGATAAAGAGGTTGACGAGGCTTTAAATAACCTTGCTTCTACTGCGAAGGACTACAAAGCAAAGCGTAAAGGATCAAAATCCAAAGATGGTGACCAAGTTGTGATTGATTTTAATGGCATTGTAGACAACCAAGAATTTGATGGAGGATCATCTGAAGACTATCCACTGGTACTTGGCTCCAACAGCTTTATTCCAGGTTTTGAGGAACAACTAGTTGGTATGAAAGTTGGAGATACGCCAGAGGTAAAGGTTACTTTCCCAAAAGAATATAACGCTGAGCACTTAGCAGGCAAAGATGCAATATTCAGTTGCAAGATTAAAGAAGTAAAAGAAGCTGTGGATGCTGAAATTAATGATGATCTTGCTAAGAAGTTTGGTTCAGATGATCTAAAAGGTCTTAAATTACAAATAGCTGAGCGATTAGAGGCGGAATACGCCGGTGCCTCGAAAACCGTAATGAAGCGGGAGTTGCTCGATAAATTGGACAAAATGGTCTCGTTTGATTTGCCACCCTCTCTTGTGGATGCAGAAGCGGGTCAAATAGCACATCAGCTTTGGCATGACGAAAATCCAGATGTTGAGGGCCACGATCATGAGAAAATAGAGCCGACAAAGGAACATAACAAACTTGCTGAGCGAAGAGTAAGATTAGGTTTGTTATTGGCAGAATTAGGTCAAAAAGCCGAAGTAGAAGTTACTGAGGCAGAAATGACCCAAGCCATTATGGAACAGGCTAGGCAGTATCCAGGGCAAGAAAGACAGTTTTTTGAATTCATTCAAAAGAATGAGCAAATGCAACAACAAATACGTGCACCTTTATTCGAAGATAAGGTTGTAGAGTATGTTTTTGAACAGGCTAGTGTGACTGAAAAAGAAGTGACAAAGAATGTATTGCAAAAAGCAGTTGAGTCTCTCGAGGATGAATAGCTTGCTGTAATAAGCGAAACATAGGATCGTTCGACATAATATAAAATATCTTTATGGGAGAATAGCATAAAGTTTTCTTTAGAGGCCAGAGATGGCAAGGCCCGTTTAGGTAAAATAACGACAGCGAGGGGGGATATTAGAACTCCAGCCTTCATGCCTGTAGGTACAGCTGCCACAGTTAAAGCGATGTTGCCAAGTTCTGTTCGCTCTACAGGTGCAGACATTTTACTTGGTAATACTTATCATTTAATGTTGCGACCAACAGCGGAGCGCATAGCCTCGCTTGGTGGCCTTCACAAGTTTATGGACTGGGAATATCCGATACTCACTGATAGTGGAGGTTTTCAGGTGATGTCCCTGTCTGCTCTAACAAAAATTAGTGAAAAGGGTGTTAAGTTCAAGTCGCATATAGATGGTTCAATCCATTTAATTACTCCAGAAAGATCAATTGAGTTGCAAAGTCTCTTTGGTAGCGATATTTTAATGTGCTTCGATGAATGCACACCTTACCCAGTTGATGAAAAAACAGCGCTGAACTCTATGCAAATGTCTATGAGATGGGCAGAGCGTTCACGAGAGGCCTTTGGTTATAGAGAGGGTCGGTCTCTGTTTGGAATCCAGCAAGGAAGTGTTTTCCCAGAACAACGAGAAGAAAGTGCTGAAGCGTTAAAATCAATTGGCTTTGACGGTTACGCGGTTGGCGGCTTGGCAGTGGGAGAGGGACAAGAAAAAATGTTTGAAGTTTTAAAATACGCTCCTGATTTGCTTCCAAGTGAAAAGCCTAGATATTTAATGGGAGTTGGTAAGCCTGACGATATAGTTGGCGCCGTAAAAAACGGCATTGACATGATGGACTGCGTTTTACCGTCCAGATCAGGAAGGACTGGCCAAATATTTACCCATAGGGGCGTCTTAAATATTAAAAATTCGCGTCATCAAGATGATCCAAGGCCTATCGATGAAAATTGTTCATGTCCCGCTTGCAAAAATTATAGTCGCGCTTACTTACACCACGTTTTCAAAAGTCAGGAGATAATAAGCTCTATGCTTTTAACCTGGCATAATCTTCAGTACTATCAAGATCTTATGGCTGGTATTAGGAGTTCAATTAGGTCAAGTAGCTTTGATGATTTCGTTGATGAATTTTATTCTGTTCGAGCTGAGGGTGATATTGAACAAATATAAAGTTTAGTTGTTTCTATCCATTAGCAATATATTAATCGGTATAATAGTTAGTAATAAAAACAATAAAAATGACACACCTGGAATGAAAAACTCTAAGGTGAGTAAAACTAGGAATATGAGAGATAATATTTGGGATAATTTAGTGAAGCTCAATTTAAACTCTTACTATGAAATACATCTAATCAACTATTCCGAAATTCCATTTTAGATATTCAAATTCTTTTTCTAGCTCATCCAATTTATCAATTAGAATTCTACCATTAGAATTTCGTTCATTAATACTGTCAATGAATGCAGTAATTTCGCTCGAAACATCTTTCATACCATTTGCTAGCACTTCGCTCTTTTCATTAGAATTTGATAGCCTTGCCTCGAGTTTTCTAACAAGCGCGGATAGAAAAATATCTTGTTTTAATTTCGCTATTAAATGGTCCGATTTTATAAGGCGAGCAGTTAATCCATCCTCGCCAGCTATTGCAGTAACCGTACGATTTTTGCCGAGAATAAAAGATGCTTCTCCAAACAATTCATTGTATCCTATGGAACTCAGCCGCAGCCCACTTGGGCTAACTATTTGAGCTTGGCCTTCTATCACTAAGTAAGAATAAGTTGGGAGATCACTTGCAGAATAAACAAGTTCATTAGGTTCCCAAACACCTATGTCATTTTCAAGTTTCATTTACTTGTCCTCTATTTACTCGGATAACACAGATTTTAGGGATCTGAACAAAGTTTCTTAAAATACTTCTGAAGTATTTAAACAATGCTCAAGTATTTGCGTTTCTGAGCATTTAGTATGCAGGTTATCTTACAGCTGTATTCCGTAACGGTCAGCTCTTGTCTGCTCAGGTTATGATGGTGGGTGATGAGAGACTCGAACTCCCGACATCTTCGGTGTAAACGAAGCGCTCTACCAACTGAGCTAATCACCCCTGACCGCGTCTTATCTAAAGCTCCAAATATGTGCAATAGATTTTTATATTTTTTCAAACTATCCGGTTCAAAAACTAACATAATTATTTTTTCAGCCTAATGTGCAGTTGCACCGGGCGAACTTTTGTTATCTGTAAGAGATGAGCCTTGCTGTTCATCATCATAATTTGGATCCCATTCTATCGGTTCAGGTTCCGCGACGAGAGCATACTGCAATACCTCTTCGACATGCGATACCGCTAAAATGTTGAGTCCCTCTTTTACGTTTTCTGGTATTTCCGCGAGATCTTTTTCATTATCCAGAGGGATAAGAACGGTTTTTATCCCGCCTCTCAAGGCAGCTAAAAGTTTTTCTTTTAAACCACCTATCGGCAACGCATTGCCCCGTAGCGTGACTTCGCCAGTCATTGCTAAGTCTTTTTTCACTGGAATACCGCTTAAAACGGATACAATTGATGTCACCATCGCAAGCCCTGCGCTGGGCCCATCTTTAGGTGTTGCTCCCTCCGGTACATGAACGTGAATATCCAGCTTGTCAAAACGTGTCGGCTTCACTCCTATCTTCGGGCTAATAGACCTTACGTATGAACTGGCCGCATCGATTGACTCTTTCATTACATCACCAAGCTTACCGGTCGTTTTCATTCTACCTTTACCCGGCAACTTCAAAGCCTCTATCTGCAACAGATCTCCACCCGCAGATGTGTAAGCCAGGCCGGTGACCACTCCAATTTGATCCTGTAATTCCGCTAGCCCATACTTAAACTTTCTTACTCCCAAATAATCAGATAAATTTTCTTCCGTAATTTTCACGGCCTGAATTTCTTTCTTTACAATTTTTGTAACAACTTTACGTGCCAGCCGCGCTATTTCCCGTTCCAAATTGCGCACACCCGCTTCACGCGTGTAAAATTGAATAATTGCAGTCAATGCATCATCGGATAGCGAAAATTCACTCTCTTTTAAACCGTTGTTCTTGAGAGATTTTTCTAAAAGGTGCCTAAGAGCGATCTCTCTTTTCTCATCTTCTGTATAACCCGCTAGTGGAACAATTTCCATCCGGTCGAGTAGCGGCTCAGGCATATTATAGCTATTTGCTGTAGTAAGAAACATCACGTTAGACAGATCGTACTCAACTTCCAAATAATGATCCACGAAGGTACTATTTTGTTCTGGATCTAGAACTTCGAGCATCGCAGAGGCAGGGTCTCCACGAAAATCCTGTCCCATTTTATCAATTTCATCAAGAAGAATTAACGGGTTAGTGGTCTTTGCTTTCTTCAGCGCTTGTATGATTTTACCAGGCATGGAACCAATATATGTCCGGCGATGGCCTCGGATTTCACTTTCGTCTCGCACGCCGCCTAAAGAGATTCTGATAAACTCACGCCCAGTGGCTTTAGCTACTGATTTGCCAAGTGAAGTTTTACCCACTCCGGGAGGTCCAACTAAGCACATAATTGGGCCTTTGACCTTCTTACTTCGTTGTTGAACGGCAAGATACTCTACAATCCGTTCTTTTACTTTTTCCAAGCTGTAATGATCATCATCCAGTATCTTTTGAGCACGATTTAGATCTTTCTTCACCCTTGATTTAGCTCCCCAAGGCAGGCAGAGAAGCCAATCAAGATAATTTCTCACCACGGTTGCTTCTGCTGACATGGGCGACATAGATTTTAGTTTTTTTATCTCAGCTTCTGCTTTCTCTTTAGCTTCTTTACTCAGCTTAATATTTTTCAATTTGGCTTCCAGTTCGGCAATCTCGTTCTGGCCATCCTCGCCATCACCGAGTTCTTTCTGAATGGCTTTCATTTGCTCGTTTAGATAATACTCCCGCTGAGTACGTTCCATTTGTGACTTTACACGGGTTTTTATCTTTTTTTCGACCTGCAAAACGCTTACTTCACTTTGCATATGGGAGTAAGCTTGTTCCAAACGCTCACTTATCACCAGATTTTCTAATAATTTCTGTTTTTCTTCAACTTCAATTCCAAGATGTCCAGCTATCAAGTCAACCAGTTGACGCGGGTCTTCTGCATTAGCCACGGAAGCTAAGGCCTCCTCTGGAACATTTTTCTTTATCTTTGCATATTTTTCGAATTCAGAGGCAATTGTTTTTTGGAGTGCTTTAATTGTTTCAGTATCCCCTTCATCTTCTGACAATTCCTCCGCATATGCCTCAAAAAATTCATCATTTTTGCTGAAGTCGGAAATTTTTACCCTTTTATTACCTTCTACCAGCACTTTGACTGTCCCGTCTGGAAGTTTTAACAGTTGCAAGACATTTGCTAAAACACCAACCTTGTATATGCCCTCACTGCTTGGATCATCATCCGTCGCATCTATTTGGCTAGACAACAAAATTTCTTTGTCCTCTGACATAACTACTTCAAGAGCTTTTACGGATTTTTCTCTGCCAACAAACAGAGGTACTACCATATTTGGGAAAACCACTATGTCACGAAGAGGAAGTACTGGATACAGGTTTGTTTTACTGGACATTTTATTCACCGTTTTGCTGCTCGACAAGATGTTCGATAATATTTAGATGTGTCGTTTTTATCCTTAAACAAGTGGGGTGTAATTTGTTTTATTCAACCATTGTTTTTTTTAGTTTAACTTTTTATTAGAAAAAATTAGAAAAAAGTTTCTATTTAGTTAAAATATCAACCTCGCGGCTTTTAATAGATGACTTCTACAGACACACATCCACTAGAAAACTGTAAAAAAGTTAAATTAAAGAAAAAAACATATTTGATTAATTGAGCGCTTGACGGAAGTCAGTCATATCAATAAACAGCCTACAACGCGGTTGTAGCTCAGTTGGTTAGAGTACCGGCCTGTCACGCCGGGGGTCGCGGGTTCGAGCCCCGTCAACCGCGCCACCTTTTTTCCATATAAATCAATAGCTTAACCCCTTTCGGGGGTGTCTGGGTCACAAGCTGGGTCACAAAAAGGTAAGAGGGGGTCACGGGAAACATAGCCTTTTTATTCACAACTTTTGACTTTTGGAATAATAACATTTTCAATGTATTTAT